>JACABE010000013.1:0-52004 GCA_013377005.1 Bacteroidota bacterium
AAATATTTATAGAGCTTCGGAAGGGTGTGCTCAGCTCATGCAGGGCACACACAGCACCTTGCTTCAAGCGGGGTTTAACAACAAAGTGAAATAAACGACAAGTAAAAACATAGCAGCAGACTGAAAGGAAAGGAAGTATACAATCCCCACCAGACAGCAAGCTGCTGAACGTTAGCCATTATTATAAAATGAGACAATTAATAATATTTTTCTTTATTTGTATTTATTCATTGACTTATGCTCAAAAGAATGATTCTGCATACTACCTAGATTTTAAAATAAAAGCTGAACATTTATCTGAAGGTGGTTTTGAATTGCTAAATAAAAGATTAATTCAAGAATTTATCTTGACTGGTAAAAACAACAACAAATATTTAATTGAGATAATAAATGACTCTAATTCTGTGCTTTCACAGTATATGAATGGCATTTGGAAGTCAATTGACACTATAAATCATATTTTTTTCATCACAGATAGTAATGAACTTTTAGTGCCATCATTTTACATTGCTGACTTTAATAATGATGGGAATCAGGATTTACTTTGTTGGACAATGACAAACGTTAACGGGAATCAATGGACTGAAATTTATCTTAACAATACACTAACATTAATAAAATTAGTAAATACTGCTGATGGTATCTGGGCATTTCCAGAATATCATAATGATAAAAAGATAATAACATGTGAAGAAGTTTCTGGATGCTTTGGGGTTTCTTCAGAAAGTTCATTTAGATTAAAAGATTTTAAAGCTACACCTATTAGAAAAGTGGAACTTGATAATACTCACATGATACAAAAAAAAGGAAAATATGTTAATCAAATTACTAGAACATATATTGGCAAAAATGGGAAATGGAAATTAGTATCAATAAAGAAAAAATAACAATAGCTAACAGCACCTTGCTCCAAGCGGGGTTTAACAACAAAAAGCAATAAATCAATTCTAAAATAAATGAAGACAAATATTAGAATTACTTCAGAATTTTATAAACAAGCTAGTTATTTTTGCAAACAAGCTACATATTTTTAAATTAAAACGATATATTTTTAAAATAAAGTGAAAATATTTTCAATACGAACGTAATTTTTTTTAAATAAACTTACTGCATTTTCAAAATAAACGAATTCATTTTAAAATAAAGGGTAGTTATTTTTAAATTAAACGTATTTATTTTACAAACAGGCGTAAATTTTTATAAATTTGCGTCAGTCAAACATAAAACAAACAACCACATTATGCTAGTATTTAACTTCAATCGTGTATTCAAAGCCCGCGGAATAGATAAACCATTCAGCTTTTTAGTAAAAAGTGGTTACTCCGCTAATTTTGCCACCAGAATTGCAAATAATCGCATCGAAAAACTCAATTTAAAAGACGTTGAAAACCTATGCGAAATGCTGCAATGCACCCCAAACGACCTATTAGTATGGATACCCGAGCAAAAAGACAAAGAAAACGAAAATCACCCCCTCATAACCCTCAAACGAAACGAAACAACCTTCAACCTTACAAAAATTCTAAACTCCGTTCCTTTAAACAAGTTGAATGAAATAGAAAAAATGATAAATGAGAAAATAAAGGAATAAACAAAAGTTTTTTAGATAAAAATTAAAGAGAAACAAAACAAATATATTAATGAAAAACAATTTATAAATCTAATTTTAAAAAGTATGAAAAACAAAAAAGTAATTTCAAGAATTGTTTCGCTAACGCTACTTTTTCTTTGTTCTACTATCAATCTTTTTGCTCAGGACGCTACGATTAGTAAATTTTCGTCGATATTAGAAGTACAACAATACGACCGAGCAATTCATATCATGGCAATGCTATTGATAGGTTTTGGATTTCTGATGGTATTTATAAAAAAGTATGGACGTTCTGCACTAACAGCTACTTTCTTATTGGTAAGTATTTCGCTTCCGCTATATTTTTTAATTCATACTTCGGTACTTTTTGGAGAAGCTAAAAGCGAAATTGAAGAATTGATTTTAGCTGAATTTGGAGCCGCCAGTTTGTTAATTGCAGCCGGTGCTGTGTTGGGACGTTTAAAAATGTTTCAATACCTTATTTTGGGTTTACTTTTTATTCCGTTTTACATGCTCAACGAGTGGATTATTATCGAAAATGGTTTTGGAATTATAAAAGATGGCTTTGCCGATACCGGTGGATCTATTGTTATTCATGCGTATGGTGCATTATTTGGTTTAGCTGTTGCTATGTCGATGACTACCAAAAATGAACTCGAAAAACCAATTGAAGCAGATGCTACCAGCGATAGATATTCTATTTTGGGAAGTATGGTTTTGTGGGTTTTCTGGCCAAGTTTTTGTGCAGCGCTTGTTCCTGTTGAAGCCATTCCGCACACCGTAGTAAATGTATTTATGGCTTTGTGTGGATCTACTTTAATAACCTATGTTTTATCATGGAAAATTCGTGGAAAAATAAACATAGCAGATATTGCCAATGCCACCTTGGCAGGAGGTGTAGCTATTGGTTCTACCTGCGACCATGCAAGTCATCCAACTGCAATTTTGATTGGTGTTTTAGCCGGAGCTATTTCTACCATTGGATTTGCAGTAGTACAAAGCAAACAACGCAAGCTTATAAAATCTGTTGATACCTGTGGTGTTACAAATTTACATGGTTTGCCGGGTTTAATGGGAGGTTTTGCAGCCATTTTTGTGGTTAATGGTTTAAATGTATCCAGTCAGTTATCGGGGATTTTAATTACCATCGCATCAGCATTAATCTTTGGTTTTTTAACAGGAAAAATTATTTCGCTTTTCGGACATAGGGAAGAAGCTTACATTGATTCCGAAGAATTTATGGATGCCGAAGAATAAATAACCTTAATACAAGAAAATATTGAATTATTTATAACGAAAATCTGGATAAATATTTTACTTTTGAATCGAAAAAACAGATAAAAAGAAGACTATGAGCACAGCAATAAAAAGCATCGATAAATATCGCTTTAATACATTTATTGAAGCTGATTCTAATGAAACTATTGAAATCACTGGCGATATAATGTCGCATGTAGAATATGATATTCAAGGTAATCTTATTGTTTCTATAACTTATGATACTTCCGGCGAAATAGCAGAACATATAAAGTATTCATACAATGAGCAAAACAAAATGATTGAAGAATTACTTTATGACACTGATGAAGTAGTTGAAAAACGTCAATTTGAATACAATGATGAAGGCTTAATAGAAAAAGAAAAAATATTTTATCAGGATGATACTTTCGATACCATATTTTATTCATACAATACCGAAAATATACTTATTGAAAAGAAATTGGTAAATACTGATGATGAAATTGAATCATATCATACATTTCAGTATCAAAACCAAAATATAGAAAATGAAGGTGAATACGATTCGGAAAATAATTTAATATTAGAGAAAAGCTATTCTTATAATTCAAATGGATATTTAATAAAATTAATTACTTTCGATGCATTTGAAGATGAACGCATAGAAATTGCTTACGAATACGATGAGAAAGGGAATAAAATTAAAATTTTAAAATACGATAAAAAAGGAAAGCTTACAGAAAGATCAAGCTATAAATATGATGATAATAATCAAATTATTTCCCTTGTTGAAGACAGCACATTGCTAAGTACAACCTATACTTTTGAATACAATGAAAATGGCAAACTTTCTTCCCAAAAAGAAATTGGTGAAAATGAAGAAGTAATTGCTACAATTACTTATTCTTATTATGAAAATATGTTGATAGAAACCCAATCTGAAGGTGAGGGTTATAGTCATAATTACATTATTAAGAATGAGATAGTATATTATGAAGATTAATTTCATACAATACATTTCCTAATATTTTATAAACATTTTTTCTCTTCAAAGTTTCATCTTTGCAAACTTTTTGCGATACATTTGATGTAATTATTTATTTTAAATTCAATTCATTAAAAATATTTCTATAAATTTGTTTGGTATATGAAAATATTATTTAATTTTGCACGCGTTTTAAATGAATGAATACTTATTCAATTATATAATATGGCAAGATTAATAGATGATATGAAAATAGAACGCATTAAGGATGCTACGCTTGAAATGGTAGTAGCAAATGGTTATGGAGGTGCTTCTATATCGAAGATTGCAAAAAATGCTGGTGTAGCCGAAGGCTATTTATATAGATTCTATAGCAGTAAAAATGAATTGGTAAACGATTTATTATTTACCAATGTAGATGAATTGGCAAACAAAATTGAAAGATTACTTGATGAATTACATTCAGTTTGGGAGATATTTGAACATTTAATACGATCTCTTATTAATCTATCACAACAACAGCCTGATAGAATTAAATTTCTGTTTGTATTGATGCATGATTATAATTTTAATTTAATTGAAAGTCAAAGAGAAAGAATATTTGAATTGTGCAAACGTATCAAAGAAATTGGCTTAGAGAAAAACCAATTAAGAAAAGATGTTACCGAAGAAGAAATATATTTAATGGGTGTAGCCTACCCTATTCAATTTATTAATTTACGACTGAAAAGCTTTTTTAATAATACACAATTAACAGATAAAGAAGTGGATGAAGTATTAACATTATGTATCAATTCTTTAAAACAATAAAACCAAATGAAGAAATTTGAAACAAATAGTTTAGTAGTTTTAATAAGTATTGTTGTTTTTAGTTTTCCTTGTTTGCAAGCTCAAGAACAAACTCAAAGTAAGAAACTAAGCTTTGAGCAAGCAATGGATTTATCAAAACAGAATAGTCACATTGTAAAGCAAGCAGATTATCAACAGCAGGAAAAAAAACAACTTGTAAAAGCTGCGAGAGGATTGTACTTGCCTAAAATTGGTATTTCAGCTCAATATATGGCAATATCAGAAGATTTACATTTGGATTTAACACCTGTAAGAGATGCCATTGAACCTCTTTATAAAACTCTGGGTAGTTATGGTAATTTTTCAATACCGGGTGTTCCTGATAATATTGCTACACAAATGATTCGAAAAAAGATAAGCGATGGACTTTTGCAAGTAGAAAATGGTGAATGGGACAAATTGATTCAAAAAAAGCAATTTGGAACGATAGATGCTACTTTTGATTGGCCTATTTATGTGGGTGGAAAAATAAGAGCTGCTAACAAAGCAGCCTCTATACAACTTACTGAAGCTGATGAAGCAGAACGTCAGAAAGAAGGCGAATTGGTGAGCGAATTGGTTGAACGTTATTATGGTTTATGTCTTGCCAAACAAGCAGAAAAAGTGAGATTGGATGTATTTAAAGGTATGGAAAATCATTTGCAGGACGCTCTGAAAATGGAGAAACAAGGTTTTATAGCCAATGCCGATGTATTAAATGTTAGGGTATTTCATTCGCAGGCAGAAAGAGAACTTAATAAATCTCGCCGCACTTCTAATATTCTAAACCAGGCTTTACTGAATACGCTTGCACAAGACGATGATTCGAATATAGAACCTATATCTTCTCTTTTCTATCTGGATAGTATTGAATCAATGGACTATTATAAGAAATTAGCAAAACAAAACAATCCTTTGTTGCATCAGGTAGAAGCAAAAAAACAATTGTCTATACAAGGCTATAATGTGGAAAAATCCAATTATTTCCCAGTTATAGCTATAACTGGGATGTACGACATTGCAAACAAAGATCTTTCGCCTTATACTCCCGAATGGCTAGTAGGCATTGGAATGAAATGGACGCTGTTTGATGGTGCTGCCCGTTATCGAAAGATAAAAGCAGCTTCATTAAAAACAGAACAGGTCAAAGAATATCAGTTGAAAGCTGAGTCTGACATAGAAACGGTTATAGACAAACTATATCAGGAACTCAATATGTACAAAGAGCAATTAACCGATTTAGAAACAGCTAGAGCTTATGCAAAAGAATATTTGAGAGTAAGGGAAAAAGGATTTCATGAAGAGATGGCAAACTCGACAGATGTGGTAGATGCCCGTCTGGCTCTTTCAAAAATATTGATAGAAAGATTGGAAACAATGTATAAATACGATACAACGCTGGCAAAGTTATTAGAGTTTTCGGGAGTTTCGGAACAATTTACAGCCTATCAAAGAAATCCAAATGTAAAAACAGAATCTTATCAATCAGAAATTAAATAATTAAAAAATAATAAAGTAACCGCTTAGCGGTCACAATGAAATTTTACCCATAACGTATTAGTTTTTTTAACCGCTTAGCGGTTTTGCAAAATCATATTATTCAATCATATAAAAATATATAAAGATGAAAACTAAATTATTCAACAAAAAAGGAAATTTATTGGCAGCCATTGGAATTGGAGCATTGTTAATTTTCCTTATTTATTCCACATGGATTATTAGTCGTCCAAAACCAATAGAAGTTCAGGGTGAAGTAGAAGCTACTCAGGTAAAAGTTGCCTCTAAACTGATTGGTCGTATTGATAGTATGGCTGTGCATAAAGGAGATTGGGTTAAGAAAGGTCAATTGCTTTTTACATTAAAAAGCCCTGAAATAGAAGCTAAATTACAGCAAGCCAACGCTGCATTACAGGGTGCCGAAGCACAAAACAGCAAGGCTATTTTTGGTGCAGACATAGAAGATATACAGTCAGCATACAATTCTTATTTAAAAGCCAAGGCTGCTTATGAATTGGCTCAAAAAACTTTTGATCGTGTAAATAATTTATATAAAGAAGGTGTAATGCCTGCTCAAAAACGTGATGAAGCTGAAACCAACTACAAAGCAGCACTTGAAACAGCAAATGCAGCCAAAGCACAGTGGGAAAAAGCTCAAAAAGGGACAAGAATAGAAGATAAAAATGCTGCAAAAGCAATGGTGGCAAGAGCAGAAGGAGCCATCAACGAAGTTGAAAGCTTCAGGACAGAAACCAGTATCTACGCTCCTGTTGATGGTGAAGTAGCCGATATTATTGCAGAATCAGGAGAACTGGTTTCTGCCGGCTATCCGGTAGTTACCCTTGCTAAATTGGATGATAGCTGGATTACATTTAATCTTAGAGAAGACTTATTGGCTTCTATAAAAATGGGCAGTGAATTTGTTGCTAGTTTTCCTGCATTGGGTATGAAAGAGCTTAAATTAAAAGTAACTTATATTCATGCTCTGGGAAGTTTTGCCACCTGGAATGCTACCAAAACAGCCGGCGATTTTGATATGAAGACATTTGAAGTACATGCGGTTCCTGTAGAGAAAGTTGAAGGTCTTAGGCCGGGCATGAGTGCATTGGTGGACTGGAAGAAGATAGTAACAAAGTAATTGATTAATTGATTAACAGATTAACAGATTAATTGATTAAACGAGTAAATGATTAACAGATTAAATGATGAATGATTTTGAATTTAGAGAGGTATTAAAAACCAGAACAAAAGTGTTTTCTCTCAGGGTGATAAAACTATTTCAGGTTTTGCCTAAAGCCACAGAAAGTCAAATTATCGGTAAACAATTATTACGTTCGGCAACTTCAGTAGCTGCAAACTACAGAGCTGCATGCAGAGCAAGGTCTCAACAGGAGTTTTACAGCAAAATCAGCATAGTAACTGAAGAAGCTGACGAATCCCTATTTTGGTTGGAATTATTATCTGAATCAGAAATAATGAAAAAGGAAGTATTAAATGATTTATATCTTGAAACAGAAGAAATACTAAAAATAATGGCTACAATACGCAAGAACTCAAAAAAGATAAACTAAGCTGTTATTTCAATTAATCAATTATTAAATTATTCAATTAATAATTATGACACACAAACACCCCATAATGCGGGTAATGAAAAGGGAAACAGATAGAATTCTGAGTAAATGGGCGCTGATAATGATTACGGTTATTGGTCCATTGCTTGCTTTTCTGTTAATTATGCTGATTTTCTCGGCCAATGTACCCCGTGATTTACCGATAGCAGTGGTTGATCATGACCATACCAGCCTTTCGCGTTTAATATCCCGAATGACAGATGCTACTTCCATTGCAGCTGTTGACAGAAGCTATATAAGTGTGGAAGATGCCCGCAATGCCATGGAAAAAGGAAAAGTGGATGCAATACTCTATCTTCCTGAGAATACTGAAAGGGATATTTTAAAGGGAGAAAGTTCAACGATAGTGCTTTACCTTAACAATGCCAATGTAGTAAAATCGGGATTAATGAACAGTGGCATCCGAAAGGCATTAAGCACAGTATCTGCCGGAATTAAACTTAAGAAACAATTGCAGCAGGGAAAAACCCAAAAACAAGCTATTGCCGGAATTATGCCCATACAATTGCATTCTGTCCTATTATTTAATCCCTATATCAGTTATTCGTATTTTCTAACGTTGGGTTTAATGCCTGTTGTATTAATTGTATTTACGCTTTTAGGTAGTATTCATGCCATTGGTACAGAATTATTAAGAGGAACAGGGCCAAAATGGCTGGCTGAAGCCAATGGAAATATCATTTATGCATTAATAGGAAAAATATTGCCTTACACCATTATCTTTAGCATTATTGCAGTATTTATGAATGTAATTTTGTTTTACAATCTCGGCTTACCGCTCAATGGCAAGCTTCATATTATATTGATTAGTGAATTTCTATTAATACTGAGTTATCAGTTCTTTGCTATATTCTTACTGGGGCTTTTTTCAAACCTAAGGTTGTGTTTATCATTAGGAAGTGCTTATTCTATGCTTGCTTTAACATATTCGGGGCTTACCTTTCCTATTGACGGCATGCCTGCTTTCGGACAAGCTTTTTCCTCTGTATTTCCTTTTACCTATTGGCTTAAAATATTTGTAAGCCAGTCGTTGAGAGGCGAACCTGCTGCCAATAGCATTGCGCCTATGTATGCTCTTTGGGCATTTATCATTCTGGGTATTTTACTGATCCCACGATTAAAACACTTATTGCTGAACAAAGAACACTGGGGGAAATATTAATACAATTTATTATGTGGAAAACATTGTCAAACGGCTTGCAACTGATAGTTTATTTCTTTACCAATGAACTGAAATCCATTTTTAAAGATGCAGGAGCTGTATTAATTTTTATGATTGCCCTGGTAATTTATCCTTTGCTTTATTCAATTGCTTATGAAAAAGAAGTTATCCGCGACATTCCTGTAGCTGTAGTTGATCTCGATCATTCGGCTATGAGCCGCCAAGCCAGCAGAATGGTAGATGCTTCTGAACAGTTGAATGTTACTTACAAACCTCAAAGTTTAAAGGATGCAGAACAATTATTCTATCAGGGATTGGTAAAAGGAGTTTTGTTGATTCCCAATCATTTTGAAAAAGATATATTAAGCGGACAGCAAACCAATGTAGTAGTGTATAGTGATGTAAGTTATTTCTTGCTTTACAAACAAGTGTACGGGGGTGCGGTATATGCTGTAGGGACTTTAAGTGCGGGCATCGAAATAAAAAGAATGCTGGCAGAAGGCAAAGCAGTTAAGCAGGCTTTTGAACAACAAGAACCTTTAAAAGTAGATGTGCAAAACCTTTACAATCCTTCGGGTGGTTATGGCTCGTTTGTATTGCCTGGTATCATCATATTAATTTTACAACAAACCATGTTAATAGGCATTGGTATGATGGGTGGTACGCAACGTGAGCGGAATATATTTCATGTGATTCATAAAAAAGTAAACTTAAAATGGGGCAGTATTCCTGTTATTCTTGGCAAATCCTTTGCCTATACTTTTATTTATATTTTTAATGCCATCTTTTGCATGGTAATATTGCACCATTGGTTCCGATTACCAGATAACGGCAGTGTAATAAATGTCATTTTTATACTCATCCCCTATTTGCTTACGGTTTCGTTTCTAGGACTGGCTATAAGTGTTTTCTTCAGGGAAAGGGTGTATTCTTTGTTGTTTATGGTGTTTCTTTCGCCTGTAGTATTGTTTTTGAGTGGTCTCTCGTGGCCGGCACAATCCATTCCTCCATTTTTATATGCCATTGCCCATGTTTTCCCAAGTACGAGCATGATTCCTATGTATATTCGTATGCGTATTTGCGGTGCCGGTTTAAACCAACTTACTGCCGAATGGGGTTTTATGATGGTTCAGATGGTCGTTTATTTTGTATTGGCCTGCATTTCGTATAAGTTTGCCATAAGAAAGTTTAATAAAGCAACAGTAAAATGATGAGGTGATGAGCTGATTTGTAATATTTATAAATAGACAAGTCTCTCAGGTTTCTAAATAAAATACTTATAGGTATAACTATTCGTTTAAGTTTACAAAAGGCCTGTCAGTATTAAAAAAAATATTATTTTCCTGTTTAGATATAAAATATATGTAACTTTGTTCTAATATCCAAAATACAACTTAAAACATATGATTATGAAAAAACTATGTATTTTATTGATTGCTTTATTTGCATTTAATATGACGAATGCACAATGGCAGCAAACAAGTTTAGATAGCACTACTGTTAATTCTATAACTATACAGGATTCATGTATTTATGCAGGAAGTTATTATGGTATATATAGATCAACAAACAATGGTAATAGTTGGAGTCAAGTAAACAATGGATTAACATACACTTTTGTTAATACTTTAGCATCAAAAGATAGTAATATTTTTGCTGGAGCAATAAGAAATGTTTTTTTGTCAAATGACATGGGAAATCATTGGGTGGAGAAAATAAACGGAATATCAAATGATTTTATTTACTCTTTAGCTATAAATGGAAACAATATTTGGGCAGGTGGTACAGGTGCGCTTTATTTATCCACAGATAATGGGAATAATTGGATTGATAAAAGGAATGGTGCATCAATTTCTACTATTTTAGCATTTGCTTTCATTGGAAATAATATTATATTAGGAGATGATTTCAATGGATTATTTTTATCTTCAAATAATGGGAATAATTGGTATTCAGTAAATAGTGGAATTCCTGTTTGTTATGGTGTAAACGCACTTGCAACTATAGGCAATAAAGTTTTTGCAGCCACCACAACTTGGGGAATGAATTTGTCAACTAACAATGGGTATAATTGGTCAGCAATAAATAATGGAATATCTAATACTCTTACTAAATCTTTAGCAGTTTTTGATACTATTATTTTTCTGGGTACTGAAGGTAAAGGTGTCTTTATTTCTAAAGATTATGGTAATAGCTGGATTGCTGTAAATTCAGGTTTGCAAAATCTTGAAATAGAATCATTATCTATAAATAATAATTATCTGTTTGCAGGAACAAATAATAGTGGAGTATGGAAACGTCCTCTTTCTGAAATGACTGGAATTACTGAAATAAAACTTAATAATAACTTTACAATATCACCCAACCCTGCTATTACCAATCTATGCATAAACCTCCAGCAACAAACAAAGTTGCAAAACACCACAGTTTCCATTTACGACATACAAGGGAAATTACTATTACAACAAGAATTAACACAACCACAAACAGATCTTAATATTGCACCATTAGCCAAAGGTATATATGTGGTAAAAGTAAATAATGATAATAATAGCATGGTGAGTAAGTTTATAAAGGAATAAAGTTTCATATCTAATTTATCTTATCTACCATTGTTTTTTAAGTAGTCGTCCCACAACTGTTTTATGACTTTTAATGATTTTTTTGTAGTCTTCATGTGTTTGCCGGATATATATCCATCACTCATAGGTAGTCATTCTGCATTTGCGTTATATATACATCATTCATAGGTAGTCATTCGCCAAAAATGTATAAGTTGCCTGAAATCAGATTCTATTGTTTTTTTATCCTCTATTTCCCCAACAATATCATCACATTAGATCAAGACATCGAAAAATACTAATTTTCTGTTTTATTAATTACAGAAAACCTTACTTTTGCGTTTTATTCAATTCAAAATTCAATTATATTATAAATCATGAAGAAACTATTCCTATTTACATTCATCAGCTTATTCATATTGAGCAATGCCGGGTTTTCTCAAGAAGCCACTAAAAAAATCACACTGGAAGATATCTGGTCAAAGGGCAGTTTTCGTCCGGCTTTTATCAACGAAATCCGATCCATGAAAGATGGAGAGCATTATTGCGTACTCGAATCCAATAGTATAAAAAAATACAGCTATCGGGATGGTAACATGGAATCGCTTATTATAGATGCATCCACCATCAAACTACCCGATGGAAAGAAATTAGAAATAGACGATTATCAGTTCAGCAAAGATGAATTCAAAATATTAATTTCCACTAATACCGAAGCCATCTACCGCCATTCATCCATTTCTGATTTCTACATCTGGGATATAAAATCCGGCAAATTATCAGAATTATCTTCAGGAGGAAAAATCCGTTTGGCAGAGTTTTCACCTGATGGTAATAAAATTGCTTTTGCCCGAAATAACAATATGTTTGTTAAAAACCTTACCGATAACAAAGAATTACAAATCACAACTGATGGACTCAACAATAACATTATCTATGGAAGCACTGATTGGGTATATGAAGAAGAGTTTAGTTTTACCAAAGCATTCTTTTGGTCGCCCGATGGAAGCAAATTAGCCTATTATCGCTTCGACGAAAGCAAAGTAAAACAATACACCATGACCACCTGGGGCGATTTATACCCTGAACAATATGAATACAAATATCCCAAAGCCGGAGAAGACAATTCAGTTGTAAACATCTTTACTTATGATGCCAATACCAGCAAAATAACAAAAATGGACATTGGTGCGGAAAACAATCAATACATTCCCCGCATATACTGGACAGCACTACCCAATACGCTGGCTATTTTAAGAATGAACCGTCTGCAAAATAAACTTGAAATCCTCCTCAATAATGCCAATGATGGAAGTTCTAAAATTATTTATACAGAAACCAATAAATATTACATTGAAATTACAGATGATATTCAATTCTTAAATAACAATCAATTTGTTATTACAAGTGAAAAAGACGGTTACAACCATATTTATCTCTACGATTTATCAGGAAAACTTATCAAACAGTTAACCACAGGAAAATGGGATGTAGTAAACATTAAAGGTATCGATGAAAAGAACAAACTCATTTATTATATAGCAGCAGAATCAGCACCTTATAACAAAGATCTTTGTGTAATAAAATTTGATGGAAGCAGAAAAACAACACTTTCAACAAAATCAGGCACCAATGATGCTAATTTTAGCAATACATTCAAATATTATATTGGAACTTTTACTGATGCCAATACTCCCGGTATTTATTCAATCAATACTGCAAATGGTAAAGAAATTAAGGTTTTAGAAAGCAATGAAAAACTTACAAAAACATTAAAAACATTCGGTTTTACAAAGAAAGAATTCCGTAAACTAAAAACCGAAGAGGGTGTAGAATTAAACTATTGGATGATAAAACCAGCTGATTTTGATTCTACTAAAAAATATCCTTTATTCATGTATGTTTATGGAGGACCAGGACACAACACTGTTACCAATAGCTATGGATACAGCGATTTAAGCTGGTTCGAAATGCTTGCTCAAAAAGGATACATTGTAGTTTCTGTCGACAACAGAGGAACTGCTTTCAGAGGCGAAGAATTTAAGAAATGTACTTATAAAGAATTGGGAAAACTGGAAACAGAAGATCAGATTAGTGCAGCCATTTATTTTGGTAATCAAAGATATATTGATAAAGACAGAATCGGAATCTTTGGTTGGAGCTATGGTGGTTATATGTCCACATTGTGCATGACCAAAGGAGCTGATTATTTTAAAGCAGGTATTGCTGTTGCACCTGTAACCAACTGGAAATATTATGATAATATTTACACCGAACGTTTTATGCGTACCCCACAGGAAAATCCTTCAGGATACGATGACAACTCTCCTATTAACCATGTAAAAAAACTAAAGGGTAAGTATTTATTAGTACATGGAACCGGTGACGATAATGTTCATGTTCAGAATTCCATGGATTTAATTACGGCATTGGTAAATGCCAACAAACAATTTGAAATGCAGTTCTATCCCAATAAAAACCATAGTATTTATGGTGGTATAACTCGTTTTCATTTATATACCCGTATGACTGAATTTATTTTAAAGAACTTATAAAAAGAACCTACTTAATTAAAAAAGCTGTCAGTATTTTATTGACAGCTTTTTTAACGAAATAATTTTAATAACTCCATTGTTTTATAAGCTCAATTTCTATTATGTATTGTCAAAGATTTGTTTATCTTTGACACAATTTTAAGCAAAACAAGACGTTGTAATATCATGCAAAAAACTGTTTTATCATTTGTATTAATTTTTATTATCTCTTTTGCTTTACATTCGCAAAATACAACAATTACAGGAAATGCATTGGGTGCTGAAGACTTAAAGATAAAATTAATTACATTTTCTGATTATATTTCAGAGCTTACTGAAAAATTAGATGAAACCACAATTGATTCCTTAGGAAATTTTAAGCTTAAAACATCTATTAATGAGTGTATTTTTGCTCAAATTCAGATTGATATATACAAAGGAGAAATTTATCTTGAACCTGGCAAAAGTTATTCAATCAAGATAAGTCCGTTAAATTTTAAAGATGATAATAAAATAAGTCCTTTTCTAAATAAAAAGAAACTTGAAATCACATTCAACACTTTAGATACCAATGAACTGAATCAAAAAATAAGTAGATTTAATATTTTATTCGACGATTTTATAATCAACAATTTTAAAACAATACGAAATCGTAATAAATCAAAAATCGACTCTTTCCAAGTAATAATTAATAATATATTTCCAACTTCAAAAAACAGTTTCTTAAACACTTATATAAAATATTCCATTGCTGTTATGGAGCAGATAGGACGTACAAAAAACGTTCAAAAGTTCTATTCTTCCTATATTATGAATCAATCGATTTTGTATAATAACAAAGAATATATGTCTTTCTTTAATCAATTTTACGAAAAATTTTTCTTTACAGGAAAGCATTCTTTAAACACGAATGACTTAAAACAATTGATTGCAGATAAAAATTATATCAGCCTTCTCGATTCTCTCGGTAGAGATACTATGGTAAAAAATGAAGTAATAAGAGAACTGGTATTTTTAAAAGGCATGAAAGAATTATATTATACTCAAGCTTATGATAATGATAATATTATTATAATGCTTTCCAAATTTTCGGGTAAAACTAAATTTAAAGAACATAAATTAATAGCTAAAAATCTTATTATTTCATTTAACAAATTAAAAATTGGCAACAAACCTCCTGATTTTAAGCTAAAAAACACTAAAAACGAAGCATTTACTTTAGCATCTTTTGAAGGAAAATACACTTATATCGGTTTTTTTACTACCTGGTGTGCAGGATGTATGACAGAGAATGAATCAATTGCCGAATTAAAAAAGAAATTTGGTGATAAAGTTAATTTCGTTTCCATCTCTGCTGATAAACAACCACTAAACCTCTATTATTATCTCGAAAAACATAAATACGATTGGCATTTTCTATACGCAGATGTTGAAATGCTCGAAAAATATGAAGTTCTCACCTATCCTGTTTTCATGTTGCTTGATCCAAGCGGAAATATTATAAATTTTCCTGCTTTAAAGCCAAGTGAAAATATAGAAAATGAGTTTCTGTTTTTACTGAATAAAGTAAAAATAGAATCTAAAGAATAACTTTAGTTTACAATTTTTAAATAACTACAAACAAGATGACTAATTGAAGAATAAGTATTAGATATTGTATCTATTATTTCTTCTTTTTTTAACCAAACAGCCTTTGTAATATCTTCTTTTATTTGAGGTTTTAAAATCTTCTTACTATCTGTTTTCATTAAAAACCAATAGCAGTGTTTAATTATATTCTTGTTTTTTTCTATGTAAATATGAAAAGTATCCGGTAATTTCTTTATTACAGTTAAATTATCCATACCTGTTTCCTCTTCAATTTCTCTAATAGCTGTTGTTTTAATACTTTCACCTTTCTCCATTTTCCCTTTAGGCAAATCCCATTTCCCACGACGAAAAATAAACAAATACTTGTCTTCGGCATTACAAACCAAGCCACCACCTGCCTTAATTTCAATATACTGAGCTTTAAAAAAAGAAAACACTTCCGTTAAATTTACAGGACAATAGATATACAATCGTTGCGTTAGTTTCTTATCAATAAAATCGGCTATTACAGCTAATAATGCTTTTTTTGATTGAAATTGATAAAATTCAATATCTTCGCTATCAAACAAATGAATGTTGATAGTTTTTACAAAATGAATTGATTGATTATTTACAAAAACTTTATACATTTGCACTATGAAATTTAATGAAGAAACAGCCTTAAAAACAGCAGAATTTTTATTGCAAATTAAAGCAATAAAATTGAATAATTCACACCCTTTTACATGGGCATCCGGAAGAAAATCTCCAATCTACTGCGACAATAGGATTACTTTATCTTATCCTGTGGTTAGAACCTTTATTCGCCAGCAGTTTGCACACATTGTAAATGAAGAATATGGAACTATAGACTTAA
Source organism: Bacteroidota bacterium (assembly GCA_013377005.1). Classification (GTDB taxonomy): domain Bacteria; phylum Bacteroidota; class Bacteroidia; order Bacteroidales; family JACABE01; genus JACABE01. The sequence goes on from JACABE010000013.1 coordinate 16,475, forward strand.
TTGCAGGAGTTGCAACCGGTGGTATTGCTCAGGGTGTATTGGTTGCCCAAGATTTAGGTTTACCATTCGCTTATGTAAGATCTGAAGAAAAAAAACATGGCTTAACTAATCAAATTGAAGGTGTTGTTCAATCGGGTCAATCTGTTGTGGTTGTTGAAGATTTAGTTTCTACCGGGAAAAGCAGCTTAAATGTTGTTAATTCATTACATGATGCAGGTTGTGTTATTAAAGGCATGGTTGCTATTTTTACGTATGGATTAAAAGTAGCAGAAGATAGTTTTAAAACGGCAAAACTTCCTTTAATCACTTTAACCGATTATAATACTTTGATTAAAGTAGCTGTTGAACAAAATTACATTAAAGATGATGACTTAATTTCTCTGAACGAATGGAGAGAAAATCCAGAGTTGTGGTCAGAAAATAAAATAAAAGAAGGATTCTAATTTAAACTAATATTAATGAAACAAATTGAAAGCGAAAATTTGATTATCAATAATTCTCAAGAAAAAATATATTCCTTTTTGAGCAATTTTAATAATTTTGGTAAATTGATGCCGGAGCAAATTATTAACTGGCAATCAACTGAAAATACTTGTTCTTTTACCATCAAAGGTATGACAGATCTAAGTATGCAAATTAAAGAAAAAATGCCGTTTCATACCATTATGATTATACCTAATGGCAAAACACCCTTTGATTTTGAACTAAAATGTTCATTTGTTGCATTGGAATCCAATAAAACAGAATCTCAATTAACATTTTTTGCCGATTTGAATCCTATGCTTAGCATGATGGCTAGTAAACCTTTAGAAAATTTTGTGAATATGCTAAATATTCGTTTAAAACAAAAAGCAGAAGAAGCTGGTTTTTAAATTTCTTTTAAATTAATGTATCTAATGTTGCTTTTTTGAAAATCTCAAAAGAAGCATCCCTTACTTCTTTAAATACTTTTCTTATTTTACAAGTGTTTTCGTCCTTGCAAAATTCACAAGCTTGGTAAGCTCTTTCTGAAACACAGGGTAATAAAGCAACCGTTCCTTCAAAATGTCTTATAATTTCCGAAAGAGCAATGTCTTTAGGATTTTTGAGCAAATAATAACCACCTGTTTTCCCTAATTTACTTCCCAAAAAGCCTTGCTTCTTTAGTTCAAGCAATATATTTTCGAGAAATCGTTGAGGAATTTTTTCACTTTTCGCAATATCACTAATCAATATGGCACCATTTCCATACTCTTTGGCCAATCGGGTAAGTGCAAGCATTGCATAACGTGTTTTTTTAGATACTATCATATAGAATTGCTATAATTAACCGTGTTTACTGATTTCTTTTAACTTATTAACATCATTGATCCTGCAATGTTTACCTTCTAATGTAATAATACCTTCTTTATTTAACTTCGAAAGGGTTGTAATTACATTTTCGTGAGAACATGCTGCAAATTCCGAAATTTCTTTGCGCGTTAATGTTAATTGAAATTCATTATTTTTATATACATTTTCTGACAAGTACAGGATAATATCAGCAATTCGGCCATTTACCTGTTTATGTGCTAAGCTTATAAAATTAAAAATCGGCACCTGAAACATCTCAATAGATTCTCTGAACAAAGCCATCAAATAAGCACCATGGTTCATTAAGGCATTTGCAAATGCAATATTGTCTATTAGGCATATTTCGCAATTTTCGACTGCTATCAATGAGAATACATTTATTTCTTTGAAAAATAAATTAGCACCTCCTAATATCTTTGGACCGGAAACAATGGTCATAATAAAATTTTTACCTGTTTCATTCTGATAGTTAAACTTTACAATGCCTTTGTGCAAGAAAACTACATGTGTTGCCTTAGCTCCTTGTTTAAATATAGTTTCACCTTTTTCAAAATGCAATTGTGTGGTCATTTTTCTAATTATATCAAATTCATCAGCTGACAGATGTAAAGAACTGATTGTTTTAAAAAAACACGCATCGCAATTGTATAAGGGTAATGGATTTTCGAACATAGCTATTCTATTTAAGCTTACAATATGAATTATTTAATGTTTTTTGATTATTTATTTAATGCAAATGTACATTAAGTTTGTGAACTTAATGTATAATTTTGTAAATAATAATGAACCTATCACTAAAATATATTTTATGATTGAGAGCATCACAATTATAGGCGGTTATGGAAAAACAGGAGAACAAGAGCCTTTGCAAACCATAAAAATTAATAAAGGCGAAATCATCGGTATAGTTGGACCAACTGGCAGCGGGAAGAGCTCATTAATTGGAGATATTGAACAAATGGCTCAATACGATACCTATTCCAAAAGAAGTATATTAATCAATGGGCTTAAACCTTCATATGAGGAAAGAACCAATCCTAAAAAGAAAATGGTGGCTGAATTAAGCCAAAACATGAACTTTTTAGCTGATATGACAGTGGTGGAGTTTTTGAAAAAGCATGCCAAGTGTCGCGGAAAAAATGAGGATTGTGTAAATACAGTGATTGAACATGCCAATCGCTTAACGGGAGAACCTATTCATAAAGATCATCAGTTAACTATATTGAGTGGCGGACAATCAAGAGCATTAATGGTGGCAGATGTAGCTATAATAAGTAATTCACCCATAGTTTTGATTGACGAAATTGAAAATGCAGGTATTAAGAAACACGAAGCATTGGAATTATTATCAGGACATGGTAAAATAATATTGGTGGTAACCCACGACCCTGTGCTGGCTTTAATGACAGAAAGAAGAATTGTAATGCAGGATGGTTCTATGCAAAAACTACTCACTACTACAGCCAAAGAAAAAATGGTTTCAAAAAATATTAATTTACTGGATAGAAGAATTATGAAGCTTCGCGAAATGGTAAGATATGGCGAATTGATTGAAGAGTTTAGTCTGGATTTTGATGAAGAAGTTTTACTTAAAAAGGCAATATAATGATGAAGTTTGTAATTGTTGCAGGAACACCAGGCTCAGGAAAGACATCTGTATTGCTTCATGCAATCAATCATTTAAAGAATAAATCGATACAGCCTTCGGTAGCTAAAATAGATTGTTTATATACCGATGATGATAAAAGATATGCGAAAACAGGTGTGCCTGTATTGGTTGGATTATCAAAAGATATGTGTCCAGATCATTTCGGTATTTACAATACCGAAGAATTATTGGATTTCGCTATAAAAAACAAATCGGATTTATTGATAGTAGAAACAGCAGGATTGTGCCATCGTTGCTCGCCTTATACAAAGGGAAGTCTTGGTATTTGTGTAATTGATGCTACCAGCGGACCCAATACGCCTATGAAAGTAGGTCCTTTCTTGAGTACTGCCGATATTGTAGCTATTACCAAAGGCGATGTGATTTCGCAAGCCGAAAGAGAGATTTTCAGGGAAAGTGTATTGGAAATGAATCCGAATGCTAAAATTATTGAAATAAATGGTTTAAGTGGCAAGGGTTGTTCGGAACTGGCCGAAGAAATAATGCTTGCGAAAGCTGTTGAATCGGGTGATGATGTATTGCGACACAATGCTCCATTGGCAATTTGTACGCTTTGTGTAGGCGAAACAAGGGTTAATAAAGCGCATCATAGAGGAATTTTACGAAGAATAGATGGTTTTCAGTTTTACGAAGGGGAGTAAAATAATTAGGAATTAGGAATTAGAAATCGGGAAGATAGAGTGAGGATATAATCTTAGATTTCTGCTTTTATAAAGGCTCTCTTTTGTCATGCTGAGGAAGGAAGCATCTCATTTATTCATACATTTATTTATTTTATGAGATTCCTCACTATTGTTCGGAATGACAATTAAAACAATGCAAACAAGTAATTGAATGGTTTTCTTACCAACAATTGCTTATTAAAAAGAATAACAACAAAGAATGATTAAAAATATTATAGAAAATTTACCGGGTTTTAATTGCGGGGTTTGTGGTTTCAGGAAATGCGAAGAATTTGCAGATGCGCTGATAAACTCAACATCTGAATTAAATAACTGCACGATACTGCATCAGGAGCGGTTTGCAAACAACAGAAATACTTTAAATGAATACTTAAACGTTAAACACTGTGTTGATGCGCCCAAGGAAACCATTTATGGACTGGTGGATAAGTATGAAGCTGATTTTATTTTAGAGCCATTGCCCGGCGAACATTCGTGCAGGGAAACCCTCTACCCTTTCTCGAAAGAAGAAATTAATACAGGCGATATTATACGCTATCGTCCGCTGGCATGCCCGATGATACATTTTGCAAAAGTGCTGAATACCAATAAAGGTTTAATTACGGTATCGATGATTGGTCCTTGCAACAGACTTGATGGTAATATGGATTTTAAAGATGTGGGTGTTTGTATGGTGGGCGGTTTTGAAGGTATTATTAAAGGGAAACTGCCTCAGGTATGCGATACTGTGAGGTTTTTACCTTCGCATTGTATGATGCAAAAGGTGCACTCGGGTGTGGTAGTACAACTCGAAAACCGTAAGGTAAGTATTGAAGGCATACATTTGGCAGTGTGGGCTCCGCCGGTAAAGAGGGATTAATGATTAGTTGCTTTTATTTCTTTCAATAATATTCATAGTTAAATTTAGAATATCCTGTCAGCATAACACCAGCATAATATTCAATTTTGTCAAGTAAAAACTCTTTATTATAAATATAAATTTCTCTTTTCTCTGTTGATGAATTAATAACCTTGCAAAATATTTCTAACTTCTTTTTGGGATAAGGAAACTGCTTAATATAACCAATTTTTGTTTCAGTTATTGACCATAAGCTTGTGTCATTTGCATTATTATAACGAAGCTCGGTTGTAATATCTGTTCCTTCACGATACAAGAATTTTCTTATTAATAATAGTTTAGCATTTGAAAACTCGGTTGTAGAAACGATTCTATTTAAAGTGTCGAACTGATTTATTGATTTATGAATAGATATTTTATTTGTCGAATAATATGAGTTAAATGTACTGTCAATTATTTCAATATTATTTGAATTGTTGTTGTCATAGATATATGTTACTGTTTTTTCAATGCTATCTTTCTCGGTAAATCTAATTTCTTTTATTAACAAGCCAAAGGTGGAATATTTAAAAATTGTATACCCAGAAGTCCAATTTTTTTTATTGTCTTTATAGAACCATGTTTCTTCCTTTAATTTTCTACCGTCCTTGTCGTAGGTTGTAAAGTCAACTGCATTGATTTTAGAATAGTCCTTGCCACAGAACCAAGAAACAGAACTATCTTTGCCTATTACTTGTTTCCCAAATGATTCACCAAAATCTCCATATTCTATTTCTTTTCCTTGCTTGTCGTAAACAACGAAACTTTCAAGTTGGGTCTGTGTTTTTTCCTTTCCCTTGTCATTCGTGTAAGTCCAAATAGACGTCTCGATTCTTTTTTTAACAAGTCTTTGCTGAGAATAAGTTATTAGCACAAAAAAGATTAGTATTATTGTAATTGATAATCTCATTATAGCATGACTTAAAACTTGAATTTATGAATGTTTGAAATTTATGCCGTCGGGAACTGCGTACCCGATGGGTTGATGAACAATAATCTTATTTTTTATGCTCTTTTTTGAAGTTACGTCCAAATTTTCTATAAAGAATATAAGCTACTAATCCAAATAATAATAGCCCCCATAGTTTTATCAAAAAAACTAAGAATGTTTCTAAAATATTCCAGCCAAATTTTAATGAATCAAGAATTTTACTTCCAAAACTTGGCTCGTATTCGTCAATATTCTTGTCATTTGATATTAATTCTCGCTTTATTGTTTGTCTTTGATAGATTGATATATTTATCGTACTGAAGTTAATTTGGTCAATCAAAGAAAGATTAGATATTTTTGCAACGTCAGCTTGTTCTTGTTTACTTAATAAAACTTCTTCTGCAATAGTTGTTTCGTTAAGCTTTTTCCCTCTGTTGTCAATTGCATTTGCTAATCGTTTTTCATTTTTTGCAGAACGCTTTTGTGTCAAATTATTTGAAAGTAATTGCAAAGAAACATCATCAGCTTTTACAATTCTAAAGTCCAAATAGTCTATATTTTTTGATATTTCTTTTAATGTTGTATCAAGTTTAGTGTTTGGGACTCGTAAAGTAATTGAATTTGAAACAGTATAATATGTTGTTTCAAGTGAAGAGTCAGCACTAATAGCTGTGTTTGTAACATGGTCGATATTACTGCTCAAGTTGGTATATGTAACAAAACCATTGTTTCTATTTGTTATGTCTTCAATATTGTAGGTTGAATTGATAACACTTTTGACCTTAAATTTCAAGTCGGCAGTTCTTATAAATTTATGTAGGCTGTCTTTTTTATTTTCGACTGCAGCAGTTGAAGAAATAAAGGCATTTGATGTACTATCGTTAGCAGTTACCATTTTCATTTTTTCTTCGGCTGATGGACCACAACTGAAAAGAGAGATAAGAATTCCAAGTCCTAAAATGATTTTTGTTGTTTGCATATACTTTTAATTTTATGTTTATAAGGTCTGTTGACTAAATTTGTTGCTATCACCAATATAATCGCAACTTATAGCATTTATTTCTTCTACAAAAATACAATTATTTTATTTCCGCGTATTTTATTTAACAAAAAACCCAAGGTATATGCAGATGTTGAAGTTAAAACATTGACGTAGCCCATTTCTTTCCAACAAAACTGCACTTAGTCAAGTGTAAAATGTCGACGAAGATTTGCTGATTGAGTTTAGACACACGTATAAGGTCGACGAAGATTTGTTCGTTAGGTTTAGCTATGAAGTTTAATGATAAATCATTTTAGATAAGATATTGGAAGATAAAAAGAGCCTTTGCAAATGAATGAACTGCAAAGGCTCTTTTATTTTCTTAATAAAGTTTCTGGAAATTATTTTTTAACTACACCTAAACGAAGAAGTTGGCGCCCGTATAATTCGTTTAATATTTGAGCTAAACAAGTGTAAATAGCTCCTAATCCGCAGATAATACCTTCGTAGCCTGCCATTACTTTAATTTGGTGTATGCCTGTAAAATCGGCTATTGCCAATAATGCAAACAACAGCACCAATGTTCCGAATACAAATTGTAATGCACAGCTAATTTTAAAAGTTCCTATAAACATTCCTAATGAAAAAACGCCCCAAAGTGTTAAAAACCATCCCATAGATAGAGCATCGGCAGGTTCGGCAATACCCATTTTAGGCAAAGCCCATATAGCTACCAGGGTAATCCAAAAAGTGCCATAAGCTGTAAAAGCAACTGTTCCAAATGTATTGTTCTTCTTAGATTCCATAATTCCGGCAATAATCTGTGCTATACCACCCACAAATATCCCCATACCCATTATCATACTGCTTAATGGAATGATGCCTGCATTGGCTAAGTTTAAAAATACGGTGGTTAATCCAAACCCCAATAAACCCAATGGAGCAGGATTTGCTGAAGTGTCAATAATTCTGATAGATGTAGTGTCTTGCATAAAATGTTTTTTGATTTTTTAAAATAAGCTGCAAAAGTAGTATAATTTCTTTTTTATGAAAGACATTATTTCAAAACAGGAATTGTTGAATTATTCATATTGTATATCTTTGCAAAAAACTCAAGCATGAAAGTTTTAATAGCAATAGATGATACCGATAATTTAGAAAGCAGAGGGACTGGTTTTCAGTCAAGGCAATTAGGAAAATTAATAGCCGAATTAAACATTGGTAAAATTGCAGGAATTACTCGTCATCAATTGTATGTTCATGATGATATTCCTTACACATCACACAATAGCTCGGCTTGTATTGAAGCTGAAATATTCGATTTCGATTCATTAACTTCTATTTGCCGGAATTTTCTGCTGAATATTGCTGCCGATGGTTCGGATGCAGGATTGTGTATTGCTAAGTATGAAGACATTCATCAGGATATTATCAACTGGGGACACAGAGCAAAAAAAGAAATACTTACCAAAACAGAAGCTCATCAATTAGCCGAAGCTAATAATATTTATCTCGAAGGGCTTACGGGCGATAAAATTGGCGTTATTGGTTCTTTAGCAGCCATCGGACTACATTTTGACGGAAACGACGGAAGGTATTTATGGATTGCTGGTAAAGAAATGCGTGAAATACAAGGTATATTTACAATAAGTGAGTTGAAAAATATTTCAACAATAAACAATGTACTTATTAAAGAAAATTATAACTTTGTTGCTGATTCTGATACTATATTTATAGAAGATTGGTTGCGACCCATCTTAAAAAATAAACAGGCAGTAATCATTGTAGAAAAATCAACTTCAAAAGAATACGACTGGAAAGCCCTGACAAAAATAGATATAAAACTGCTTACACAGTAGTAAGCACTCATAAATTTAAATAGATGAATACAACAACAATAGCATCAGAAAAGCGTAGCCTTTCGTTAACGATAGCCGAATTTATTTTATTATTCTTATTAGGAGCAATGGCAATTGTTTTACATGCACGTTTAAGAATTCCGTTACGTTTACCCGGCCGTCATGGCATTGAGTTTATGATGTTATTATTAATTGGTAGAAATATTTCTAAGTTTCGTTTTGCATCATCTTTCTCATCCTTAGGTGTAGCTTCTATGTTAGTAATCCCGATGCTGGGATTTAAAGATCCTTTTATGTCAGTAGTTTTTATTTTGCCTGGTATTGCAATAGATTCGTTCTACAATGTATTTCCTAAAATAAATAAAAACATCTGGTTTTTGGCTCTTGCTGCCGGAATTGCTTATGCTTTGATACCAATTTCGCGATTGCTCATTTCTCTTTCAACAGGTTTCGTGTATGAATCTTTGCTTGGAAGCTTTTTTTACCCATTGGCTACTCATTTTGTATTTGGATTTATAGGAGGTTTGGGAGGTAGTGCATTGGTAAAAGCATTTAATAAGAAAAAATAATCATACTGTTGGAAATAGTTTTTTAAAACCATTTTTACTTACCGAGTTGCAAATAAACTCTCTTCGATACATATTCTATGAACAACTTTATTCGATTTATAAAAAAACACTGTATTCAATTTGCAATTTTAATTGTTTGTTTTGCTTGCTTTTCTGCTTGTTCAAAAGATGAAAGCACCAATACAATTCCACCTATTATTGAATTTAAAACAGGTGGATTATATACTTCCGCAGATACAGCGATAGCAGAAGGTTCTAAGATATATATAGGAATTAAAGCATCAGCAAACGGTGGCGAAAATCTTTGCAACCTAATTGTTCGATCAAACAATACACAAAGTTTGATGGACTATGGATTTAATGCAGCTTCTATTGATAAAGATTTGATAATATATAAGAATGCCGATAGCATACAAAAAATTACAATTATCATTCGTAATAAAAATGGAATCAGTAATAACATGGAAATAATTATCCGTAAAAATGGAAGTGCCTACAAACCTATTCTTAGTTTTAACATAACACTTGGAGGACAAAATAATTCAACAATAGGTTCATTTGCATCATTAAATAACGGACTTACATATTTTTTATCTGATGCCACTCAAAATCAAGCAATGATAGATTTATTATATTATTACACTATCAGCAATTCAGAATATAATACAATCGCTTCTGCTGGTGCTAATATTATTGGTATTTTTAGTGGTACAAATGCCCCTGAATATTGGTTAACTAAGAATACTACCTATTTTAGCCGCAGTGTAATTAACATTCCTAACTCCAGCTTTGATAATGCTATAAATGATAGTATAATCATTGCCAATATATTTACCAATGGAGGCAGAAAAGCAAAAGCATTAGCAGCAAATCAAATTTGGGGTATTCAAACGCAAGCCGGAAAATTCGGATTTCTAAAAATTATATCGATTAACGGGCAGGAAAACGGAACAGTAGAATTTGCAGTTAAGCTTCAACAATAGCTAGTAACAAACAGAAATTAATAGCTTTATAAAATTTCCAAACTAAATTTATGCAAATAAGTAAATTTATAAAAAAAACAATTTTCATTCTATGCATATTACCTCAAACAGCATGGGCACAAGATAGTATAAAAAATATCTTTTTAAAAGGCGTTACGATTAACTCAACACGCACAAATGCAGATATTGAAAGTATGGCTGCCAGTGTGGATGTTCTAAACAAGAACGATATGGAAAGTTTTCCAATAAGCAATATAGACAATATTCTGCAATCGATTTCTAATGTTTATGTAAATCGCAGTTGGGGTATTTTTTCAAAAAATTCGAGTGTCACCATGCGTGGTATGGACGGTACCAACCGTGTATTAGTACTTTATAATGGAATTCCGCTTAACAAAACCTCCGGAGGAGGTATCAATTGGTATATCATAGCTCCTGAAACCGTCGAAAAAGTTGAAGTTATCAAAGGATCTAACTCTGCTTTATATGGCAACAATGCCATGAGCGGTATTATTAATATTGTCACCAAAATGCCTGAAGATAAGTTTGCAGGAACAGCAAGTCTATTGTTTGCTACCTACAACACAATTGGAGGGAGACTCAATCTTTCGGGCAATCAGATAAAGGAAAATAAAGGTTGGTATTGGTATGTGAATGGGTTTTACCGAAAGGGTGACGGTTATATTAATGTTCCTGAAACACTGAGAGACAGTTCTGATTGCAAATTAAAAATGAACGAAGTCTCATCAGATATAAAAATTGGCTATCAGTTTAACAGCAATACCCGTTTATCGATAAATTATAACTTTTATCACGACCAGCGAAGCGATGGGATTAAGATATTCGAATCTGACGGCAGTTTATTGACCGATTATTCAAATGTTGGAATGATGGACTTTACTACTCTTTTGAAAGGAAACATACAATTTCAGGCAAAAACTTTTTATCATTACGATTATTTCTGGCAGCATACCGAAAGACTGAATGAAACCGGTGATATTTATAAATTGTATGATACTGATCAGTCATCCAACGATTACGGAATCTGGATGAATGCTTCAAAAAACATAACTAAGAATTATAAGCTTACTTTAGGTGTCGATTTAAAACAAGGCGACATGAAAGCAGAAGATACTTATCGCACTTCCACAGACCATGCTATTAGACAAGGGGAAATTGGTTTTGCTGCAATCTTTGCTCAAAATGAATTGCAAATTACAAAAAAGTATATGCTGGTTGCTGCATTAAGATACGATTATGCAAAGTTTTTCAACGGAAGTTTTTCTATCGAAAATCCTACTTATAATACTGGTTTTACTACTTCTTATACAGAAAATTACGCTTCAAATAATTGGTTTAACATTAGCCCTAAGGTATCACTAAAATATTTTGTCCATCCTAAACTTGATGTTTATGCCAGCTTTTCTCAAGGTTTTATGCCTGGAACGTTGGATGATATGTGTAGTTCAAAAAAAATTACCAAAGGTTTTAAATTGGCAAATCCAAATCTAAAACCTGAATATGTTACAAGTTATGAAATAGGATGTAACTACAAACCTATCAACAATCTGCTTTTTGAAAGCAGTTTGTATTATTCCAGAGGCAAAGATTTTCAATATTTTGTGGCTACAGGAGAGGTAATTGATTTGGATAAAATAGTCTTGAAACGTGAAAACATTGGCAAAGTGAATATTTATGGTTTTGAAACTTCTATGAAGTATCAACTTACTAAAAATCTGCTATTTAAAGCCAATTATACCTATAATCATTCAGAGATAGTTGAATTTAATGCTGTAAACGAAACAGGTAAAAATCTGCAAGGAAAGTTTATAGCAGAAATTCCACCACATCAAGTGTTTGCAGGTGCTTTTCTGAAAACAAAATGGGTGAATGCTTCCGCAATATTTAATTATATCAGCCAGCAATGGGCTGACGAACAAAATGCAACAGTAATTGATCCATATTCAACCATAGATATTCGCTTATCCCGTCAATTCTTCAAACACGTCCTGTTTGCCATCGATATTCAAAACATACTCGATCATCAGTACATTGACAAAAAAGGAGGATTAGCTCCCGGCAGGTTTATTGAACTGGATTTAGGCATTAAATTTTAACTATTAATCTTTTAAATTATGAAAACAAAATTATACATTATTTTAGCTCTTATCTTTTGCACACACACTTATGCACAAAAAAATGACCTTAATAAACTTAATCTCAAGGGTAACATCAAAACCATCCGTGAATTTTATTTGAATTTTACATCAGAAGATGGGAAAATACAAACCAAAACTCTTGAATTAACTTATTTGAATACTTTTAATAATAAAGGAAATAAAACAGAAGACATTAAATACTCTTCAAATGAAAAAATTGACAAAAAATATCAATATATTCAGGATAGTTCAGGTCTTAGAACAGAACAAAATCAATATAATTCAGATGGAGAGCTGATGCGTAAAATTACTTATAAATACAACGAAAATAATAATATTATCGAGGATAATAGTTATTCTTCAGAAGGCAAATTAGAAAAAAAATTCACCTATAAATATGACAAAAATGGATATGTAATAGAGGATATGAGTTTCGATTCTAATAATAAATTACAAAAGAGATTCACCTACAGTTATGATAAAGCAGGTAATAAAATTGAAAATTTAAGATTTACAGCACAAGATAGTCTTGATAAAAAGATTAACTTTACCTATGATGATAAAAATAACGTAATTGAAGAAATTCAAACCAATGCTGATGGAAGCAATATCAGTTATTTTTATAAATATGAATACGATACAGCAAATAATTGGACTAAGAAATATTGTTTTAAAGAAAAAATACTTGAAAGTATTGTGATAAGGAAGATTGAATACTAGTAAAAGTAATCTTTGCAAACTCATTCTCATTGATTTTTAGCCACCAATATAGTTTGGCTGCACTTAATTTCCAAACAGATTTAAATGAAAAAAGCCATCTTTTACAGACAGCTTTATATATTTTCTTTCCTAAATTCTTAAATATACTCTTCCCTATTGAGCATCAATGTAAATAGAATTAATTCCTTTTACGGCTCTATCTGAAAAGAAGTCACAAGCAGGAAATACTTTAAATTTACCATTTTCTTTGGTTTCTTCGTCGCTTAGTAATAGAACTTCCTGTTGATCGTTACGATTCATTAATTCGCTAAACGTATAAACACTGCGATAACCATCTACAGCTGCCACTACCACCAATGCTTTACGCAAGTTTTCCTGATTTTGCTTTGCATATTTTGCTATCAGCAATTTTAGCTGAACACCCGTAAAAGGCTGCGTACTATGAATCCCCTTACCCCTACCATAAAAAATGGTATGCAAGGTTTCATTTTGAAATTCTTTAGGATTCCCAGTTATTTTGCCTACTTCCTTATTGTTTTTATAAAGTGTTAAAGAAGGAGAATAGTTAGGTTTTAAATCTTTTATTACTTTTACGTCTAAAGGATAGGTTTTCACAGTAATTTTTACGGGAGAAGAAATATTTCGTTCGGTAATTAAATCATGTGTAATTACCAATTTGCTTTCGGTAGGTAGTTGCCATAAATCTTTCGTTTTTGATGGAACTATGCGAGCAACTTCTGTTGCAATAATCATATCATGGTGATAATTCGGATAATAAATTTCGCCCCAACTGACCACAACTTTTTCACCTTTTGCATTTTCAATCTCTAAATAAACATCAATAATAGGATGAAAAACATCAACATTCTTTTTCTTAAGCTTGAATGTGTTTAAAATATCGAAAAGCGAGTAACCATCATAACGATAAGCACCCACAAACTTATCTTTGTCACCATTCAACAACGTTTCTTTTACAATAACTGAATGTTTTTGTAATTTAGAAAAATCCACATAGCCAGGATTTTCAACTTCACCTGCAATTTCAATACCTTTTGCTGCAGGTAATATATAAGATTCAACATTGTCGTAAAAATTATTGGTAGCATCTATTGTATCAATATTTCTATTGTTTACGTTTAAAGCACTTTGTGCATAATTAATTGTTGTGCTAAGCATCAATAAACATAAGATAATTAGATTTTTTTTCATTGGTTTTTGTTTTAATATTTAAAGTTTACTCCGAAAGTAATAAACCGTCCGTATCCCTTCAGGTTTTTGCTATCATAAATCATTTTATCAAACAAATTCTCAATGGACAGTCTGGTTTCTAAGAATGATAAAAGCTGTTTTCTGAAATTCAAATCAATAATAATATAATCGGGATATTGAGCATCCAAACCGTATTTATCATCAGGAATATTTGCATCATTAACCCATTCTTTTCCTACATATTTTGCGTTGATAGATGTATTTACAATCTTATTTTTCCATAAACAACCGATAGAAGCTGAATGATTAGGAACATCGGTTAAGAATTTATTATTTATATCAACATCTGTAAGCGGATTTAAAAGCTTATACTCTTTTATTTGTGAATGACTATAAGCATAATTAGCAAACAATGAAATATTATTACAAATATGGTAATTGATACCAAATTCAAAACCATAAATTTCAACTTTACTGATATTTCTGCTTTGAAAAACAGGACTTACTTTGAAACCTTGATTAACTGAATCACCCGTAGTAACATAATACATAAAATCATTACCGATAGAATAATATACTGAAGGCGTTATTTGTATTTTATCTGTCTGATATGTAAACCCTAACTCATAATTACTTAAGGTTTCTGGTTTCAAATAAGGATTCACTACTTTAAAGCCACCTTTAATCTTTCCTGAACGGCACATATCATCCAACGTAGGAGGACGAAATCCTACTGAATATGATAAATAAGACTTTATATGTGAGTTTATAGTATAAAGCAAAGAAACTTTAGGGCTCAATGCTTTATAATTTTCATTAGGTATATCCTGAATTTGGTAGATATTCATGTAGTTATTTGCAGAGGAAGGTGTTTCAATAGTAAATGCACCATCAAAATACTTAGCATAATCAAAACGTAAACCTGCCACAACTTTTAGCTTATCTTTTATTACTTCGTATTCATCTTGCAAATACAATGCAGCAAAATTCATTTTCCCTTTATTGTTTATTTTATCTGTAGAAGAATAATAAACATCAGCAGCATCCACATTTCCTTGCTTTAAATCAAAACCGGAGGTAATCGTATTTTTTATATTAATCTTATGTGATATGCAAAAGCTCAAACCTGCGTCAGTTCGTTTCGAATCAACATCATAAAGCGTATAAGTTCCATCCTTAATATATTCATTTACCGCTTTATAATTTTCGCGTAAAATGAAAAGATTGGCGGTAATATTGGTCTTTTCGGAAGTATATTTATAGCTGGTTCTTGAATGATAGGTTTTATGTTGCGTATAATTTCCTTTATCTTCATAAACGGTTTCGCCACCCCCTCTTTCGTCATTATAATAGGTAAGATTGGTTTCTATTTGATGTTTACTATTGATTGCGTAACCTAATTTTAGGTTTGCACCTCCTTCGTTTAAATACGATTTTACAGTATAAGGTGTAATATTAATATCGGTTTGAGTTATATATCCATCACTTTTAGTTCTGAAGCTCGACAACATCCAATAAAAACCTTTTTCGGCATTTGCAAAAACACTTCCACCAGCATTAAAGCTAATTGATTTTGTATTATAGGTTCCATAAGATAACTCAGTGTTACCTTCAAATTTTTTTATGGGTTTACGTGTAATTATATTAATAGCACCACCCATGGCATTGCTTCCATACAAAGAAGAAACAGGGCCTTTGGTAACCTCAATATTTTCAACATAATCTTTATTAAATAAATTCCAATTAACGCTACCTCCATCAGTTTTGTTAATAGGAATGCCATCAATCATAACAAGGGTTCGTGATTGATCTTTTCCACTTAAACCTCTCATGCTAACAATAGATTTATTGGCAAAAATGCCCAATGTTCTGTTTACATTTACACCAGGTATATAGCTTAAAGTAGCGTCTAAGGAAGGCGATGCAATGAATGCAATTTGAGTTTTGTTAATACTTTGTACTCTCGCAGGAATTGTATTGGCAAGTTGTTTGGTACGGGTAGCTGAAATTACTATAGGATTTGATTCTATCATTTGCATTTGCATGTTAATATCAAGAATGTTAGTTTTGTTATTTTCAACTATTATTTTCTTTTTGATAGTTGTATAACCAACATAACTAACCATAATAGTAAATTCTCCTGCTTTATTGTTTAACAGCTCATATTTTCCTTTAGAATCAGTAACGCTACCTATCCCCGACTCAAGAATTTGTATATTCGCACCACTCAAAGCCTGATGAGTTTCGTCATCAACTACTTTACCTGAAATCTTTTGAGCATTTACTAAAGAAAAGGGAATTAAAATACTTAAAAGGAATAAACGAAAAATTTTGGGATACATAAATTTTACTTTTACAAGATATTTTTATTCATTCACCCTTCTCCTAAAAATAAGAGAAGGATGAAGTGAATAAAAAACAAAACAATATATATTTATTTAGCGAACAACAACTTTACCAGTGTAGTATGAGTTATCGTCGTATCTTACATTCATAAAATAAATACCTTTTCCAAAACTGCTCAAATCAATACTATTTTTCAGGGTAGAAGGTTTGCTGTGATAAACTAAACTGCCTAAAGTATTGTAAACATTTATTTCGTTTACAAAATCAACAGCATCTACATTAATGACTCCATTTGAAGGATTGGGGTATATTGCAATAGTATTGGCGAAAATAGTTTCTTCAACTCCTGTTGTAGAAGTTGCTGTGATAATAATATCATCTATTTTAGAAATACCTGTTGCTGCAACAGTTCCTCCATTTGCATCAAGATTGCTTGTCATTAACCATCTTAAATAAATGGAAGTTGTTCCTTGTCCGGTAATAGGAACTGGTAATTGATTTAAAACGCCAGTAGTCCAGTCATTGGCACAAATAATTGCACCATTAGGAACATCTACATAAGTCCCTCCTGATAATTTCCATTGCAATTGAAAGTTTTTTGGTCCGGGTGAGTTTCCACCACTTCTTTGTTTTGAAGACACTTTAAAACTAGTATAATTGGGAGCTTTAAATTTAACACTCCAAAATTTTCTATTAGCACCATTATCCCAATTGATTGTAGTTGCAGCATAATCTCCAGTTGTAACTCCATTTGTAAAAGTAATACTATCAATTACAGTTGTAGCACTATCTTCTTTGCGTATATTATACGTTTTGTTGGTTAATAAACCAAAATTAGGGAATTTTGAAATTGTATCATTTAAAGGAAATGAAAAACCACTAATAGTATCCTGTGCATTAAGAGATACTGTTAAAATAAACATTGCAATAAAAAGTAAAGCTTTTTTCATGTTGATTAAGATTTTAATTATTAATTAAATTTGATTGATTATAAAATATTTATTGTTGAATTTTTAAATCAAAAACAATTTTCCCTGATTCATTTCCACTAACTGAAATCACTTTTATCAATCCGGTTTTCCCTGCAGCTGTTTTAAAAGGAACAACTTTTCCAACATCGGCAAATTTATATTTGCGACTGCTAAAACCCGCACCCGAATGAAAGGAGGCAATCAGTAAACTGTCATTATTGCAGTTATCAAAAGCTAAGGTTGTAATTTGAGTTGCATAATCCCAATCGGTATAATTTTTTGGATTAAAAGAACTAATAATCGAGTAATAAGTGGGTGCATCTGAATCTCCTGCTGATGAAAATGTATAGGATGGTGTTCCGCTTGTAACGTAGTAATAACACAAAACATCCACTAATTGAGGTGACTGTTGCCCCTGTGTTAATGTGTAAAGTGTTCCGTTTACAGTATTTAACAACTGAGGAAGAGTAGTGTTATTTTGCATTCCCATTTCAATATTGGTATAGGAATTAATAGGTGCATAAGCTTTTGTAGTATCGTAAGTTATAAGGTTTAATGTTGCAAAATTACGATTATGATCCATTACAGAAATCGTCCATTGTAATGAATCACCCCAAACATTGGTAAATATTTTATCAATTTGTAATAAATCTGTATTGCAACCTTCATCTACAATAGTTTTTGTAAAATTTTTCCCTGAACA
Organism: Bacteroidota bacterium; assembly: GCA_013377005.1. Classification (GTDB taxonomy): domain Bacteria; phylum Bacteroidota; class Bacteroidia; order Bacteroidales; family JACABE01; genus JACABE01. The sequence goes on from JACABE010000013.1 coordinate 34,468, forward strand.
TTTTATGACTAAATTGGTAATATTAGCATCTTTTCCAGAGGCAATAATCCCTAATTTCACTTGATGATTAGACAAATAACTGCCATTTACAGTATAATTAACATCTGTCTTCAGCTTTAATAAAGGTAACGATGCATTATCGTCCTTGCTGCATGACCACAATAAAAATACATTTATTAATAAAGCAAATAAACCTAATTTCTTTTTATCAATTTTCATTTTACAAAAACCGTAGTGAATATTTATACATTTCGAAGCAAAAGTATTAAGTTTTTTTTGAATTAAGTAAATATTTTTTTATGAATTGTAAATTTATTCATATTGCTTATATTTGCAAAAAAATATAATATGAAAAATATACCGATTTACTTGTTTATCATTACATTAATGCTCTCTTGCCATCCTTCGGCTCAAAAAGAAAATCAAAGGAACAACTCAACAGATAGTATTAGCGGTAAGTTAATAGTATTTCATGCTGGCAGTTTGGCTGTTCCTTTTAAGGAACTGGCAGATTCATTCAAAACACTGCATCCCAATATTGAAATACTTGCAGAAGCAAGCGGTAGTGTGGAATGTGCTCGCAAAATAACAGAAATCAAAAAACCATGCGATATATTGTTATCAGCAGATTACAAAGTAATTGACAACTTATTGATTCCCGGTTTTACCAACTGGAATATTCCATTCGCTACCAACGAAATGGTAATTGCTTATAATCCCAATGCCCGCAAAGTTAACGAAATGAATAGTACTTCATGGACAAAGCTATTGTTGTCAAAAGAAGTTGCTTATGGTCGTTCCGATCCTGACGCCGATCCTTGTGGTTATCGCACGTTGCTATGCCTGCAGCTGGCAGAAAAACATTATGGATTGAAAGGTTTTTATGAAAAAATGAAAGCTAAGGATAATCAAAACATACGCCCCAAAGAAGTAGATTTGTTGGCATTATTAGAAACCGGAAATATTGATTATATCTTCATTTATCGTTCAGTGGCTTTACAACATCATTTAAAATTTATAAATTTACCTCAGGAAATAAACTTAGGAAATAAAGATTTTGCAGAAATCTATGCTTTAGCTCAGCTCGAAGTAAAAGGAAAAAAGCCCGGCGAAAAAATAAAACAAACCGGCGAAGCAATGGTATATAGTTTTACTATCCCTTACAATGCACCTAACAGAAAAGCTGCTGAAGCATTTGCTGCCTTTCTGATGGATAGCCAGAAAGGATTAAAAATTATGGAGAAAAATGGTCAACCTCCTTTAACAAAACCTATTGTAAAAAATTATGATAAACTTCCGGAAGTTTTAAAAAAGCTTACTCAAAAACCTAATTAATAAAGAAATGCTTCCTTCGACAGCATGACAAAACATGAATCAACTATTTGTTTTGTCATCCCTCGCTCACTCGGGATCTCATTAAATAATATACTAATATGAAACCAATTGGATTACACAATTATTTCATTTATATTTTGACAAATAAATCAAAGAAAGTTTTATATATAGGCGTCACAAATGATGTAAAAAGAAGAATTTATGAACATGAATTAGATGCAAACAATAACAAAGAAACATTTGCAGGTAAATATAATTGTATTTATTTGATTTACTGGGAACGCTTTACTTATATTGATAATGCTATTGCAAGAGAAAAACAACTTAAAGGATGGAATCGTAGTAAAAAAGAGAAATTAATAAATGAACTTAATCCTGAATGGCGATTTTTAAATAACGAGATTTAAATAAATGAGATGCTTCCTTCGTCAGCATGACAAAAAATAAATCAACTATTTGATTTGTCATCCCGAGTGAGCGAGGGATCTCTTTAAAACAATGAATGCAAATGAATAATAGTTTCAAACTTTTAATAATATTCTTAGGCGGTTTGCTGTTATTGTTCATCATTGCACCTTTAGGTGGAATGTTTATTTCAACTACAGCACCTGATCTTTTTATAACCATTAAAGACGTAGAAGTTACAAAAAGTATCCGTTTAACATTGTTTGCATCTCTTGCTGCTACCCTATTCATGGCTATCGGTGCCATACCTTTGGCTTATTTACTCGCTCGGAAAAACTTCTTTTTTAAAAAGCTGGTATTGGGAATTGTTGATTTACCTATTGTAATCCCACATTCGGCAGCAGGAATCGCTTTGCTTGGTTTTTTATCGAGAGATTCAATACTTGGAAAAGCAGCATCTTCGGTTGGATTAAATTTTGTAGGCAACCCTCTCGGCATTGTAGCAGCAATGGCATTTGTAAGCGTTCCGTTTTTGATAAATGCTGCCCGAGATGGTTTTCTATCTGTTCCTGTAAGGCTTGAAAAGACAGCCATGAGCTTAGGCGCATCTCAGGCAAGAGTCTTTTTTACTATATCTATCCCTTTAGCCGGTCGCAATATCGTTTCGGGTATGGTCATGATGTTTGCACGTGGTTTAAGCGAATTCGGAGCAATTGTAATTATTGCTTACCATCCAATGGTTACGCCTGTATTAATATTTGAACGCTTTGGCTCTTATGGTCTTCATTACGCACAACCTGTTGCCGTTACTTTTATATTAATCACTTTGTTATTTTTTATTTTGCTAAGATATATATCAGGAGGAAAGAAAAATGCTTGAGTTGAGAGGAATATCAAAACAATTAGAAGCATTTTCGCTCGAAAATATAAGCTTTAGTGTAGAAAAAGGCGATTATTTTGTAATATTGGGCGAGTCGGGTGCCGGAAAATCGGTAATACTTGAACTGATTGCAGGCATGGAGAAGGTCGACAGCGGATTTATTTATTTAAATTCCAAAAACATTACACATCAAGCGATACAAAAAAGAGGGATAAGCATGGTGTTTCAGGATTTTTCTATCTTCCCCCATTTCACAGTTGCTGAAAACATTGGCTATGCATTAAAAGCCGGATTATTTTCAAAAGCTGAAATAAAACAGCGGGTACTAAAACTGGCTGAAGAAATGGAAATTAGCAATATTTTACTACGCAAACCTAAAACACTATCGGGTGGTGAATTGCAAAGAGTAGCACTGGCAAGAGCATTGGCGGCCGAACCGCAATTACTATTATTAGACGAACCGCTGGCGGCTATAGATGTTCGTTTGCAGGATCAGTTGCGGGCTTTATTACGAAAACTCAACCGAAAAGGAATTACAATTATTCATGTTACTCACGATTTTGAGGAAGCAATATCGCTCGCAAACCAAATTGCGGTCATTCACGACGGAAAACTAATTTGCAGAGGAACCCCTGATGTAATTTTTCAAGCTCCCAACCATCCTTTTTTAGCAAGGTTTGCCGGAATCAGAAACTTTTTTAAAGCCACACTCGTGTATGAAACAGATACCAATATAGCAACTGTCCGCTTGGGTTCTGGAATTAAAATTAACCTGGCTTCCGATGTGGCAAGCGGAGACGGATATTTTATACTGCCTTCCGATGAGATTATCATCACAAACGACCAACCGCATTCAAGTGCAAGTAACACATTGAAAGGAGAAATATATGATATCATCCCTTCTTTTAAAGGAATAGATATAATGGTCAACTGTGGCGAAATGTTTCATATAACTATTACCAAACCATCTAAAGAAAAGCTCGGACTCGAAATAGGTAAAACCATCTGGATAAGCTGGAAAGCTATGAATGGAAGGTTTATTTAGTGCATAGTATTAAAACATATTAATCCTTTCATTGCTAATTCTAAATTAATGATCAAACTGTAGAAAACAATAATTACTTATTTTTCGTAATACCTTATTAATATCCATTCATTATAAAAAATACAAATTGGTCTCAGCTTTGCGTCTGTTTACCAAACCTTGCAATGTTTTCCATTGGCATACCACCCGTTTTCCAAACTCAGCTCTTATTGTTGAATCCTTGGGATTTATATTTACTTTTTCAACAATGTAGAATTTTTAAGGGTAGTAATTTTTGGGGTTGCCAATTTATATCAAACTTCTTAACTTCTGATCCAACATTCCCTGTTTATCGTAGCATCCCGCTGCGTTTTTTATTTAATTAATTATGACACGTTTCTTTTTGAGTTCTAATCTCAACCTGTATTAATTTTCCTTCCATATTTAAGCTCTGTAAATAGAATTCACAATTAACAATTTATAATTCATAATTCCTATTTCCTAATTCCTAATTAATTCTTAGCTTTTATTTGTTGTATTTATTCAAAAAATTGTAGAATATCCCAATGGTACTATAATATGGATACAATTCATATTTCGTTTCTTTAAATTTCGTAATACTCTTTAAATCGATGGAAGCTCTGAGACCGATTTTGTGTCCATACCCTTTGGTGTTTAATGCTGAATAAGAAATTTCACTTACAAAGCCATAGCGACAATAATTTCCAAAACTTGAAACTCCATTGGCATCCAAATTATTTTTTTGGTCAAGTATTTCTATATATGGTATTGCAATATAAAAACCAATATTTAAATCAAATGCTCGGTAGAGATTGTTTTTAATTGTATTAAATCTTTTGGGCAAGCGTATTCCAAACTGAATTGGAATTTGAAAAAGACCCTCACTGTACATAAGATTTGTACCAATGCTGTCTGTCAATTTCGCACTTCTTGATATAACATTCAAACCTGTTTTTAGCGTATAAATTTCATTTGTATTGGATTTAAATATCCAACCATAATTAATAAACCCGTCTATGGTTGGTGTTAAACTTCCTTTTTCAAAATTATAAATACCATTTTTTGTAATAAATGTTGTGTAATTTGTATTTACTCTGGTTTGATTTACAGCCAAAGCAACTTCAAAGAAACTTTTAAATTGTAATAAAGGGTCTTTGCTTAAGCTGTCTTGAGCATTTATTGATGTCATAGCTACTAAAAGAAGTATAGTTGCAAGAAATTTAAACTTTGTTTTCATATTTGTTTGGCATTGATTTCTTATATATGGTTTACTTTATAAGTTTCCTGTCAGCTAATTTCTATCTAAGCCATCTTCTCAATTAGCAATCGTTATTGTATTAATAATTTCAATGAGTAATTCTTGTCACCGATAAGAACAAAATACAAACCTTTTTTAAAACCCGTAATATCAATCTTATCGAATTTGTTTGTAACAAAGCTATTATAATGAACATTACCAAGAATATCAATTATTTTTACAGCTGTAACTTCATCAGTATTGGGTAAATCAATTGAAAAATAGTCATTCGCAGGATTTGGAATGATTTTAATGGATGAATTTTTATTGATATTCAAATCAGATGTTGAAGTTATTAAATGTCCATTAAAATTAATATGAGCAGTATTAAAGTAAAAACTGTCTATTTCCATAGTTATTCTAATATCGCACATACAAGTCACGGGCATAGTGTCAATGATTTGTTCTGATAAAACAATAGAATTACTATCGATAATGGCCGAAAAAACATGCACATCTGCGCAATTTCCGGTTCCAAGCAAACCTTTTATTATTAAAGTACTGTCGTTTGATTTGTAATACCACAGATGATAAGTTGTATCAATATTGTAAACAACTTGATTACAATAGGAATTAAATTTTAGTAATCTCTGATTTTGACCAAATAAATTCAAACCACAAATAAAAATTTGAAGAATTGAAATAATAATTATTTTTTTCATTTTTATTTATTTTATAATGTTTGCCTAAGTTATTTCCCTGCTAATCGTAGCACCTCGCTAAGATTTTTATTTAAAGTGATTATATAAGTTTCTTGTCAGCTTATTACTGGCAGGATAATTACCCTTGATTTTATACATTGTTATTTATTTATCTTATTTTGCAAAAATTGTCTCAAATAATTATAGTAACAATTCAATACATCTTTTCCATACAAAGTGTCAGCCGTACTACCACCACTTTTCCAATATATTATTTTATTGTTTTTAGTAATTACAGTTGTTGGGTAGCCTTTTGTAACCTCTAGGCTTTCTATTGTTTTACTATTCATTAGTATTTGAGTAAATCCAAATTGATGCTCTTTCAAATAATCAAATACTTCGTTTTTTTCATTAAAAGTGATTGCAATAAAATCTACTTTACCACTAAATTCTATAGCTAAGCTATCTAATATAGGAATTTCAAACACACATGGACTACATTGAATAAACCAAAAATTATACATTACTACATTTTTTAATTGCTTATTTATAAATGTAGAATCATTAAGAGTAGTTCCTTCAAATAAAGGAAATTCTCTACCATTATAGGCACTATCTTCTCCATGATGTACTATATAATTAAGTTTGCCAACATAAGAAGTATCAGGAAAATTTATTTTTCTTTTCTCAAAATGTTTTTCTTGTGAATATAGACTTAGAAAATTTATGACTATTAAAATTATTAAAATTGCTCTTTTCATTTCAGATTGATTTAACAATACCTAACCCCTGTTTATCATAGCGTCCCGCTACAATTTTTATTTAATGTAATTATTATACGTTTCCTGTCAACTCAGCTAATTACTGGCAGTATAAATATTTTACAACTTTCATTCTTAAATTTTTTTCATGTTTTTTAGTTTTTCATAGTGTCTTGTTTTCGTAAATTCATCTTTTACTTTTGAAGGTAGCATCTCAATTGATATTTGGTTCCTGAAAATCCAGAGATAAATATTTACAGAATCACGAAACTTTAATGGTGTTTCAATTAATATTAATCGTTCTCTAATCATTGGTGCTTCTTCAGCAAAGTCTTTTTCACTTTCTTCACTGAGTCTTTTAGCTTGCTCTTTCATTTCTTTAAATGTACAAGCGTCCATTAACATTATAGAAATAATACCTTCAATATTTTGCTGAATATGATATTCATTCAGGGTACTATTTTTTTTCGCATCAATTTCATACTTTCTCAATCTTTGAATTTCTGAAAGGAATTCTTCTTGGGTAACACGAAGTCTCCAGAGTTCTCCTTTTGCCTCTAGTTCAGCTTTTTTAAAAAGAAAATCATTTATGTATTTTTCGTTTGATTCCATAGTACTTTATAAATTAAAATATATTCTGTGAAATATTTTTGTTTTTTTGTGCTTTTCCTCCATTTAGATACATTATCATTTCAACTGTCCTGAATTTAGTCATTGTGTAACCTAGTTTTTCACAAATTGAATTATGTAGTTCTTCGTATTCATCGAATTCTGTTAGATATTTACAAAAAGTCAGAAATGACAAATATGATTCACAGTTGCCAATTCTATAGTGATGTGCTAACTCTCCAGTCAAATAGTAATATACTCTACTGTCCCAAATTGCAAAAATTTCAGGATTAATAAAATGTAGAAGCTTAGTAGTACCAACTAATGAATTATTAAATAATGATTTTAAAGTTTCAAATTCTGAAATATTTGGAGTTATTCCATTCTTAGCATTGTTTAGGATTTCAATTGCTTTATCAATTGACTTATCAATATTTTCAGAACGAAAATCAAATATTGTAGGCATCCATCCATAAGTAAAATTAATACCTATAACTAAATTATGTTTTGTTATAGTTTTAATATCACTGAAGTATTTCAAAAACTCAGGATAAGAAATATCATAAGTTTGTTTGTCAACTTTGAAGTTACTACAATCTTGAAAAAAATTGTCTATAGAGAAATGATTTTTAAACTTGTCTATCATATTGAAAATACCTTATTTGATTTATTTATCATAAAGACGATATATATTGCTTAATATCCAAGTTTTTTAATCCCAAATCATATGCTGCTCTCGAAGGATGACGAGGATGTCCAGTTGTTGTCATTGCTCCAATTTGCAACCAATTAATATTTAAATGAGAAACTGAATTATAAATATCAGAAAGACTATTTTTTAAATAATCTCTTTTTTTTATTGGCTCGCCCCAAGCAGCTAAAACACTAATTTCATTTAAGTCTTTCAAACAGTCGAAAATTGAAGCTATATTTTCCGTATGAATATATGAATTCATTTTTATATCAAGATTATCAGGACTTGTTGCCCTTTGAGGATATAAATTAAGCATTATAAAACCATCAAAGTTGTTTCTAGTTGCAAATCCGATAATCTTAGAAATAGTCATATCGGGTTTGTTTTCATCTGCTGTACTCGGATTTAACCCAATTACTATTAAAGGTTTTAATCCTTTTGAACCAAGAACAAATCTTAATGAATTATCCTTGCTATTCTTGTATAAGTCAATCTGATAAGTTTTCATATTTTACATTTAAATCGCTATGCAGCTATTTTTAAAATGGGGGCTAACGTGTATATAAACGCAACCCTGTTAATCTTAGCGTCCCACTACGATTTTTATTTAAAGTAATTATTATAAGTTTCCTGCCAGCTTATTAATGTAAAGGTAAGTCTACTCAATTAGCATTTCGGACTTTATTCCCATATTCGTTTTGTTAATTCATAAAGTAATAAGTGTCTTTCTTCAATTTCTTTTTTTTCATAAGTTGTATATGGTTTGAAGTTTAGATTATTGTCTTTTATAAATTTAGCAAAATTTACTTTTTTGTGATACATATCAGGAAGCAAAGTCCTTGCATAATATGTTCCTATCACATTGTAAGTTTTTAATTTCTCAGGATAAAGTTCGTCACCAGAAGATTGATTGTCCTTTCCTTTTAATAACAAAAGCCCACCAAGTCTATTTCTCTGGAAATTAAATTCCTCTTCATCTGTGAATAATTTTAAATTGTCCTCATGATTAGTAATTATATGTTCTATATGGTAAACATTTACACCTTGAGATTGAGATACAAGTTGATAATAGCTTCCGTATTCACTTTCGTTTGAAAAATCACTTATATAATGATCAATTCTTGCGAAATAGTATCTCAAGAAAGTTCTACCAAAATCGTTGTATCCAACATTCTTGAAGAATTCATATTTATATGCTTCGTCTAATGAATCTCTATCATATTTCTTTTTTACTGCTAATAAAAGTTGATTGTCAAAGCTGGTTTTTGCTAAATTAATCGTTTTGTTTCTAATTGAAATTGAAAGTGAAATGACATTAGTATTAAATTCATTTGATTTATAACTATTTGTCAAATTCAAAAGACTGAAGAATTTGTCAAAGTATTTTGGGATGAGTTTTAATTTTTCGTTTCGCATTTTGTCTTCTAATTCGATTGACGACAATGTCAAAACAAATTGACCATCCATATCATTCAATTTGTTGAAATAAATAAATTCAAAGTCTTTGTAATAATCTCTATAATATTTCAGCATTTCTATATAAACGTCAGAAAAGTAAGGCAGTGTTTTTTCAACAAAATACCTTGCAGTTTCTTCATTGTTTTTCAAACCAATTTTTGATTCATATTCGTCAAGAAAAATTGTTTTATGGTATCTTGTTTTATCAAGTTTACTATACTGTTCTGCATTGTCAGAAAACTTGCTTCTAAAATAAAAACCAAAAAATTCATCAATTTGATTTTCGCCGTACTTCTCAATTTTTTCAATTTGAGTTTCCCATATTATAATATATTTCTCTCTGTCAGCAATATCAATTTGGCTTAATATTTTACCTTTTAATATTTCATAAGGTTTAAGTGGAACACCTCTGTCGTTAATTACTTCAAAAACCATAGCAACGTCTTTGTCCTTGTCAATTTCTATCTCAATTAAATAAACTCTATGTCTAAAATAGGAAATGAAGGTTTGTAATTTGTGAGGTGTCGTAAATTTATTTTCTAAACTATTAAAGATCACCGAATAATTTTTATAAATATTTCTTTCTGAAATTACATTGTCATCCTTTCTTTTAGTAAAGTCAGTATTATTTTCCAAAACATCTTCAAGAGCAGTTTCTCTATCCTTGAAACCCACCCAAAATGTTTTGCCAAATTCAGTTACACCAACAATTGAGTTTTTTAATGAGTCAATTATATATTGTTCAAGTTTGTATTTGATTGCTATATGATACAGTCCAATTGAAATCAATGTTAAGGTTGTAAGTCTTTGTTGTCCGTCAACAATATACTTTTTCCCTTTAATAAGATTTGTCATAAAAGTGTTTAGATAATACCATTCAAGTTTATCTGTACTTTCTTGATTAATTATCTGATTCGGATTATATTTTTCTAAATCAAAACGATAATAAATATCCTTCAAAAGAGATGATACTGGTTTATAGTCAAGTTCATCATTCCATTTATACTCTCTCTGATAAAAGTCAACATCATATTGAATGTTGTTAAAAATCTGACTTATCTTTCTGTCGTAAGGTTTTAGTCCCATATATTCTTTTATGTTTTAATTTTTTGTAATTATTATCAATATACTGCAATGTTTTTTAGCCTGTACGCATAACTTGTTTCTCAGATCAACTTTGCAGTGAGCTATTACTATTTATGAGTAGCCTGCTACATTTTTTTACAAATATACAATTTATACAAAACCAATAATAAAATTTTGTAATTAATTGTAAATTTATTTTTTATGAATAATCATTAATCCACCAATGTTATCAACATAAGTTTATAGTATAGTGTAGTTTATGTTTGCTATTTTTTTTGCTTTCAGGCAAAATAAAATGAATACAATGAAATTTAATCATAAATATTTTAAATTATTTTCTCATACAATTAACAGCTTCAAGATGCAAAAAACAAGCTGCAATTTTTATTTAAATTAATGATGATAGCTTTCTTTTTAAGTTTTAATTTGCCTGTATTAAAAGTAGTAAATAGCAAATACACATATTTTTAGTTTCGGTAATTAATGTATAAAAACATTAGAACGCAGATTAAACGGATACGTTCCGTAAACGCAGATTTTCACGAATTATTCAGAATATTTTGATTTTCATATATTAATAATCCGTTTTATCAGCGTTTCCCAAAGGGATCTGAGTCATCCGCGTTCATGAAAAACACATTAGAAAAATTAATGGTATATTTCAAATATGTCAATAAATGAATCTTAGTACTTATCTTCTATAATTCATCATTCCTAATTCAAAAAAAACAGTGATTAATCAGAATTTCATAAAATATTAAAAAAAATAGCTTAGATTTGCTAAAAACAAAGAAATTCAATTATTTTTGTTCTTTCATTCATAATCCAATCAAAACCTAAAAAAATTAAGCGAAAAATACGTAAAATACTAATCTACTTCTTTTCGGTAATTATTATTTTACCGTTGCTTCTCTTTGCTATCTTATCCAATGGCACGGTTCAAACGTATGTTGCCCAAAAAATAGCGGCTCGTCTATCCGATGAGTTACATACCGAAATAGCTATTTCAAAACTCCACATCAGTCTTGGTTTGCACATTTTGCTCGAAGACATCTATATTAACGACCAATATCATAATACATTACTACGCACCAAACAAATCGATTGTAAAATCCGCAAGCTTTCTTTTTTCAAAAAAAAAATAGAGTTTAGCAAAGTACTATTCGACGAAAACCAGGTAGCCATTGTAAAATATAAAAACGACTCCGTTGTCAATTTCCAGTTTTTAGTTGAGTATTTTAAATCAAAAGACACCACTACTACCTTAAAAAACGATTGGAAGATATCAGGACGCTCTTTTGAAATCAAAAATACAAGCTTTAAGTTTCAGAACCAGGATAAAATGAATTTTGTCGGCAAAACGATTGATTTAAATAATCTTATGCTGACCGATATGAATTTTAAAGTTGATACATTATTAATGAATGGCGATACATTGAATGTAAATATCTTCAAACTCTCATTTAAAGATAAATCAGGCTTTATTTTAAATAATTTATCCACACGTATAACGTATTACCCCGGATATTTTGGTTTAAAATACCTAACGATTGAAACACCGAAAACAAAACTTTCACTCGATTGCAGTCTTGCATACAATGAACCAAATGATTTGAACGATTTTATGAATAAAGTTCAGATACAATCCAACATACGGCCTTCGAAATTAGATATGAAAGATATAGCATATTTTGTAAACAGTATGCAAGGTATGGATAATTTACTATCCTTATCCGGGAAAATTTCAGGAAAAGTATCAAACATAAAGTTTCGCGAATTCAAATTTGGATACGGAAAAGCTACAAATTTCGAAGGCGCTGTTTCCTTAAATGGTCTGCCTAACGTCGAAGAAACTTTTATCCGCTTGTCAGTTGATAAGTTTACAACTACTAAAGCCGATATCGAAAACTTTGTTATACCCGGAAAATTTATTAAGCATATACAAATACCCCAGCAATTACTTTCGTTTGGCAATGTAATGCTTAAAGGAGATTTTACAGGATTTTACAACGATTTCAATGCTTATGCCGATTTTGTTACACAAAATGGTAATTTTTCAACAGATATTACACTCAAGAAAAATAGTAAAAATAATAATATTGAATACAAAGGACATTTGGGTGCCAACCAGTTTAATTTAGGCACTTTCTTCAATACGCCTACACTATTTGGCAAGCTCAATCTCGATGCTGAAATTTCAGGTTCCGGAATCACTGCCAATACGGCCAAAGTTAAAATGACAGGAGGAATTAATCGCTTCGAATTTAAAGGAAACGTTTACGACAGTATCGCAATTAAAGGCGACATTGCCAACAATAAGTTCAATGGATACTTAGGTGTTAAGGACGATAAAATTGATTTTAACTTTTTGGGAGTTGTTGATTATGCTTCAAACAATCCTGTGTTTGATTTTACAGCCAACATTCGTGATGCCAATCTTTACAAATTAAAACTTTTAGATACAGATTCTACGGGTTTGCTTTCCACTAATCTCAATTTTAATTTCACGGGTAAAAAAATTGATGATATTGTGGGCACTATAAAAATAGAGAATACCAGCTATCAGCAAAGAAAAGAACATTACAACATGAAAAAGCTGTCGCTGATTACATATAATGATACCCTAGGTCAACGAAAAATAGATTTATTATCAGACTTCATTGATGCAAATATGTATGGGAAATTTAGGTTTGAAGATTTATCTTTTGTATTCAATAAATTTATCAACAACTATTTACCATCAATTACTACTGCAAAAGCAAACAATGAGATTTTATTAAGCAACAACAATGAGCAGAAGTTTGACTTTAACATCAATCTAAAAAATGCAGAAACGCTCACTCGTTTATTAGTACCAAAACTTACGATTAGTAAAAACTCAATAATTACCGGTAGTTATAACTCAATTTCCTCAAATTTTAAGATTCATGGAAGTGCCGACACTATCAGCTTTAACAATCAGGTATTCGACAAATTTTATCTAGACGGAACTACTGATGAAAAACGATTATATTTACTCACAGGCTGCAAACGCTTACGTTTTGGGGAAAATTTGGGTATCGATAATTTCAAACTCAACTCTCTTGTACAAAGTGATAGTATTTTTTATGCCTTATATTGGAAAGATACATTAACAAAAACAAAAAATTCAGGAGATATCAGTGGATTTGCCAGCTTTAATAAAGCACCTTTAATAGATATGCGTATTGTTCGTTCCGACATTATTATTAACGATTCTGTTTGGCATTTATACGGAGAAAACTTTCTGAGTATCAATAAAAAAGATATTACTATTCAGAATCTTGAATTTGGTGACAAAAAACAGTCGGTAAAATTAGATGGTAAAATCAGCAACAACCCACTTGATAAATTCACATTAAGTTTCAATCATTTCAATCTCTCACAACTTGCATTTTTAATTGCAGATAAAAACATTGAAGTGGGTGGTTTTTTAGATGGAAAGGTTGATTTAGTTGATTTATACAAATCACCCAATTTTACAACAGATGTCAATGTCCTCAATCTTTTCTTCAACAAAAACAAATTAGGCGATTTAAATATAAAATCCACCTGGGACAAAGTGAAAAATGGCTTATTTGTAAATACAAATCTTATTTTTGAAGGTAATTATAAAAAAGACACAACACTATTTATTACTGGCTGGTACTTTCCTGATAATAATGATCAAAACTTTGATTTCAAAGCTAAATTAAATCAACTTAAATTAAGAAGCTTAACCCACTATTTCAAAAGTTTTAGTTCAAAATTTGACGGACAAGCAATTGGAAACTTAACGTTGAAAGGAACATTAAAAAATCCTGAAATCAATGGCAAAGTTTTATTATTAAGATCTTCAATGAAAATAGATTATACAGGAGTTGAATACACTATTTCTAATTCCGATTCTATTGAAATCAATACCAATTATTTTAAGTTTACAAATTTAGGAATTGCAACCGAAACAGGCAGGGCCGTAATGGATGGTAAAATTACGCATCAGGGATTTAGAAATATTAAAATAGACCTTAATTTAAAATATAATAATTTAATGGTTTTAAATACTATTTCAACTGATAATGAATTATTTTACGGAAAAGCTTATGCAAGTGGGATGATAAAAATATTTGGTACAGATAAAGATATTCATCTTGATATTAGAGCTAAAACGAATAAAGAAACTGCACTATTTATACCCCTTTCCGATAAAACTGAAACAAAAGAAAATAATTTTATAACTTTTATTGAAAAACAAAAAGAATATAAAATACCCACCAAATCAAGCAATCGTTTTGCAGGTATATCAATGAAATGTGAGCTGGAAATAACTCCGGATGCAGAAATAGGTATTAACCTGGAAACACCTCAAACTGTGGGTAATATTAAAGCCTTTGGTGATGGAAACATTCAATTAATTATTGACAAAGAAGGCGAATTTAAAATGTTTGGAGATTATGTTATCAGTGATGGTTTATATTTCTTATCTATTCAAAGCTTTATCAATAAAAAGTTTAATATTCAAAGTGGAGCAAGTATCACATGGAAAGGCGATCCTTACGATGCAACAGTAAAAATGAAAGCCATATACAATATAAGAGCTTCTTTATATCCAATTTTAATAAATAGTGCTGAAACCAATGTGAGCAAGAAAAAAGTTCCTGTTCAAAGTATTATCAGCATTGAGGGAAAATTGAACAATCCATCAGTTGATTTCGATATTGGACTTCCAAGTGTTGACCAAGAAACAAAAGATCGCTTTTTTAGTATCCTCGACCGCAACGACAAACAACTTATGCTATCACAGAACTTCATTTTATTAATGACAAATAATTTTATTTCTCAAAACAGAAATACATATAGTTCTTCCGTTGGCACCGGAGTGGGGAATTCTTCGTTTGAAATGCTATCAAATCAGATTAGTAACATATTATCGCAAAATATTGAATTTATTGATATAGGTGTAAATTATCGTCCTGGTGACCAACTGAGTTCTCAGGAAGTACAAATAGCACTTTCAAAGCAACTCATCAATGATAGAGTTACAATTGATGTTAATGGTGGTTTTGGAGGAACTGTAAAAACTACAGAAGCAGCAGCTAAACAAAGTACAAATATTGTAGGGGATGTAAATGTTGAATATAAAATTACAGAAGATGGTAGATTTAGGTTTAAAGTTTTCAACCGTTCCAATACAAATGAGTTTATGAACACCATTTCTCCCTACACGCAAGGGATAGGTTTTTTCTATCGTCGCGAATTTGATAATATAAAAGAGCTATTCAGTAACCCTAAAAAATAATCTTAAAATTAAATTTACTTCGCTATAAAAAGAAAAGGCTGGCAAAAATTACCAGCCTTACATATTTTAAACAAATTTTTCGCCTTTTTCGCTCATCACATCATTAACGAATTGACGGATTTGCTGTTCTTCCTTTTTCTTACAAATCAAAAGAATATTATCATCTTCCACCACAATATAATCATCTAATCCCTGCAAAACTACAAGCTTGTCTTTGGGCATATTTACAATACAATTACTGGAATCGTAAATCATTACGTTTTTCCCAACAACAGTATTGCCATTCATATCTTTTTGACGTGTTTCATACAATGAACCCCAGGTACCTAAATCGGACCAACCAAATTCGGAAGATAAAACATATACATTATCAGCCTTTTCCATTACACCATAATCAATTGAAATATTTTTACAAATAGTATAAGCATTCTTTATAAAATTTTCTTCATTCTTTGTATTATAGTATTGCATTCCATCTTTAAAAATAGAATTTACTTCAGGTAAATATTTATCAAAAGCTTTCATAATACTTTTTAAAGACCATACAAAAATACCAGCATTCCAAAGAAAATCGCCACTTTGCAAAAAAGATTTAGCCATTTCTAAAGCAGGTTTTTCAGTAAAAGTCTTTACTTTATTAATACGATTATTATCAAGCAATGTAATTTGATCATTAAACTGAATATATCCATATCCTGTATCAGGTCTGCTCGGTTTAATTCCCAATGTTACAAGGCAATCATTTTGTTTTGTAGCTTCTAATGCCGCAGTAATTACTTCAATAAAAGCATCTTCCTTTAAAATAATATGATCTGATGGAGCTACAACAATATTTGCATCTGGATTAATCTGCAAAATTTTGTAATTAGCATACGCTATACATGGAGCTGTATTTCTACGAATAGGCTCGCAAACAATTTGTTCATCTTTAATATGAGGTATCTGTTTTTTGATGAGTTCACGATATAATTCATTGGTAACAATATAAATATTTTCGCTAGGACAAACACGCTCAAATCGCCTAAAAGTTTGTTGAATAAGCGTTTCACCAGAACCTAAAATATCAATAAATTGTTTGGGTTGAGAGGTTCTGCTCATTGGCCAAAAGCGAGATCCAACCCCTCCTGCCATAATTACACAAAAATTATTTTTCATCAGTATTATTTTTTTGCAAATGTATAAATTAAATTCAATTCTTAATTGGGCGAAATTACTTTAGCCAATGGATGAAAAAGATATTTTCTTTTATCGTTCAAACATAAACATTTGTAACGTTTTCTCAGCTTCTCTAATTTCTGAAAAGTTCTTCCATCGGGCGTTTTAAAATTAGCATTTAAAGGCACTTCTTCTACCAACAACATATTTTGATTGCTCTGCGAATATTTCTGCAAAGCCCTTCCCATTTCTAATTTAGCATTTTCGGGCGAAGCCTCAATCTTTTGAATAGCAGCTTTTACATCTTCGGGAAATATATTCATTTCAACAAATTGATGAAGCAAACTGTAATAAGTTGTTTTAAATTCTTTTCCGTGTGGTTCAACTTTATTTTTATGCTTGTTCCACACAAATAAATGAGCAAATTCATGAATAAGTGTTATCAAAAACTCATATTCATTCAAGTTATAATTAACTGATATTCTATGGAAAAGATAGCCATTTTGTGGTGGTCGATAATCTCCTAATTTTGTTCTTCTGTTTCTGGTAATATTAAGCTGAACATTATTAGTAGCTATCAAATTAACAATTTGATTCAAGGCATTCTCAGGAATGTATTTTGCTAAAATTTCTTTAAGCTCTGTCATTTTTTACTTCAAGAATATAACTAAACGTAGGACATTCCATGCATTTCTTTTTCCTGTGGTGTTTTGATGAAGCACAAGATGCTATGAGAATTGAAATAATTACTATAAGAGCTATTATTTTAAAATTATTCGATTTTTTCATACTCAATAAGAAGTTGTAAAAAAAGGCAAAATTAATAAAAACTATTATTTAAGTTTAGTTATTTGTAGATTTTATAGTTTTGATAA
>JACABE010000013.1:52014-94230 GCA_013377005.1 Bacteroidota bacterium
TTATAAAAATGATTAATTTAGCCAAAATATTTAATAAGAATGAAGATATTATCGGAAGTTGGTAGATATTTAGTATTAATGAAGCAAGTTTTTCGGAAACCCGAAAAACAATCCATTTACCGAAAACAACTTTGGCTTGAAATGGATAATTTAGGCCTTGATTCTCTCGGAATTGTTGCAATAATATCAATTTTTATGGGAGCTGTGGTTACCATTCAAATGGCTTTTAATGTCGACAGCCCTTTAATACCTCTATATACTATTGGTTTTGCAACCCGTAAATCAGTAATTCTTGAATTTTCGCCTACCATAGTAAGCCTAATACTTGCAGGGAAAGTAGGTTCTCGTATTGCCTCCGAAATTGGAACCATGCGTGTAACCGAACAAATTGATGCGTTAGAAATAATGGGAATAAATCCAGCTGCATTTTTAATTTTACCTAAAATCATTGCCTCCATCATTATATATCCGTTTTTAATTTTAGTGAGTATGTTTTTAGCAATATCAGGAGGTTGGCTAGCAGGATCATTAACAGGCTTGGTTGCTACAAATGATTATGTGTATGGCTTACAATATCAATTCAAGATGTTTGATATAACCTATGCTTTAATCAAAACTGTGGTTTTTGCATTTTTAACGGCATCCGTATCGGGATATTATGGATATTATACGTCGGGCGGAGCATTAGAAGTTGGGCGTTCCAGTACAAAAGCAGTTGTAAATAGCAGTATTATGATAATATTATTTAATTTGATACTCACTCAATTATTATTAGCATGATAGAAGCCATCAATGTATCAAAATCATTTAATAACCATGAGGTTTTAAAGAATATCAGTGTTAAATTTGAGAAAGGCAAAACCAATTTAATAATAGGACAAAGCGGATCAGGAAAAACAGTTTTGATGAAATGCTTGGTTGGCCTATTCCCAATTGATAAGGGCAGCATAAATTTCGACGGACGTTCATTCTCAACTATTTCTTATGAAGAAAAAAAGAAAGTCCGACAGGAAATAGGCATGTTGTTTCAAGGTGGAGCTTTGTTTGATTCCATGAATGTTGAAGAAAACGTAGTATTTCCATTATCTATGTTTACCGAGATGTCGAATAACGAAAAAATTGAAAGAGCAAACTTCTGCTTAAAAAGAGTAAATCTTGAAAACGTAAACAAACTTTTCCCTTCAGAATTAAGTGGTGGCATGAAAAAACGTGTAGCCATTGCACGAGCAATATCAGCCAATCCAAAATATTTGTTTTGCGACGAACCAAATTCAGGCTTAGATCCTGCAACCTCAATTGTAATTGATAATCTAATCAGTGAAATTACACAAGAATATCAAATTACCACAGTTATTAATACACATGATATGAATTCCGTAATTGAAATAGGCGATAAAATTGCTTTTATTTACAAAGGGAATTTATGGTGGGAAGGCGACAAAAACTCAATACTCCACACTGATAACAAAGAAATAAATGATTTTGTATATGCTACAGAATTAACACGACGATTAAAAGGGAAATAAATGAATATATTAGATATCATCTTTTTGATTCCATTGATATGGTTTGCCTACAAAGGTCTTGTAAACGGATTAGCCATTGAACTTGCAAGTTTACTTGCTTTACTTTTAGGAATCTATTTATCCTATCGCTTTTCAGTATTTGTTGGCGATAAAATTGGTTTAAATGGAAAGTATGCTGGCATTCTTGCTTTTATTATCACTTTTGTTGCAGTGGTAGTATTGGTACATTTATTAGGAAAAGTAGTTGACAAAGCATTTAGTTTAGTCTCTTTAGGATTTATAAACAAATTGGCAGGTATTATATTTGGAGTATTAAAAATAGCTCTGATTATAAGTATTGTTCTTTATTTCATCAATACATTAGATTCAAAAAGATTAATCATTTCTGAGAAAACCAGAAATGAGTCAAAACTACTCCAACCTATTGAAAAGCTTGCTCCATTTATCTTTTCAGGATTAAAGGATGAATTAAAAAATGATAGAAAAGAAAATAATTAATGCTTTATAGCCTTATATCTTTATTTTTATTAAATAATAATTGTTTAAAAATACTAACATACAATTTCAAATCCTCCCATTGAGGAAGTAATTTTTTAAAGCCTACACCACTTTCCTTTTTATAAAAATATAATATTACAATTGCATTAAATAAGTATGAAATACTAGAAATAATACCTGCTCCATAAAACCCCCAAATAGGAATTGCCCAGAAACTTAATAATAATGTAACTATCAAAGCTGCTGATGAGGCTGAAAATTCGATATAAAACTTGCCGGTTCCTGAAAAATAATGGCCTATAAGTAAAGAGAAATTCCAAAGTATTACTCCAGGAGCTAAACACAACATAATATAATTAAGGTTTACAAATTCCTTTCCGAATATAATGCTATAAAATTCTGAAGGAAGTAATATCATTGGAATAATGATCATTATACTTATCAATAAACTAATTTTAGTTAAATTAACTGTTAGTTCTTGAGCATATTTTTTATCATAAGAATTTGCTATTCTTGCATATTGCACCATTGCCATACTTCCGCTCACCATCCAAACAGCTTCAGTTAAAGAAACCCCATTTGAATAAATACCCAATTGATCAGCACCTTTATATTTTGTAAGTAAATAATAGCTTAAACGAGCATTCAACATAGATGTAATATGCGAAAGTTGATTAAAAAAACCAAAACTAAACATAGCATATAGCGTAATTTTCCAATTTGAATCTTGCACAAAAGCAAATTCTTTATCCTTCTTTAGTAATAAAATACTCAAAAGAAAACTCAGAAAATAAGCAATATACAATGAGTAAATATAGGAGATTACATCAGCTTTCTTTACAAAAACAAAAAAGGAAAACAATGCTATCAACATAAAAAGTGGTTGTGCTAAGTTAACCAAATTAGAAGCATTTACTTTTTCTTTGCCTAATAAAATATTAGAATTGATGGCAGCATAAGAATTAATAAGAGAAAGCAAGCAAATATGACCGACAAAATCACGCTCTACGATATTAAAAAAATATAGAATTATATAAAAAGCAATGGCTGTAAAAAGGCTCCATACATAAGAAAGGAAAATCAGATGACTTATCTTAAATCGTGGTGTAAGATAAACCAGAGTGGCACCTCCAGCAATGTTCACAAAAATTAGAATAAATGAAATGGTGGTCAGAACAATACTTTGTTCACCTTTGCCAATAGCACCCAAATATCGCGAAACAAAAATTGCAATCAGCAAATTGCAGATTGCTGAAGCTAATTTTATTGAAAAAGTATTAAAAATTTTTCCTAACACAATTATATTACTATTTTAATTCAGAACAGATTTATAAATTTCCATGTATTGTTTCCCAATTACCTCATAGCTAAAATGATTTTCTGCATAAGTTCTAATTATAGATGAATCATAATTACGACAAGTATCAAGCATTCTAGTAAGCTCATAAATAAGCATTTTCATATTATGAGCTTCAATTAGAATACCATTATCAACATTTACATGTTCAGCTATACCACCTACATTAGTTGATAAAATAGGCAATCCACATGACATAGCTTCTGCTATAACACATGGAAAATTTTCATAATTACTAAAAAGCAGTAAAAAATCGCATTGCTGCATAATAGCTGCTACTTCTTTAGTATTTCTTTTGCCATGAAAAATAATTTTATCAGTAATTCTTAACTTATCAATTTTGTTTTGATATTGCTCAAAATTGCCATCGCTTATTACTTCAAGGATAAAATCATTTCTGTATTTTTGGAGTTCACTTATTGCAGTTAATATTCCATTAAAATTTTTTTGCTCTTCCGTTAATGATGAAACATGTATTATTCGCTTCATGTCTGTACTAAATGTTTGCTTCTGCTTAAATAAACTAATTTCAACTACATTTGGAATAACTTTGTAATTTCCTGTTATTTTAAAGTTCTGCATTGCCAAAGCAAGGTTCTGTGTAACAGGAGTTAATACAGCAGCTTTTTTTGCAAAGTGTCGGTAAAAAATCACAGAACTATTAGGTTTATTGGCATCTTGAGGCAAATACCCAGTCCAATGTTCAGTAATAATATAAGGAATCTTTTTTATAAGTTTTAAATAATAAGCAATTAAACCTATTGGTATTAAGATATTTGCATGAATAATTAACGGTTTTGTATTTTTATATATTTGCTTGAAACCCAAATAGTAAGCAGTAATAATTTTAAAGAATCTCAAAATTGATGTAAAAAAAGGAAGATTTGTTTTTATTTTCTTTAAATAAATAATGTGAACATCAAGATTATTATGTTTTTCGACAACATACTCTTTCTTATTATCATAAGCTGAATGAAAACAAACATGAAGAACGCTAACATCAGCATAAAGTGAAACGGCTTCGGCATGTTTTTCAACAAAATTCCCCAAAGTAGGATTCTCTTTATTTGGAAACCAAGACGAAATAAATAAAACCTTTAATTTTTGTTGATTCATGTTCGGAATAATTTAGCAAACCTACTTATTTTTTTTTATTTTTAACTGAATATTCTAAAAAAAATTGTGTAGATTTGCCTTTAGTAATGAAAAATAGGCTTTTAATTATAGATAATTACGATTCATTTACATACAACTTAGTTCAAATAATTGAACAATGTAGTGTGAATAATTATGCTATTGCAAAAAATGACGAAATAAGCCTTTCCGAAGCTGGAAATTTCGATAACTTTTTGTTTTCACCAGGTCCGGGAATTCCATCCGAAGCAGGTATTATGTGTGAATTAATTAAGCACTACGCATCCAAAAAAAAAATGTTAGGGATTTGTCTTGGACATCAAGCTATTGCTGAATGTTTTGGAGCTAATATTGTTCAAATGAAAAAAATCATGCATGGAATTGCCTCTGAAACAATACTTACTGATAAAAAAGATGAAGTGTTATTTTCAAATGTTCCTACACATTTTATTACAGGACGCTACCATTCATGGATTGTCAGTCGAAAAAACTTTCCAAATGAGTTGTCAATTACTGCTATTGATAATCAAAAAAATATAATGGCAATTAAACACAATTTCTATGATATACATGGATTACAATTTCATCCCGAATCATTTATTACTCTCGAAGGACTCACAATTATAAAGAATTGGTTAAGATAACAAAATAATAAAAAACTTAATGCCATCATTTTTTATTCACTTAATTTACTTTAAGCTTTTTTGTATAGAAATAATTATTATTAATGCTATTATAAAACAGAAAAGTTTTAATTTTGAAAAAAAATAATTGTTATGCGAATTATTATTATAAATGGTCCCAATTTAAACCTCTTGGGAGAGCGTGAAAAAGAAATATATGGAAATCTGAGTTTTGAATCTTATCTTGAAATATTGAGAAATACAAATAAAGACATTACTATTGATTATTTTCAAAGTAATATAGAAGGTGAAATTATCAATAAATTACATGATACGGGTTTTGCTTATGACGGAATCATTCTTAATGCTGGTGGTTATACGCATACATCTGTTGCAATTGCTGATGCAATTAAAGCAATCAAAACATCAGTTGTTGAAGTACATATTTCTAATATTTTTGCACGTGAAAATTTTCGGCATATATCATTAATAGCACCAAATTGTAAAGGAAGTATAATAGGATTTGGATTAGATAGCTATAAGCTGGCAATAAAGAGTTTTTAACTAAAGTTTTCTTTCTTTAGTTCAGTAAAAAGCTTTTTCTTCAATAAATAGTGTTCAAATACGACATTATGCATATAAGTTTTACTAACTTTTTTTTGATGAATGCTCTTACGCTTTTTAAAATTTTTATTAATTGATGCGTAAAAACTAAAATGAGCTCGGATAACTGCCCAAAAATCTTTAAAACCACCTTCAGTTAAAAATTTAGTTGCTGCAATAAAATCCAGAAAAAGTCTAAAAATGAACACTTTCATCAATCTATCGGCAGGTAAGTTTTTAAAAAGAAGGTAAAAATTATTTCTGAAATTTAAATATGTTTTTCGAGCATTATTCTTAGGTAGTGTTCCACCTCCAACATGAAAAACAAGAGAATCTGGACAATACATTATCTTGTAACCTTCATTCTTAAGTCGCCAGCAAAAGTCAATCTCTTCCATGTGTGCAAAAAAATCATTGTCTAAACCACCATACTTATGATACAGTTCAGCTCTTACAAACATAGCAGCACCTGTTGCCCAAAAGATTTCACAAACATCATCGTATTGACCTTTATCTATTTCTAATGATTGAAATAATCGTCCACGACAAAACGGATATCCATATTTATCAATAAAACCACCAGCTGCACCTGCATATTCAAATTTTTCTCTCTCTAAATAAGATCGAAGTTTGGGTTGACAAACGGCAATATTCTTATCACTATCCATCAATGCAATGATCGGTTTAATCCAATTCTCAGTAACCTCAATATCAGAATTTAGTAAAACATAATATTCCGCTTCAACTTGAACTAAAGCATCATTATAACCCTTTGAAAACCCACCATTTTCATTATTTTTAATTATTCTGATTTCAGGATAATTAGCTTGCATAAAGGCTAATGAATCATCGAAAGAATTATTATCAGCAATAATAATTTCAGCGTCTTCCCTACTATATTGAATAACAAAAGGTAAAAACTTTTCTAAAAATTTTCTACCATTCCAGTTTAATAATACAACTGCAGTTTTTATCATATAAATAATTAATTTCGTTTATGCTTCCATCTTCTGTGCGACCAAAGCCAGTTTTCGGGATATTGGTGAATTAATCGTTCCAATGCATTTACATACAATTCAGATATCTCACCTACTTCTGTTTGTTTTGGTTTATCAGTTATTAATTCAAATTCTAAAGTATATTTCCCTCTACCTACTCGAATAATGCGTAAGAAAACTACTGCAAAATCTAAACTTTTCGACATTTTTTCTAAACCTGTAAAAAATGCCGTTTCCTGATTTAAAAATGTAGTCCAATGATGGTCTCCATTTTTTGAAGGTGCCTGATCTGACACAATAAAACTTAATATTTTCTCATCTCTATTCTGAATAAAATTTCTGTAAGCTTGTTGCGATGGTACAGGAATTACGCCAAAACTTCCTCTTACCTTTTTCATGTAATTGTCAAAAAAAGGATTCGTCTGAGGTTGATAAATTCCGAAAACTTTAAAATCAGTAATTAAAGGCAAAATCATACCCCCCATTTCCCAACTTCCGGTATGACCGCAAACAAGAAAAACACTTTTATTGTCATTATAAAGCTGTTTCAACAATTCAAGATTCTTAAATTTAAACCTTTTTAATATAGCCTTTTCAGTTAAATGTGCGGATTTAATAGATTCCACAATTAAGTCGGCCATTATTTGAATATATTTTTTTCTAAGAGTCTTGATTTCAGTATCCGTTTTTTCAGGGAAAGAGTTTTTAAGATTTTGAATGATTATTTTCTTTCTGTATTTTAGCAAATAATAAAGTATAAAATACACAAAATCAGATATTATATACAACAATCGAAATGGTAAGCATGAAACCAGTCGTTCAAAAATTAAAAAGAAAAAAAAACCTAACTTTCTCATTATTAATGATAAAAAATTTGTATTTCCATTTACAAAAATAGCTCATTATTTGAATAATGAGCTATTTTTAGCTAAACAAAAGAAAAAAATATGATTTATCTGGGATTTTTAAATAATTCTCCAGCTTTTCCTTTATCATATTGAGAGTCTTCCTCCTGATTTACATCATTGTTACGAGACAATTTACGTGTCCAATTTGGATTATTTATTTCGCCCAATGCATCAGAATGTATTAATGAATAATCATTTAAGGCAAGATCAGGATTTGCAAAAACAAACTTTTTATTTGATTGATTATTAAGTTTATAATAATGCCATATTTGATAAGGAATAGAGCCATAACCACCATCTTTTAAACTAGCACCAGCATCAAAAGGTTTATCGACGATTTCATTAGGTGCACCATATTGTAAATACACTCTTCCTCTATCCGTTTCGTAGCCTCTTCTAACTTTTGTGCTGTAATTAAAATTAACTTTTTCAACTTCTTTTTGGTAAGCTAACCAATTATTTTCTGGACTTACAGTATTCCGTTGTAACCAAAAATTAAAGAAGTATTGTTGCATAGTTTTTAAATCCATTTCCTTTAATTGGTCATTTATAAATGTTTTTTCCAAATCAGTAGAAATTGGATACAAGGATTTTATATAATCTACAAGACTATCTTTATCAAGAAATTTTCCAGCAAAAGTTTCTTCAACTTCTAAATTAGCAATATCTTTTAGTTCAAAACGAATACTTGGATTGCTTCTTTGGAAAAATAATTTACTTAAAGCTAATACTTTATTAAATTTATCTCTAACTTCAATAGCTAAGTTATAATTACCAGAAGGAAGTTTTGAAATATCAAATTCACCAAAAAAAACATTTACAGGCTTAGATTGCTCTCTTTTCTTTTGCACTAAATTCGACATAAGTTTCATTGTTTCATAAGATTCAATATAGTAAGTCACTAAAAATGCCTCAGCCTTACCGTAATTTTTTTCTATATTATATATTTCAGAATAAAAAGTGATTTTTTTTGTATTTTCAGGATAAAAATCAGAAACATAAGGAATTAAATCATAACCACTTTTAGAAACAATGTTTGGAATTTCTGTCTTTTTAAAGGACTCGATCAATTCAATACCAGACATATTTACTTGATTCTGTGAATATTCAATTAAAATATCTTGATTGATTCTATAGGGTTGTATAGAACTATTTTTGTCAGCAATAATTAACTCATAAGTGTAATTTCCATTTGCAAGTGTAAATCTCTGTTGATCTATAAAATTAAAATTAACATTAAGAGAATCTTGAGCTTCCGGACTGTATAAATTGTACTTTTTAAAATCTTTTATACTGTCGTTTTGTTTAAAAAGCATTGTGATCTCTATTGTAGCTTGATATTTTCCATTTTTATTTTTTACAAAATAAACACTTTTACCATAAACAGAAAGATATGTTTCTATATAAGGACCATGTTCTGGTGAATAAAATGAAGCATAAGACAAATCAGCTTGTAGTTTTTTTGCCTGTGTATCATTAGCATACAAAATAAATGCTATAAAAAATGTAAAAAATAAATATTTTTTCATTGCTTATCTTTTTAATTTACAAAAGTAATTATAATGACTTTAGATATTTTTAGAAATCAGTTAAAGGTTGTTAAAAACCAGTTAACGGTAAATATCTTTTTTATTTCTAAAAAAATCAAAAAAAACAACCCTTAAATCAATTAATTATTAACTTTGCTTTTTAAATAACAACTTTATAAATCTTATTAATAAATATAAAAAATGAGTAAAGAAATTTTAAATCTTGAGCCAAAAGCAATTTGGAAACATTTTTACAGCCTTACACAAATCCCTCGCCCATCTGGACATGAAGCTGCTTGTATAGCTTTCATGAAAAAATTTGGCGAAGACCTTGGTTTGGAAACTGTTGTTGACCCTGTTGGCAATGTAATTATCCGCAAACCTGCCACTCCAGGCATGGAAAGCCGTAAAGGTGTTGTTTTGCAAGGTCATTTGGATATGGTACCTCAAAAAAACAGCGACAAGAATCATGATTTTGAAAAAGACCCAATTGAAACTATAATTGATGGTGAATGGGTTAGAGCCAATGGAACTACTCTAGGTGCTGATAATGGAATGGGTGTTGCTGCAGCTATGGCAATTCTTGAAGCTAAAGATTTACAACATGGTATGGTTGAAGCTCTTTTTACTATTGATGAAGAAACGGGTATGACAGGTGCATTTGGATTGCAAGCGGGTTATTTGAAAGGTGATATCTTAATGAATCTTGATTCAGAAGATGAAGGCGAATTATACATCGGATGTGCAGGTGGTACCAATGGTAATATTACTTATACTTACGCAGAAACAGATGTTCCTGCTAATTCTACTGCTTATAAATTAAATATAACCGGTTTAAAAGGTGGACACTCTGGTGTGGATATTCACTTAGGTAGAGGAAATGCTAACAAAATCATGAACCGTTTTCTGAAAGAAGCCAGCAATGAACTTGGATTACGTATAGCAACCTTAAATGGTGGAAGTTTGCGTAATGCCATCCCTCGTGAATCATTTGCGATTGTAACAATTCCTTCAGCTAACCAAGCTGCTTTTACTGCAAAATTAAAAGAATTTGAAACCATCATAAAAAAAGAACTTTCAGCTGTAGAGCCAGATTTAAAAATGGAAGTTGTTTCTACCAATATGCCTTCAAAAGTAATGGATTCTAAAAATCAGAAAACATTTATTGATGCTGTGTATGCATGTCCAAATGGTGTTGTTCGTATGAGTAATGCAATGGAAGGTTTAGTTGAAACTTCAAACAATTTAGCTATAATAGAAGTTAAAGAAGGAACAGCAACAGCTCTTTGCTTGTTACGTAGTTCAGTAGATTCAGCAAAAGCAGACCTTGAAAGTCAAATGGAATCAGTTTTTCATTTAGCTGGTGCTGAAATAACTTTTGACGGACAATATCCTGGTTGGAAACCAAATCCAGACTCTCCGATACTGAAAAAAATGCTTGACATCTATAATAATCAGTTTGGTAATATTCCTAAAATATATGCAATTCATGCTGGTTTAGAATGTGGTTTATTAGGTGGCGTATATCCTAATTGGGATATGATTTCATTTGGTCCTACTATTCGTTTTCCACATTCTCCTGATGAAAAAGTAAATATTGCAAGTGTGACTAAATTTTGGGATTTCTTAGTTGAAACCCTGAAAAATGTTCCAATCAAATAAACTAAACAATTTTTTATTAAAAAGCGATTAAAAAAAGAATTTAATCGCTTTTTTTATTTCCAACCACAAGTTTCAAAGAATTTTAATGTCAAAAAGAATTAAAATTATAAATATTTATTAATATACCTTAAACTAAGCTTCTAATATTGATAAAACTTATACTTTTGCAAGCAATTAAAAAATTTAAAAATCAGAAATTTATGCCACTTAATAAAAAACTATTCATTGCTCTTTCAATTTTCACAATTTTCAGCAATCAAATTTTATTTTCTCAAAATCAATATGGAAGAGGACAAGAACGTTCAGGAGAAGGTAACAGAGGAACTGGTGGTATAGGAAGTATTTCTGGTTTTGTTGTTGACAAACAAACCCTTCAAGCAGTAGAATACGCTAATTTAACAATTTTTCGCTCAAAAGATTCTGTAATGGTGGGTGGCGCTATTACAAATCAAAAAGGCAGTTTTACCATTGAAAAAGTTCCTTTTGGCAATTATTATATGGTTGTTAGTTTTATTGGCTACTCCAGCTTAAAAATTCCAAATATTATAGTAAACCCAAAAGACATTGACAAAAAGATGGGGCAGATAAAATTCTCCCCATCTTCAAACACATTAAACGAAGTAAATGTTATTGGCGAAAAGCGAATGATGGAATATACACTTGACAAAAAAATAGTAAATGTTGATAAAAACTTAGTAAGTGCTGGTGGATCAGCCGTAGATGTAATGCAAAACATTCCTGCTGTAACAGTTGATATTGATGGAAATGTTAGTTTACGTGGTAGCACTAATGTTAATATTTTGATTGATGGTCGTCCTTCAAGTCTTTCTGGCATGAGCCGTCAGGCAATATTAGAACAAATTCCAGCTAGTTCTATTGAAGCTATTGAAATAATAACCAATCCCTCTGCCAAATATAACCCAGAAGGAATGTCTGGTATCATTAATATCAGGCTTAAAAAGAAAACAGCTCAAGGATTAAATGGCATGGTTTCAACAAGTATTGGCACAAATAACCGTTACAATAGTTCTATAAATTTAAACTATAGTACTGAAAAAATTAACGTGTTTGCTTCCTGGGATGGTAGATGGAATCAGGGGAAAGGTTATGGTGATACTTATAGAATTGCAACATTAAAAGATACTTCTTCCTACACAACACAACATTCTGAAATGAAACGTATTATGGATAACAATACAGTTAAAGCAGGTTTTGATTGGTATATTAATTCTAAAAATACAATTACGCTTATGGGGCAATACAATGTTGGAGGAAGCGAACGAAATCAGGATTTATTTAGTTTTACTAAAGACTTTAATTTTATAAAAGAAAATGATTATAAGCAACATAACAAAGAAATAGAAAATGATAATTCAAATATGTTTGCCTTGAATTACAAGAAAACGTTTACACAACGTGGTCGAGAATTAACTGCTGATTTTTCATATAGTACGTCAAAAAATTCTGAAAATACAGATATGACGCTTAATAATTTTTTGTCGAATTATCAGGATGTTTCAATGAGCAGCAAGCCTAGTTTGCAAAAACAATATGATGATGGCAACAATTGGGTAGGAAATGCATCAATAAATTACGTTCATCCATTTGCTAAAAAAATGAAATTAGAAACTGGTTATCAAGGTATTTTCAGAAATGTTGATGATGATTTTCGTCTTGAAAAATATGATACGACAAGCTTAATTTATGTAAATGATATTTTTTCGAGCAACCATTTTAAATACAAAGAAAATATCAATGCAATATATGGCACTTTTTCTAAAGAATGGGAAAGTATATCGATGCAACTAGGCTTAAGGCTTGAGGAAGCTAATACCACTGCAGAACAACTTACACAAAAACAAACTTTTACAAATAATTACTTTAGCATTTACCCTAGTGTTCATATTTCTAAAAAATTAGCACGTAAAAATGAAATACAATTTAGTTACAGTCGTAGGGTAAACCGTCCAGATATGCATGATTTAAATCCATTTAAAGATTATTCTAATCCACTAATGATACGTTATGGAAATCCTTACCTAAAACCCGAATACATAAATTCTTTTGAAGTAGGTCATTCAAAATATTGGAACAAAACATCTTTCTATACTTCTATATATTATCGCCAAATTAACGATGTTATCAAGCGTATTGCCTTTTTAGATACCAATGGAATCTCAAATATGACTAACCAAAATCTTACAAAAGGAACATCATATGGTGTTGATTTTATATTGGAACAGGAAGTTTTAAAATGGTGGCGTATTAATGCTAATTTTAGTTATTTCAGAACTATGATTGAAGGCAATAGCATTGATGGCAATATCTCTACTGATAACTATAGCTGGACATCTAAGTTAAACTCTACAATGAATTTTGGCAAAACTTTATCTATACAAATTTCAGGTAATTATCGTGCTCCTATTATTACCCCTCAAGGGAAAATGCACGAAACTTATTCTGCAGATATTGCATTCAAAAAGGATTTATTTAAAGAAAAATTTTCAGTTTCATTTAGAGTAAGCGATATTTTTAATACTCAAAAATGGAATAATGATACTCATGGCACTGGTTTTTCAGCATCAATGAGCAACAAACGTCAATCACAAGCTGCATTTTTAACAATTAGTTACAAAATTAACGGTGGATTGAAAGCTAAACCTCGCAAAAAAGTAACTGAAAACGGAAATGGTAATGGAACTGATGAAGGAGATTTTTAAAGAAAGTTACAACTTATTAATAGCATTTGTATTTTTCTTAAAAATATTAATAATCAATAATTTGAACTAAAATTTATTTTAATATTCTATTTTATTTTCCATTTCTAACCATTTCTTAAATACATCTAAAGCATCAGTTTGCATCATTTGGTTAGCAGGAATAGATCTTTCTGATAATGGAATATTAATTTCTTCATAAATAAAAGAATCGTCAAAACCTGCATTAGCAGCATCTATCTTAGTACAGGCATAATATATTTTTTTAGGGCGAGCCCAATAAATAGCACCCAAACACATCGGACAAGGCTCACAACTTGTGTAAATCTCACAATCATCTAATTGGAATGTATTAAGGTTTCTACAAGCGTCGCGAATTGCATTAACTTCTGCATGCGCAGTGGGGTCGTTGGTAGAAGTAACACTATTGCTACCGCGACCTACAATTTTCCCATCTTTTACTACCACGGCACCAAAAGGACCACCATTGCCTGTTAGTAAATTATCAGCAGCTAATTTAATTGCTTCTGCCATAAATATATTTTTGTCCGAAACCATTTTACTTATTATATTTGTAAAAGTTTTTTTTGTAAAATTACAAAATTATTTTTTATCAAAAATATGAATAAACTTGAAATAAAGAAAAAACTTTTCGATGCCTGCATCAATCGTCAAAATGAAGTCATTAACAATCTGAAAGATTTGATGAAAGATGCACAGGAAAGCGCCAATGATTACGGAATGCCTAAAGATCGTTATGATTCTTACCGTATGCAAATATTACGCAAACGTGATATGTATGGACAACAACTGGAAAAAGCATTGGAAGAAATAGATGTTCTGAAAAAGATTGATATTTCTAAAGAAAATAAAGAAGTAAGTTTTGGTTCTGTTGTATTTACAGATGAGCAAAAATTATTTATTTCTATCAGTATAGGCAAAGTAGAGGTTGAAGGTGAAACTTATTATGCTGTTTCTGTTAAAGTTCCTTTTTACGAAGTAATTAAAGGTAAAAAGCAAGGAGATACATTTGAATTTAGAGGTAAACAAAATAAGGTTTTGGAGGTTTTTTAGTATGAATAATAAAATTCATTCAAAACTAACGAAAAACAAATGAACGTAACAATAGATAAATATTCAGGTTTTTGCTTTGGTGTGATTCATGCAATTGAAGTGGCTGAACGTAAACTGGAAGAACATAGCCAATTATATTGTTTAGGTGATATTGTCCATAATGGAATGGAAGTAAAGCGTCTTGTAGATAAAGGATTGAAAATTATTACCCATGAAGAATTTAAACAGTTACACAACTGCAATGTGCTTATAAGAGCTCACGGAGAACCACCTGAAACATATAAAACTGCTTTAGAAAACAACATAAATTTAATAGATGCCTCCTGCCCTATCGTATTGAAACTACAAAGCAAAATCAGGAAAGGATATGAGGAAATGTTACAAAAAAACGGTCAAATCGTTATATATGGTAAGCTCGGACATGCTGAAGTAAATGGTTTGGTTGGACAAACAGATAATACAGCTATAGTAGTTGACAACGATGAAGATATTGAGCAAATTAACTTTTCTCGTCCACTACGCTTGTACTCACAAACTACCAAAAGTATTGATGGACTGGCTAGAATTATTGAAAAAATAAATACTAAAATAAAAGAGGTAAATAACGACAAAGAAATTGATTTCGTTTCGAATGATACCATTTGCAGACAAGTTTCTAATCGTTCATCTCAATTAAAAGAGTTTTCTAATAACTTTGAAGTGATTATCTTTGTAAGCGGAAAAAAGAGTTCAAACGGCATGTTTCTTTTTGACTTATGCAAATCAGTAAACCCACACACATATATGGTTGCTGAACCTGCAGAAATTAATAAAGATTGGTTTAAATGCGTTGAAAATGTTGGTGTTTGTGGAGCTACATCAACTCCTATGTGGTTGATGGAAGAAATAGCTGGAATTATAAGAGAATTTTAAAAATATGTATCTTAAAAGCCTTATCGTTAATAATTTTAAAAATTACACCGAAGCTAATCTTGAGTTTTCGGAGAAAATAAATTGCTTTGTAGGCGATAATGGTGAAGGCAAAACTAATTTGCTTGATGCTATCTATTACCTATCGTTTTGCAAAAGTTATTTTAACTTAGTTGATATGCAAAACATCAAACATGAGGAAGATTTTTTCGCCATACATGGAAATTATATCAGAAAGGATGAGTATCAGGATATGGTAAGTTGTATTCAAAAAAGAAATCAAAGAAAAGTATTTAGAATTAATAAAAAAGAATACGAACGCTTAGCCGATCATATCGGGCTATTTCCATTGGTTATGATTTCGCCTTACGATCGGGATTTGATAAATGAAGGCAGTGAAATTCGTCGTAAATATATTGACAGCGTTATTTCTCAGTTCGATCGTATTTATTTAGATGATTTGATAAATTACAATAAAGCCCTGCAACAACGCAATGCTTTGCTTAAACAATTTGCTGAGAGCAATCGTTTTGAAAGTGCTTCTTTAGAAATGTGGAATGTTCATCTGCAAAAACACGGAGAAAATATTTACCAGAAACGCAAGGTTTTTCTGGAAGAATTTATGCCTCTTTTTCAGCATTATTTTGCTTTTATT
The DNA here is from genome assembly GCA_013377005.1 of Bacteroidota bacterium. Classification (GTDB taxonomy): domain Bacteria; phylum Bacteroidota; class Bacteroidia; order Bacteroidales; family JACABE01; genus JACABE01. Next base: position 68,208 of record JACABE010000013.1, read on the forward strand.
TCGGGGGGTAAAGAAAAAGTTGAGATTTCCTATCTGTCGCAAATGAACGATAATGACATGGAAGGTTTGCTGAAAGATAATTTGCAGCGTGATCGTGCTTTGCAATATACTTCTGTGGGCATACATAAAGATGATTTGGAGTTTATGATGGATGGTTTTGCTGTTAAAAAATTTGGTTCGCAAGGGCAACAAAAGTCATTCTTCATAGCTTTAAAACTGGCTCAATTTGAATACACAAAAAACATTAAGGGATTTAAACCTATTCTTTTGTTCGATGATATTTTTGACAAACTCGATAATACCAGAGTGGAACAATTGATAAAATTAGTTGCTGATCAGAATTTTAAACAAGTTTTTATTACAGATACTCAAACCGAACGCATAGTTAATGTATTTGAAAAGATTAATATTCCGCATAAAATTTTTAAAGTAGAAAAAGGCAGAGCTACAGAAATGGAACAAAATGTTTAATAAAAGCAATGAACTTACATTAAAAGAAGCCATTGAGCAATTACTCAACGCTTATAAAATGAATGGAAAAATTAACGAGACCCGTATAATACAGGCATGGGATCAAGTTTGCGGAGTAATGATATCGAAACATACCGAGAATTTATACATACAAAATCGGGTTTTGTTTGTAAAAGTAGATTCAGCAGCTTTGCGAAACGAACTAAGTTATGCTAAAACCAAATTGGTAAAAGCATTAAATAGCACAGTTAAAGAAGAGGTTATTACGGAGATAGTGTTTTCGTGAGAATTTATCAAAGTTAATCGCTCCAATTGTATTAAAGAAAATTAAAACATGAATATTAAAGAAGAAACTTTTTGCGATAGTAAAATAAACTTTCCTATCATTATCAATTTCAAAGTAATTACTAATAATACGTTCCCCGATATGGTAAATCGTACGCATATCGGAATTGCTATTGAAGATGCCGGTTTGCAATACGACGAAATTAAGGTTACCGAAAGCAAAAAGCAAAATTATCTCAGCTATACTATATTATTAAATGTAGATAACGAGAAACAGATGTCCGATCTGTATAGCAAAATAAGAGAAATACCGGGATTTGTGATGGCAGTTTAATTAATGATTAATTGTTAATTATTAATTATTAATTACGAACCCTATATCTTTACAAACTTTAAGAACGATAATGACCAAAGTAGAAGAAATATTACAGAAAGACGATTTCAGCAAATCAGACTTGGTTGAATTGCTTAAGGCTGATGGCGATGACAAAAAGAAAATCTTTGAGAAAGCAGCTGCTATTAAAAAGCAGTATGTTGGCAATAAAGTATATTTCCGCGGATTGATTGAGTTTTCAAATATTTGTGCCAAAAATTGTTATTATTGTGGCATCCGGAGTGGCAATAAAAAGCTAACAAGATATTATGTTACCGAAGCCGAGGTGTTGGATGCTGTTAAATATGCACACGAAAACAAATACGCTTCCTTAGTAATACAAGCCGGCGAGCGTAGTAACAAAAAGTTTGTAAATACCATTACCAACTTATTACACAAAATTAATGAATTAACGAATAACGAAATGGGCATTACCCTTTCGTTGGGCGAACAAACCGAAGATACCCTTATACAATGGCGTGAAGCAGGTGCCAAACGTTATTTATTACGCATTGAAGCTAGCAACCCTGAATTATATCGAAAACTTCATCCCAATAATAAAACCCACGATTTTGAAACCCGCTTAAATGCCCTGCATTTATTGCGCAAAACAGGCTATCAGGTGGGAACGGGCGTAATGATAGGCTTACCGTTTCAAACCATTGAAGATTTAGCCGACGATTTATTGTTTTTCAAAGAATTTGATATCGACATGGCTGGCATGGGACCCTATATTGAGCATGAAGATACCCCTTTGTATCAATACCGCCATCTTTTAATGTCGAAAAAAGAACGCTTCGATTTATCACTAAAAATGGTGGCATTGCTGCGCATTATGATGAAAGATATTAATATTGCAGCCACCACTGCCATGCAAACGCTCGATAAAATGGGCCGCGAAAAAGCCATCAAGGTAGGTAGTAATATTATTATGCCCAACCTTACCCCTGTTAAATACCGTGATAGTTATCTGTTGTACGAAGACAAACCCTGCATTGACGAAGAAGCCAGCGAATGCAAAAACTGCCTCGAAGCCCGCATCCATATTTCGGGTGCCGAAATAGGTTATGGCGAATGGGGCGATAGTTTACATTTTGGCAAAAAGGAAAAATCTTAGTAATAATTAGTAAACAGTATATACACAATTTTTAGTTTCGGTAATTAATGTATAAAAACATTAGAACGCTGATTAAACAGATACGTTCCGTAAACGCAGATTTTCGCGAATTATTCCGAATGTTTTTTATTTTCATATATTAATAATCCGTTTTATCAGCGTTTCCCTGAGAGATCTGCGTCATCCGCGTTCATGAAAAATACATTAGAAAAATTAATGCTATATTTCAAATATGACAATAAATTATTCTTAGTACTTAATAGAAACACAAATTAACAAATAAGATAAGATAAAACATTTTTTTTCGATTGCACATAAAATCTGATGTATATTTGTAATGTAAAGTTACAATAAATTTGATATGTGTTTTTTGATAAAACCAACAGTTGAAAAATTGTTGGTTTTTTTTGTACCTCAACTATATTTGGTTTAAAAAAAACCTCACAAGTTTTTGTAAATAAGTTTTCAAAAAAATTGCGGTGTCTTGTCCTAATCTATTCCTTCACAAATTTACTTTGCATGCTATTAGTATCATTAGTAACTTTTACTATATATATACCTTTGGCTAATGCTGCAATATTCAATTCTGTCTGTGGCTGTGTTATGTTTTGTTGTAATAGTAGCTTTCCTTGTATATCGTAAATAGAAACAATTGTGTTTTGTAGGCTTGTTAGTTGTTGGAGGTTTATAGTTAAGTTAGAGGTGGCTGGGTTGGGGTAGATATTTATTGGTTTATTAATGTTCTCTGTTATCCCTGTTGTAAAAGAAACAAAGTGGGCTTCATAGCGAATAGCATAAGTTACATCATTAATTATATAATTAGAAGAATAAATATCCAAAATGCCTAATGATAATACCCAATTGTTATTCACCCATTCTTCATACTTTCCCGTTATTGAGTTTCCGTTGGCATTGTAAGTGTAAGTATTTTTACTAATATTTACCCACACATTATTTTGCCATGATTCATATAAATAAGTAAGCATATTACCATAGGCATTGTAAGTGTAAGTATTTTTACTAATATTTACCCAAGCATTGTTTTGCCAATTTTCTGATAATGTAGTTAACCTATTTCCATTTGCATTATACGTAGAAGTAGATTTACCACTATATACCCAAGTGTTGTTTTGCCATTGTTCTGACAAATAAGTAAGCTGATTTCCATTAGCATTATAAGTACAAGTAGATTTACCACTATTTATCCACGCATTGTTCTGCCAGTTTTCAACTAATTCAGTAAGTTTATTGCCATTGGAATTATAAGTATAAGTAGATTTACCACTATTTATCCATACATTGTTTTGCCAGTTTTCAAATATTTCAGTAAGCATATTCCCATTGGCATCATAAGTATAAGTATATTTAGTGCTATTTACCCATGCATTGTTTTGCCATTGTTCTGATATTTGAGTAAGCATATTCCCATTGGCATTAAAAGTTAAAGTACTTTTATTGCTATTTACCCAAGCATTATTTTGCCAATTTTCGTATAAACTGGTAAGCATATTTCCATTGGCATCATAAGTAAAAGTATATTTAGCACCATTTACCCATGCATTGTTTTGCCATTGTTCTTCCAAACGAGAAAGCAAATTTCCAATTGCATTATAAGTAAAAGTATATATTGTGTTATTTACCCATGCATTGTTTTGCCATTGTTCTGATAAAGTAGAAAGCCTTTTTCCATTGGCATTATAAGTATAAGTTTCTTTAGAATAATTTACCCATGCATTGTTTTGCCAACTTTCTATTTTATTGGTTAGCACATTTCCATAGTTATTAAATGTTTGGGTTATTCTTTTATAAAGATTATTGCTAATATCAAAGGTAACTATGGTATCATAATTCCAAATGATTGCATTGGTTGCTTTTTGTTTAAGGCTTGCATGATTAGGAATATTATCAAGTAAAGGATAATTTATTGCTTCCTTGCCTAAGTTGGGTATAGGATGGGTTTTATGCTGTGCATTCACAATATTCATCATGCAAATAGCAATCAATAAAACATAAATTCTTTTCATAATCATAGTTTTAAGTTGTTGTAATTAATCAGAGGTAAAGTTATACATATTTATTTAAAATAACATAATATTCACAAAATATTTTACAGTTTCTTTAATTATTGATATCCTATATATCATTATTAAATGTATAGGAACAAAAATCATATATTTTATACGTAAGCTTGGTAGTCATAAAATAGTTGTGGGATGACCACCCACGAACGTAGGTAGCAATAAAACAGTTGTGGGATGACTACCAACGAACGTAGGTAGCAATAAAACAGTTGTGGAACGACTACTCACGAACGTATGTAGTGATAAAACAGTTGTGGGATGACTACTCACGAACGTAGGTAGTGATAAAACAGTTGTGGGATGACTACCCACGAACGTAGATAGTAATAAAACAGTTGTGGAACGACTACCCACGAACGTAGATAGCAATAAAACAGTTGTGGAATGACTACCCACGAACGTAGATAGTAATAAAACAGTTGTGGGATGACTACCCACGAACGTAGGTAGCAATAAAACAGTTGTGGGATGACTACCCAAAAACTTTAGTAGTCATAAAACAGTTGCAGGATGACTACTTAAAAACTTTAGATGCCATTAAGCAGTTGCAGGATGACTACTCAAAAACTTTAGTAGTCATAAAACAGTTGTGGGACGACTATATAAAAACTTTTATAGTCGTCCCACAATTATTTTGAGATGCTGTTTGCAAAAGTTGTGTGGTTATTAAAACCTGCCAAGACTAATGTAAATAGCAATGCATTGGGTTTAACGATGTTTTTCGCTAAGAAACAAATCTGCAATAAGAAATCCCTAAAAATTATCAGCTTTTATTTCAAAATAAGCCTGAGGATGATCGCAAACAGGGCAATTCATCAAAGCTTTTTCGCCATAATGAACATGACCGCATTTACGGCAAACCCACATAACCTTACCTTCTCTCTTAAATACTTTAGCTGTTTCGAGATTGTTGAGTAATTTTCTGTAACGATCTTCATGTTCTTTTTCAATAGCAGCAATCAATTTGAATGACATTGATACTTTTTTAAAACCTTCTTCTTCGGCAATCTTAGAGAAAGCAGGATACAAATCTGTCCATTCTTCATTTTCTCCATCAGCAGCAGCTTTTAGATTTTCAGCTGTATTTGATATCATTCCGGCAGGATAAGAAGCCGTAATTTCAACTACACCACCTTCGAGATAGCGGAAAAAGATTTTGGCATGCTGTTCTTCCTGAAGAGCTGTTTCTTCAAACATCGCTGCTATTTGTTCATAGCCTTCTTTTTTGGCTTGTTTTGCAAAAAACTGATACCGATTTTTTGCCTGCGATTCACCTGCAAATGCTTTTAGCAGGTTTTTTTCTGTTTTAGTTCCCTTTATACTCATGATTTTTATTTTTTTAATCAAACAAAAATAATCATTAATTTTGGAAAAAATATAAATTTGCATGGAATTAGTTTTTGCCACCAACAATACACACAAAATAAAAGAGATAAGCCCTCTTATTACCAACAGTTTTCGTTTATTAAGCCTTTCAGACCTTAATTTTTTTGAAGATATCCCCGAAACACAAGCCACATTGCAAGGCAACGCTTCACAAAAATCACATTATATATTCGATAGATATGCTATCAATTGCTTTGCTGATGATACAGGTCTGGAAATAGAAGCTCTAAAAGGCGAACCAGGTGTTTATTCTGCACGCTATGCCGGCGAAGGATGCAATTTTCAGGATAACATTGATAAGGTATTGCTAAAAATGCAGGGGATTACCCATCGCAATGCACGCTTTCGCACTGTAATTTCATTACTATTAGATGGAAAAGAATATTTTTTTGAAGGATATGTAAATGGTAAAATACTTAACGAAAAACATGGCAATGATGGCTTTGGTTACGATCCTATTTTTATGCCCGACAACTACACTATTTCATTTGCAGAAATGACGTTAGAAGAAAAGAATAAAATAAGTCACCGAGGTATGGCAGTCAGAAAACTTGCCGCATTCCTGAATATATGAGGTAATGTGGCAAAAAATGCTTTATAATTTGAACCAAAAATTATAAAATGAGTTTTAATTTTATAAATATATTTTTTTGTATTCAAATTCAAAACATAAGAAAATTGAGTTATAAGAAAACAATCATCTTCAAAGGAAATGATTGTTTTCTTATTTTTAAAATAAAAATATACACTTTTGCGTTTTTAACATGATTTGTAAGTAATTTTGAAATAATAATTATGCAATGAGGAAATTTATTTTCATACTATTCTTACAATTAATACCTGTGCTCCTTTTTTCGCAGCAAGAAAAAGATACCGTGGTAAAAGGTATTATTACCAATGTTACCGTTTTCGAAGGAGATACTATTCCATATATTTCTTTACCTGTTATTTATATTTATGCCGATAAATACAGAATGTCAGAAAGCGAAAGAATTGCCTATGATAAATTAGTAAGAAACGTAAAAAAAGTCTATCCTTATGCTTGTTTAGCCGGAATGAAATTAAGAGAATACAATGATATATTAATGAAAGCTCCTGATAAAGGTGAAAGAAGAAGAATAATGAAAAAAGCTGAACAGGAAATAAAAGATCAGTTTGGAACAGAATTAAAACAACTAACCTTTTCTCAGGGCAAAATACTAATTAAGCTTTTATATCGAGAAACAGGAAACACTTCTTATGAATTGGTTCAGGAATTAAGAGGTAAATTTGTTGCTTTCTTTTATCAGGCTTTTGCACGCTTATTTGGTTACAATTTAAAATCAACCTATGATCCTGAAGGTGAAGATAGACTTATAGAAATTATTGTACTTCAAATTCAAAAAGGATTAATATAAAAGGGTACTGAAAAAGGTTTTATCTTAATACCGTAATTGTACCAAGCCTTCTATAATACACACCATCATCGCCAATAGCTAATAAAGAATAAGTATAAATACCATCAGGTACATAATCACCATTAAATTTTCCATCCCATCCAACATTTACATCATTTGTTTCAAATAACAAATTACCCCATCTATTAAAAATAAGAATATGAAAACTTTTAATATTTGTAGAAGACACAAAAAACAAATCGTTTTTGCCATCATTATTGGGTGTAAAAGTATTGGGTATATACAATGTTGATGCTCCAATAACATCTATTTTTAAACATTTTGCATCAAAACATCCATTATTATTAGAAGCTGTTACACAATAAACCGTATCCTGCATAGGATACATAATAATAGTATCCGTAATACTTCCGGTGTTCCACACATAACTAAGCCCACCCTTAGCTGTAACAACGACAGAGTCTTCTGCAATAATAGTAAGTGAAGATGCATCAACAATAAGCACTGGAGTAGGTTTAACTATAACCGTTGAACTATCTTTAACTATACAACCCACTATATTGTATAAAATGTTATAAGTAGTAGTAGTTAGTGGGGAAACCGTTATAGAAGCTGTATGAGCACCACTCTGAATCCAGTTATATGTACCTCCTGGTAATGATGGTACGGCTGTTAATACTACACTGTTTCGAGAGCAGATAGTTGGATTATTTACACTAAGTGTAGGAACAACAGGACTATCGGGTAATGCAATATTAGTATCCAATTTGCAATCGTTATTGTCCGTAATTGTAACCAAATAGTTACCAGCAACAAGATTATGAGTTGTTGAAGTAGTATCTCCATTACTCCAGTTATAATGATAAGGAATTTTTCCATTGATTAATGTAAGTTCGGCACTTCCGTTATTACCACCTTTACATATAATAGCAGTAGTTGTAATTGTTGCTTTTAATTCCAGATTCTGAATCTGAACGCTTGCAGTAGCTGTTTGATTGTTAGCATCTTTAACTACAACAGTATAAGTTCCGGCACACAAACCTATCACCGTATCATTTTGAGTAGCTTGCTGATCGTTCCAAAGATAAGTATAAGGCGGCTGACCACCCGATGCAATTACCACAGCTTTTCCGGTACAAGTAATTACAGGAGGAGGAATACATGCATCGTTACACGTTCCATACGTAGGAAGAGCAGGTATATTTACCCAATTTCCACCATCTGGCATTCTTCTAAATGATTTCCCAAGAGTAGTTCCCGGATTTGATGAAGTAATATAGTTCTTTTTTGCTGAAGGAAAATTATTATAAGATAATAAACTACCATTGTATCCGCATGTTGAAACCTGAGGATTGCATGGAATACAGCTAAAACAAGAAACTGTTTGTTCATTTATATTCCATGAAATAGCATCCTGAGGTATTCCATTATTATCATAAAAAGCAAACCAACCACCTGAATTTGGAAACCATAACCTACTAGCACCTATTTCCAGACAAATATTACCCAACAAATTACTATCAAGTACTATTTCAATAGTTTTTCCGCCATTTTGAATAAGTAAAGCTGAAGGGATGGGAGGAGCAGTAACACCTCTTATAACAACAAAACCTCTCGGAGGAACTATTGTTCCATTAGGAATAACAAAACCACCGCCTTTAGCACTATTATTTGAATCACTAGGAGCATTATTGCCTAAAAAGAAACACGAAATATCAATTGATTGACAAATATCGGGATTATATAATTCTATCCATTCACCTTTACAAGCAGCAGCACCGCCACCATGCCCAAATATAGAACCATCACCTACCAATGGAGCAAGCATTACCTCATTAATTAATATCTTAGGTCCGTTATAAGTACAAGGATTACCATTGCAACCGGTATTGATTTGAGTAGTGGTAGAAAGCGTAACTTGTGCATTAGCACTACAAAACAACATGAAAATAAAAGTAATAATAAAAAAGATTATTTTCATAAGAAGCTGTTTCCTAATTTATGAGACAAAGATAATAAAAATACAGTTTAAATAGCTCCTTAAACCATAAAATCATTATTTTTGCAAGCAATAAAACAACTTAATAAAACAAAACACCATGTACGATAAAGTTAAAGCACACCTTCAAAAAGAAATCAGCGAAATTAAAAATGCAGGCTTATACAAAAACGAACGCATTATTATTTCGCCTCAAGGTGCCAATATCAAAGTAAATAGCGGACAAGAAGTTTTAAACTTTTGTGCCAATAACTATTTAGGATTATCCAATAACCCTAAATTAATACAAGCTGCTAAAGACGCATTAGACAGTCGTGGTTACGGCATGTCTTCGGTTCGTTTTATTTGCGGAACGCAAGATTTGCACAAAGAATTGGAACAAAAAGTTGCTGAGTTTTTCGGCACCGAAGATACCATTTTATATGCAGCCTGTTTTGATGCCAATGGTGGTGTTTTCGAACCATTATTAGGCGAAGAGGATGCTATTATCTCCGATTCATTAAACCATGCATCTATTATTGATGGAGTTCGCTTATGCAAAGCACAACGTTATCGTTACGAAAATGCCAATATGGCTGATTTGGAAGAACAATTAAAACTTGCTCAAAGCAATCGATTCCGTTTAATAGTTACCGATGGTGTTTTCTCCATGGATGGCAATGTAGCACCTTTGGATAAAATATATGAATTAGCCAACAAATACGATGCCATGATTATGGTTGATGAATCGCATTCAGCTGGTGTTGTGGGTAAAACAGGCAGAGGCGTTACCGAATTATACAACCTGAAAGGAAAATGCGAAATTATTACCGGGACATTAGGCAAAGCTTTTGGTGGTGCTATTGGTGGATTTACAACCGGTAAAAAAGAAGTTATTGAAATGTTGCGTCAACGTTCACGCCCGTACTTATTCTCAAATTCTATTCCTCCAATGGTAGCTGCTGCAGGTATCAAAATGGTAGAAATGATGAGTGAAACCAATGAATTACAGGATAAACTTCATGAAAACACCGCTTATTACAGCCAAAAAATGCTTGAAGCAGGTTTCGATTGCAAACCTACTCAATCAGCAATTGTTGCTGTAATGTTGTACGATGCAAAATTATCACAGGAAATGGCTGCCAGATTATTAGTTGAAGGTATTTACGTTATTGGGTTCTACTACCCTGTAGTACCAAAAGACAAAGCACGTATCCGCGTACAAATATCAGCTGCTCATACCAGAGAACACTTAGATAAATGTATTGCCGCATTTACTAAAGTGGGTAAAGAATTAGGTGTAATTAAATAAAAATGATTATAGAAGACGCTGTCAGTTGTTATATAGGCTGACAGCGTCTTTTTACTTCTTCATATTTTTCTTTGGGATTATATATTTCAGACAAAAATACTTTGTGTTGGGAACATTCCACCGAAAAAAGTAAGACTAAAACAGCCATCGGTGACATTCCACCGAAAAAAGTAAGCCCAAAACAGCCGTTGGGAACGTTCCACCAAAAAAAGTAAGACTAAAACAGTCGTTGGGGACATTCCACAAGCGGTGGTATGTATTTTTCAAAAAGGCAAAGAATAGCAAATAACAATATCTTTTACTCTAAGCTAATATCCTTTTATTCATCATCGGTTCGCAAATATATTATTCCTGTCATGTCGTTTATCGTTTATTTTTTTTATTTTTGTACAGGACAATGAATAAAATGCTATTAGGTTATGTGATATTCTATTTACAAATTCATTACTTCTTGATCAAATTTCAAAAAATAAAATATGGAAATATTTAAACAGCTTTTCACTTACAAAGGTAGAATGCGAAGACGAGATTATTTGATTATTCAATTGGGATTAGTTTTTTTGATGTTTGCAATGTTTATAATAGCTTTTACAAATTTTGGAGTAATTACTTTCATACTGCTTCCTTTAAGTTATTTGATAAATATTTTTCAGACAGCGAAACGCTTGCACGATATTAATATTTCTGGTTGGTTGTCATTAATTATTTTGGTGCCTATTGGATATTTTATAGTTATACCTTTGTGTTTTATTCCTAGTAGTGAGGGCAAAAATAAATTTGACATAAATCAAAAATAATTTTCAACAATTAAATAATAGAATAGACTATCCTCTGCAATAATTAACTGATAAAAATAATGAAAAGCAAAAATCTATTTTTAGTATTCGGACAGCTTTCTTTAGCGGTTAGCTTCCTGCTCAGCCAATTTGTAACTGAAACTGATTTCGTTTCATGTATGATTGGTTTTTTTATTGGCTTATCAATCGTATTTAATCTTGCATTTTTAATAAGCCTAAGGAAGAAAAAAGAAAACTAATATTTGCATTACTTTACTACAAAATATGCGTAAAAAAATCAAGCTTATATTAATAATTTTACTTGCAGGATTTGTCTTTTTACACAATACGCAGGGGCAAGAAACAACACCAAAATTTTATTTTGGGGGATTTAACATCAATACCGGTAAATTTCTCCCGCATTCAAAACGCATCGAAAACATAAAAGCTAATGTTTTCGCTGTTCAAGCCAAATTATACCAAAACCTATTCAACACAGATAAATGGGAAAACCCATTTAAATCTACCAAATTTGGTTATTCTCTTACTTATATCCATACACAAAATGCCATAATCGGCGATTTTTGGGGTGCAAATATGTTTATGGAACCCATGTTGTTTAGTTATCGTCGCTTACATTTATACTCACATTTGGGAGCCGGAATTGCTTATGCCACCGAAAAGTTTAACAAAGAAACCAATCCTGCAAATTATATGATAAGTACTGATTTTAGTTTCTTTTTCAATTTAAAATTAAATTTAGACTATCAGCTTAGCAAACAGTTTTCAATTGGCTTAAATGCAGGATTCTCTCATTGTTCTAATGCAGCCTTATACCTCCCTAATTTAGGTATAAATATGTTAAACTATGGTGTAAATATTGGATACAGGATTTTTGAAGAAAAAACACCTCAAATTATTAACCCAACATTTAATACAGAGAAAAAATGGGCTCATGATTTAGCAATAGGAATTGCTACCAGAGGTGTAAACGAAGAATTGAATAAATACTATATAATTCTTACCACTGATTATGCAATCAATCGCTTTATTAGCCGTAAAAACATTCTAAGCTTAAATTTTCATTATGTTCTACGTCAAGGTGATATATATGATAAATATTACGATACTAAATATTATAATTACTTTGGCTTAGCATTAGGGCATGAATTACTGATAAAGAAATTATCGATAATCACTCAATTAGGAGCTTATATATTCGATACAAATCTAAATCAACATTATTGGTATGCCCGTTTAGGTGTGAGGTATTATTTTACAAAAAACATATATGGAATGATGACTTTAACCAATCGCAAGCAATCAGCAGATTACTTACAATACGCTATTGGTTATCGACTTAGGTAAGTATTTGTTTCTCAAAACACATATTTTCAGATGATTAAAAATTTATTTCACTTATAAATTCATTTAAATTGCAAAAAAAGTCATTGCTTTTGAAACCTATGACTTTTTTTGTTTAAATTAGCCAGAAGTTTTTAGACTTGATTTTTTTCTTCATGAAAACGCTAAAATATATTTTTATATTATTTATTATCTGCTGTTTAACAACAACAATAAATGCCCAAAAAGTAGGTCTTGTTTTAAGCGGTGGCGGAGCAAAAGGCGTAGCACATATTGGCGTATTAAAAGCATTGGAAGAAAATGGAATTCCTATAGATTATATAGCAGGAACTTCAATGGGTGCAATTATTGGCGGTTTATATGCAGCTGGTTATTCACCCGATGACATGGAAAAAATATTCCTGAGTGATGAATTTTCAAACTGGATTTCAGGTACAATTGACAAGAAATATATTTACTACTTTAAAAAGGAAACACCAAACGCTTCATGGATAGACTTAAGATTTAACTATAACACAAAAATAAAACCTAAATTACCTACCAATATTATTGCTCCTTACCAAATGGATTTTGCTTTTTTAGAAATCTTTGGAAGCGCTAATGCATTGGCAAATAATAATTTTGATAATCTTTTTGTTCCTTTTCGCTGTGTTGCTTCCGACATCTATACCAGCAAACAAGTAATACTAAAAAAAGGAGATCTTAGCAAAGCTATCAGAGCTTCTATGACCTTCCCATTCTACTTTAAACCTATTAAAATCGACAGTACATTATTATTTGATGGCGGAATGTATAATAATTTTCCTACCAATGTAATGTACGAAGAATTTTTTCCAGATATTATTATTGGCAGTAAAGTAGCAGGAAATTATCCAAAACCCGACGAGGATGATATTATTTCTCAGTTACAGAATATGCTAATGGAAAAAACAGATTATTCAGTTATATGCGACAATGGAATGCTAATTGCGCCTAATATCGAAAATGTAAATGTTGTTGATTTTAGTAAAACACGTTCTATTATCGATAGTGGTTACGCAGAAACAATAAGAAAAATTAACAATATTCGACAATCTGTTTATGAAAATATATCACCAGATAGATTAAATGCTAAAAGGAAAGCTTTTAACAACAGAAAACCAGCTTTGGTTATTGATAGTGTTTTAATTGATGGTTTGACGAGTAACCAGAAAGTATATGTAAATCGCCTGCTATTTCAAAAGTCAAAAGATTTACCCATTGAAAAAATAAAAACTGAATATTTTAAATTGCTAGCCGATAATAAAATAGAGAATATCACACCTAAACTACTTTTTATTGACAGCACAAAAAAATTTAATCTACACCTTGATATTAAAAAAGATAAAAACTTTGTGGCTGAATTTGGTGGAAATATTTCATCCAGCCCTATTAACGAAGCATTTGTACAATTCCAGTACAAACAATTCGGAAAAACAGCAAAAAGTTTTATTTTAAATACTTATATGGGAAAGTTTTATAGTTCGGCTATGGCAAAAGCCAGATTCGACTATGCTTCTTCTGTTCCAATTTACATTGAAACGGCTTTTGTGATACATCAATGGGATTTCTTTAAAACAAAAACATACTTTTTTGAAGATAAAACGCCCTCCTACTTAATTCAAAACGAAAAATATGTAACAATTGCATTAGGATTACCTGCCGGTAATAAAGCAAAATATGAAACCCGTTTTTTTCAGTCGTATTCAAATAGTGATTATTACCAAAACAATACATTTGGAAGAAACGATACAGCAGATCAAACCAATTTCAATTTTAATTCCATAGAATTAATGTATCAATATAATACATTGAATAAGAAACAATATGCTAATTCTGGAAGTTTACTTCAATTAAAAGCAAAATATTTAGATGGTATTGAAGAATACATTCCCGGATCAACTGCTATAAATAAAAATCCTTTTGAAATCAGACAACGTTGGGTTCAGGCAAAACTTACTTATGATAAATATTTTAATAAAATTGGATTTAACACATTTGGTTTTTTATTTGAAAGCTTTTATTCAAATCAGAAATTATTTAATAATTACACTGCCAGTGTACTATCTTCTTCTTCATTTACACCTTTTCCTGAATCACACACATTGTTCTTAACCCCATTCAGATCTAATATATATGCAGCTTTAGGACTGAAAGATATCATCGGATTAACCAAGAATATTGATTTAAGAATTGAAGCTTATCTTTTCCAGCCTTATGAAGAAATGATTCAAAACAGCAATTTAACTGCTTCTTTTAATGAAAAATTCCAAAAGCGTTATATGATGGGATCATCAACAATTGTTTTTCATAGTCCAATCGGACCTGCTAGTTTAAGTTTTAATTACTATCAAAATATGGAACAACCCTTCTCTCTTATATTTAACCTTGGATACATTCTATTTAATCCAAAAGCAAGAGATTAACTTATTTTATTATTTATATTCATGAAAATAATAATTTAAGTAAAATATATCAATACACATAATACAAGTATTTTACTTAAAATATTTTTAAAATTAATTTGTACAATTACAAATAATTCATACTTTTGCTTCCCCTTTTTGACGGGGATTTAAAACAATTTATAGTTCATTTATTATTAATCATTAACGTACAGATCATCTCTATCGGATTTCCATTTTATAGAAATGGAAAGAGAATTCTAAATCTGTTAAAAATACAGAAAGTGTATGAAAAATTTATCCCAAGAACCTGTAGAAAATCAGGAAGAAGTAATTATCAACGAAGAATCACAGACTGAAAATCAGGTAACAGAAACAACACCTGAAATCAAAGCATCGATCATAGAAGTCGATGAAAAAGAAGAAACCATCCTTTCAGAAAACATTGCTGAAAATGTATCAGTTACTATTGACAATCAAATTAAAGAAGAAGTTATTGAAGAAACAAATCCTACACAGGAAGTAATAACTACTGATATTATTGAAGATGTAATCGAACCTATTGTTGAAACAGTTGAACCTGTTGCCGAAGTTGCAGAAACTATCACTGAATTAGCAGAGCCAATTATTGAAAAAACGGAATCTATTGCCGAAGACAAAAAACCAATTATGGAAATACAGATTCCTGCCATTGAATCTAACATTGAAAGCATTGATGAACCTAAGGCTATGGACATTGATGAAATTGACGATGTAGATGAGTTAGAACATGAATTAAATGATCTTGAATTAGAAGAAAAATACAGTCATCTTACAAAAGATGAATTAATTGAAACCCTTAGTTCATTAGTTCATGAAGAAAACATCAATAGCGTTAAAACTAAAGTTGCACTAATTAAAGTAGCTTTTCTGAAAATAATTAAAGAAGAAAAGTATCAGATATATCAAAAATTTATCGAAGATGGTGGCGTTAAAGAAGACTTTAGCCCTATTGAAGATGAAACAGAAGTTAGATTTAAAGCCGCTTTCGATGTTTACAGAGAGAGGAAAAATAAATATAACGAAGAACAAGAAAAAATTAAACTTGAAAATTTAGCTAAAAAACAACAAATTATTGAAGAGTTAAAAGTTCTTATCAATTCAGAAGAAACTTTAAAGAAAACTTACGATGATTTTAAAGTTTTACAGGAAAAATGGAAAGGAATTGGACAAGTTCCTCATACGGACAATAACACTTTATGGCAAAATTATCACTTTTTAATTGAAAAATTCTTTGACAAAGTAAAAATAAATAAAGAACTTAAAGACCTTGACCTAAGAAAAAACATGGAGGCCAAAATTCAGCTTTGCGAAAAAGCTGAAGAACTATTAATTGAGCCTTCAATTATGGTTTCTTTCAAAAAACTACAAGAATACCACGACGAGTGGAAAGAAACCGGTCCTGTACCTGTAGATAAAAAAGATGAAATCTGGGAAAGATTCAAAACAGCTTCAGATCAGATTAATCAATTACGTCATGAGTTTTACGAAACTCAACACAAACAGGAAGAAAATAATCTGATTGCGAAAACTGCTTTATGCGAAAAAGCTGAACAAATTCTTTCTACAGAATGCGTTAGCTTAAAACAATGGCAAGATGCCACAACCGAGTTAAATGATTTACTTAAAATCTGGAAAACCGTCGGACAAGCACCTAAAAAGCAAAACAATGAAATATGGGCACGTTTCAAAACATATTTAGATACTTTTTTTGCTACCAAAAACGAATTCTTTGATAAATTAAAAGACGAACAACAAAACAACTACAACCTAAAAGTTGAACTTTGTTTACAAGCTGAAGCCATTAAAGATCGTACCGATTGGAAATATGCAACTACAGAATTATTGAATTTACAAAAACAATGGAAAGAAATAGGACCAGTTCCACGCAAACAGCAGGATAAATTATGGTCTCGTTTTAGAGCTGCTTGCGATGAATTCTTTAAAACAAAAGCTGATTATTTCTCTCACATCAATGAAAACGAAGCCACTAATCTTAAGTTGAAACAAGATCTTATTGAAAAAATAAAGGGCTTCCAATTTAGTGAAGTTCGCAACGAAAATTTACAAACACTCAAAGATTTCCAAAGAGAATGGTCAGAAATCGGACATATTCCTATCAAGGAAAAAGAAAGAATTCAGGCTGAGTTTCGTGTAGTAATCAACAATTGCTTCGATCAATTAAAAATAAATAACAATGAAGCATCTGCCATGAACTACAGAAGCAGAGTAGAAAGCATGAAAGAAAACGGTGATGGAAAACAAATGATTGGCAAAGAAAAAGCTTTTATCTCAGGTAAGCTAATGAAGTTGAAAGAAGATATTAATTTATGGGAAAACAATATAGGTTTCCTTGCTCACTCTAAACAAGCTGATATTTTGAAAAATGAATTTGCCAAGAAGATAGAAAATGCCAAACAAGAGGTTATTCTTTTGGAAGCCAAATTCAAAATGCTTACAAATTCATAATATTAAAATTATAAATTTAATTATAAAAAGCCGGAAGAAGTTTCCGGCTTTTTGTTAAAAGGCAATTTCATTAATAAATATTTAATTTAAGATAGATTGAGATAATTTAATTAACAAAACACTTAAATATTTTACATTATATAAAAAAAATAATTTTATTGGAAACAGATAAATTGATGAAGAAAATTAATAAAATGGACTTTAAATAAGGTTTTGATAAAATACTTCTTGTGAAATAATATTACATTTTCGAAACTTAATAAAATCATCATGAAACGGGAACAATATATTCCATTTGATAAAGAATTCCTACTTGATCTGCAAATAGCTGAAAGAGCATCAGATAAAAAAGATACAGAAGATTTCAAAAAAATGTTCGATATATTAGAACATTATTTTCATTACGAAGCCTTCAATCTTATCCGAAATTTAAAACAAAATTACTCAGCTTTCGACCCAGACTTAAATAGAACCGAAAGGGCAGCATATAATGGCAAAAGTGATCTTTCTATTTTCAAAAAAACATTGCTAACAGTTCTTGAACGAGGTAATTATAATTTGGTTGACAAAGAAGTATTAGATGAAGCTTTCAAAAATTCAGATTTGATAGGTTTGAAAATTGGCATCGACTTTGATGATTTTAAGGAATATGGTTTATATGTTCGTGGTCATAATAAATCTACAGAAAAGCTAACAAAATACTTTTTCTGGAAAAAGGAAACTACTTTTGAATACTACGACCGTGTAATGATATATCTCAAGTACAATGACACATCCTATTTCGAAGAAAATAAAATTAACATAAGTAAACTGCCATTCGAGCCGGGATGTATTGTATTGAAAATATTTAAACGTGTTCCCAAAAATGACCTTGAAACTATCTTTCCGAATGCCGTTCCTAAAATGTCGTTGATTGACAAATTATTACTATGGGTACCAGGTTTTGGTGGAGGTATATCCTTATTAAGTGCGAAAGTAATTCCTGCATTAATTGCCATGTATACAACCTACAAAGCAGGAAACTCACTGAATTCAGGAAACAGTAAAACAGCACTTACACAAGGTTTACTTGCATTGGGTATATTATGCGGTTATTTATTTCGTCAGTACAATAATTTTGTAAATAAGAAAATAAAGTTTTCAAAAATGCTTTCCGATAGTTTGTATTTTAAAAATCTCGGCAATAACAGTGGAGCCTTTTATTCCTTACTTAACTCATCGGAAGAAGAAGAACTGAAAGAAACTATACTTGCTTATGCATTTTTAAATAAAAGCAAACAATCGCTAACGGCAGAAGAGCTAGATCTGCAAATTGAATCTTGGTTTAAAACTTATCTGAATACAGAACTCGATTTTGACGTAGAAGATGCTTTGTACAAATTGAAGAACATTGGTCTTGGTTATGAAACCAATGGAAAATGGGAAGTTATTCCATTAAACAAAGCACTTATTAGAATTGACGAAATTTGGGACGGGATTTTTGATTATAATCAGAACCAGTGATAGTATCAAATACAAATAACTCAATTACTATTTGCTTCTTTATATAATAAATAGTGGAATATCTTATGAATTTCTATAGCCCTAAACCCCCAATGACGTTCAAATAACAAACGACATTCGGAAACAGCATTTTCGCGGGCAGCTTTGGTGTTTCTTTGGTACAATAATAAAAAATCTTTCATATCCTGATAAATATCTGCAAGGTATTCTGCTACAGAAGTCTTAACAGGATTATCGTAATCATCATCATTGTAATCAACCATCCAGAAATCATCATCTTTACCCATTTTTGCCTTTACATCATTGAAAATAGTCAACCAATTTTCTTCTGTAACAAAACGTTCGTTTATTTCAGGATTTTCGACAATTACAAAAGGTAAGGTTGAGCCTTTTAAATACATCAACGGACATATTTTCTGAAAATAACTAATAATATCTTCTTTTGTATACTTCTCAATACCTTCAAGAAACAAACAATATTCATTAGCAACGGTAATCATTTCAATTACATTCCTTGAAACAGCAGGTTCTTCGCTTAACATCATATATTATAATTAATTGTATTATTTTTATAAATTTTCTTTTAACTTTAACTATTCAGAATATCCAAATAGTTTTTTCGTTTTAATAGCTTCCGCAATATATTTAGGCACCATAAGTTCCCATCCTTTTTCTGAGTTTTTAATCATATTGAGTACAATATGAGGATAGGTTCTTATAAACTCTTTTTTTACATTCTTGATATCGATTATTTTTTTATTGGAAACCAAATGCATAAAAAGATATTTAATATTTTCTTCTACTTCAATATTTTTCAAGGTAATCAATTCAGATGTTTCTTCATTAATTGAAGGGTAAACATACATCTTCATATTATCAATAAACAAACGGCCAAATGCTTCAATAATACCTCCTTTCAAGTGTGTGTAATACTTTTGGTTAATTACATTTAAAAAAGTGTGCATCCCGATTACAATTCTTAAATTAATAGTTTTAAACTGTGATAAATATGCAACCAACTTATAGTATTCTTTAAAATTTGAAACCATAACATTTTGTCCCATACCATTTAAGATATCAACTCTTTCTAAAAAATCACGCTCATGAAATTCGCCGTCTTCCAGCAAATTATTAAGTGTAATTTCGCATAAAGCAATTGTATTGTTTTTGTCATAATCTTCATCTTTTTTAAATAAACCATAGCTAGTTTTAAGCATATCAAAACCTACATAAGTAATTGGACGAAAACTTCCACGAAATGCCAACACATTCTTTTTATAAAGCAAATCCGAAGGTTCATTTACATTTCCATAGCGATCAAACATAATGGCTTTTGACATTCCTGTTTTAACCAATTGTACTCCCAATAATCGATTGTCCACATAATTAAGTTGAGGACCAGTCATATTAATCATAGTAATTTCTAATCTATCTGATGTTAAATTATCCATCAAAGCAAGCAAAAATTCCGTAGGATTTTGATAATGATAAAAACAAGCATGTATCAAATTAACACCTAAAACCCCCAATGTATTTTGTTGTAATAAATTATCATTTTCTAACAAAGATGTATGTATTACCACTTCATTCGGTTCAGAATTAGGATGCAATTGAAATTTTACACCTAACCAGCCTCTTGCTTCATTATCCTTTTGATAATTAAGGGCAACTACAGTATTTGCAAAAACGAAAAAACAGGTTTTATTGTCACGTTTATCCTTTAAGACTTCAGTAAGCTCATTATATTCAATGCTAAGCATCTTCCGCAATCGATCTTGAGAAACATATCTTTCTTTCTTCCCTTTACAATACAACACATCACTATATGCCATATCGTAAGCCGAAATTGACTTCGCAATAGTTCCTGAAGCACCTCCTGCTTGAAAAAAACTACGAGCAACCTCTTGCCCTCCACCTATTTCGGCAATAGTTCCATAAAATTTTTCATCTAAATTTATACTTAATGCTTTACGCGTCGTACTTACAAATTCTTTTTCCATAGCAATAATGGTGTTCTTATAAAGTAATAATTTTGCAAAAATAAGGAATAAGTCTATTGCCTGTTAAAAAATCTTAATATAATAGCTAATTAACACTTTATGTTTTGTATTCAATTTTTTTTAATGTTAATTTGCAAAGTAATACATACTATCCACCAAACAAAAATTAATGATTTTTCGAAAAAATATTTATTCAATAGCAGTCACAATAATTGCAATTTTATATATAAATGCAAGCTATTCACAAGACAATGAAAACAACAGAATTAATAAAAAAGAATCTGATTCTTTAATGTTGGCATTGCATGCAAGCATTCCTATCTTTAGCGATATAGTAACCATTTCAAAAAGTCCTTCATCTATTTCAATTGCAAAACCAACACTTAAGCTGCCGAATAAGCTTTACAATACATGGAATAATAAAGATATCAAAATAAATAGTGATAAAGCTTTCAACAAAAATACTACTTATGTTCTTCCTCTCATTAACGAAGAAACCAATCATAAATTTGTTTTCCCGTATAAAGGTAAAGTAATTTCTCCTTTTGGTTATAGGGGTAGAAAAGTACATGCCGGAACTGATATAAAATTAGCCTTAAACGATGAAGTTTTCTGTGCTTTTGATGGCGAAGTTCGTATGGCTAAGCGTTATAGTGGATATGGAAATTTAGTGGTTGTAAGACATAAAAATGGGCTGGAAACTTGTTACGGACATTTAAATTCAATTAAAGTAAAAGTCAATCAAGAAGTAAAAGCTGGTGATTTAATTGGATTAGGTGGGAGAACAGGCAGAGCGACTACTACACATTTGCATTTTGAAACACGCTTTTTAGGCGATGCATTTAACTCGGCAAAATTATTAGATTACGATAATTTTACTTTAAAATCAGACACTTTGGTGATTGACAAAAATACTTTTATCAAATCAAAGAATTTTAAATATAAGAAAAACAAAAGAGGTAAACGCATAAAGGTATTTTACGAAGACACAACTCAGGAAGAAAACACACCTGTTAATACTAACACTACTATCGTTTACCAAGAAGATGAAGATTCTGTTGAACAAAAAACAGTTATAGAAAAACGAATTAATAATGTCAATTCAATTGAAAGAACAGTAGATGTCGCAGATACAAAAAAAGACAACTCTAAAGCTACTAAAACAAAAAAAGCTAGCAAGGATAGATCTACAAAAAAAGAAAAAACACGATTCTACAAAGTTCGTAGTGGAGATACGTTGTCAAAAATAGCACGCAACAATGGAATTGCTGTTAAAGATTTGTGCAAGATTAACAAAATAAATGAAGATGCCATTTTAAGTTTAGGTAAAAAAATAAAACTAAGATAAACTTTACTCTATTATTAAATTTCAAGAAGGCAGGATTTATTTCTGCCTTCTTTGCGTTTATAAGTTAACATCATACTGCTTAATATGAATAAAACCAAAGGATTTTTATGTAATTATTCTATTTAAATTATCAGATTAATGCTATTTTTGCACTTTAAATAATTACATGCATGGAAAGCTATTTTGAGAAATTCAGACAGGAAACAATAGGACATAACTTACACTTCCAAACTCCTTATGGGTTGAAAAAGATGATATATGCAGATTGGGTTGCAAGTGGCAGATTGTACGCACCTATTGAGAGGAAAATGGCAGAAGAGATAGGTCCTTATGTGGGCAATACCCATACCTTAACTAGTGAAACTGGCACCATGATGACAAATGCCTATCATCTGGCACTTAAAAAGATTAAACAGCATGTGAATTCAGGTCCCAACGATGTAATCATTACTTTCGGTTCGGGTATGACGGCTGTAATAAATAAATTGCAACGTATATTGGGATTAAAATTCTGTGGTAATCTCACAGGCAAACCCTGCCTGAAAGACAGTGAACGTCCTGTAGTTTTTATTACCCACATGGAACATCATTCCAATCATACTTCCTGGTTTGCAACTTCAGCAGATGTAGTGCTTCTTAAACCAGATAAAGATTTACAAGTAGATTTGAATGAATTAAAGTTTGAACTTGAAAAATACAAGGACAGGAAGTTTAAAATCGGTTCTTTTACAGCTTGTTCCAATGTTACCGGTGTAGGGACTCCTTTTCATGCAATGGCCAAACTTATGCATGCTTATGGTGGTGTTTGTTTTGTAGATTTTGCTGCCTCGGCACCTTATATGGATATGAATATGCATCCTGAAGATCCT
This sequence comes from Bacteroidota bacterium, assembly GCA_013377005.1. Classification (GTDB taxonomy): domain Bacteria; phylum Bacteroidota; class Bacteroidia; order Bacteroidales; family JACABE01; genus JACABE01. The sequence goes on from JACABE010000013.1 coordinate 91,400, forward strand.
TTAGAGAAACTTGATGCTGTAATGTTTTCGCCTCATAAATTTCTTGGAGGACCTGGAACTTCTGGCGTTTTGGTATTTGATTCATCATTGTACCATAATTCTACCCCTGACCAACCTGGCGGAGGTACTGTTGAATGGACTAATGCCTGGGGCGAGTACAAATATATTGATGATATCGAAATTAGGGAAGACGGTGGAACACCAGGATTTTTGCAGGCCATCAGAACTGCACTTTGCATTGAGCTTAAAAATCAGATTGGTGTTAAAAATATTCATCAACGCGAAGAAGAACTTGTAAAAATTGCTTTTAATGAATTGAGCAAAATACCTGAATTACATATTTTGGCCGACAATATCAAAAACAGATTGGGCATCATGTCGTTTTATATCGAAAACATTCATTACAACCTGATTGTGAAATTATTGAACGACCGTTACGGTGTTCAGGTAAGAGGTGGCTGTGCCTGTGCAGGCACTTATGGGCATTATTTGCTGGATGTAACTTATGAGAAATCGAGGAAAATCACAAATCTGATCAACACAGGTGATTTATCTCAAAAACCTGGTTGGGTTAGGCTTTCGCTGCATCCTACCATGACAAACGAAGAATTATATGTAATTACGGATGCTATCCTTCAGATTCAGGAAAACCATGGAGAATGGGAAAAAGATTATATCTATGATAAGCATACCAATGAATTTCATCATAAAGTAAATACAAATGCTTCATCCGAAAGACTTGAACAATGGTTTCAATTATAAATTTTAGCGAATAAATTAATCAGTATGCAAAACGAAAATACAAGAAAAATTCATGGGTTAAATTCATTGATTGGAAATACACCTATACTTGCCATAAGATTCAGATACAAAGGTGAAGAAAGAATACTCTACGCTAAATCAGAGAATTTTAATATGACCGGAAGTATAAAGGATAGAATGGCTTTTTATATATTGAGTAACGCTTATAAATCAGGTATTTTAAAGTCTGGCGACACGATAATAGAAGCAACAAGCGGCAATACCGGTATTTCGTTTTCCGCTATCGGAAGGGCTCTAGGTCATCCTGTGACAATATTTATGCCTGATTGGATGAGTATGGAAAGAATCAACCTTATCAAAAGTTTTGGTGCAAAAATTAATCTCATTAGTAAAGAAGAAGGCGGGTTTTTGGGAAGTATTAAAATGAGCGAAGAACTTGCTGCAGAAAATAAAAACTCTTTTCTTCCAAGACAGTTTTCTAACTGCGATAATACGCAAGCACATTATTCGACCACAGCTCCTGAATTGTGGTGGCAAATGAAAATGCGTCATTTAGCTATCGACTCTTTTGTGGCTGGCGTGGGAACCGGAGGAACCATTATGGGAGTTGGTAAGTATTTAAAGGAAATAAATCCTGCCATTACAGTTCACCCGTTGGAACCTTCCAATTCCCCAACCCTCACTACTGGTTATAAAGTTGGTAAACACCGAATACAAGGAATATCTGATGAGTTCATTCCTTCTATTGTTGAACTTGATAAACTAGATGAAATTGTGAGTGTTGATGACGGTGATGCCATTATAATGGCTCAGAAACTTGCCAACATGGGTATGGCCGTTGGAATTTCATCAGGCGCCAACTTTTTGGGGGCCTTAAAAATTCAGAATCAAACCGGTAAAGATAAAGTTGTGGTTACCATTTTCCCAGATGATAATAAAAAGTATCTGAGTACTGATCTGGCAAGATGTGAACCACTGAAAGATGATTTTTTATCAAGTGATATTGAATTGCTCGATTTTAAAGCATTTAAAAGAGTATGTTTTACTTGTTGCGATCCAGTTGATTGTGTCGAAGCAGTATATCAGCATGACGAAAAATTCAAACTACCTCATTGCCCTAGGCGGGATTAATTTATCTGCTTTTGAAAATCTATTTATTGAGAACTTTCAGATATTTAAAAAACAACTCCATCCCCATTCGTTTGGCATCATCTAATTGATAACTAATATTATCTGTAAAATAACTTTTGGCATCTACATTTTTGGGAATTCGTTCATTAAAGAAACTAATAGTTTCGTTGATATGACGAATACCAAACTTTAGTGCTTCATTTAAATCTACCAAAAAAGTTTTAGATAGTTTTTTATTCGCTACCCATGCTGCAAATACAAATGGTAAACCTGTAAAATTATTCCATTCAGAAGCAAGATCGAAGACATAAGCATAATGTTCTGTAATATTAAAAGTTTTATCACCAATTAACACAACAGCTTCATCATCATTCAGTTTGTGATTAAAGTTGGACGAAAGTTTTTCCCATTTAGGATTGATTATCCAATAATTTTGAGCCAAAACTTTCACCAGCTGAACAGAAGTACGCGACTCAATATCAAGATAAATTTTAGATATTTTATTCAATGGTTGATTGCTTAACAATAAAACCGTTTTAACCTTTGAAATGGCACCAATACAGTAATCCGTAATAATTTCAGCAGTCTTTATTTGAGGAATCACTGCTACTGGTATTAATCCTATGTCTACCTTATCTTTTAAAAGTTTTTCAGCACAAATTGCGGGAACATCTTTTTCAATAATAAAATCGTGTAAACATGATGAATTTTCTAATCCATAAATAAATGGAAATGTATTAAGATATGAAACGGCTGAAATTTTAATCATTGCTTTTCTTTAAATCATCACAAAAATAAGAATAATCGAACAATTCTACTTTAAAAAAGTTTGAAATTTATTTTTTTAGAAAATTTACAATAAACTTAGGTTAAATATTATTACTTTAACCCGTTGTGCATTTAGGAAAGATTTACTTTTAAATTGTTGGTAGGTCTAA
>JACABE010000014.1:0-36003 GCA_013377005.1 Bacteroidota bacterium
CCTGCCCTGAAAAGGTGTAATTCATTGCTGGTATTAAGGTTAAAGAACCATAAATGCGTAAATCAAACGTTACAGGTGGTAATGTTCCGGTAAATGTGGGGGAGTATAATGAACCGGTAAAATCAAGATCTGCACAGATGGCATTGGTATTTATGGTAATGGTTTGCCCTGCTGAAGTAAACGAATTCTGGTCAAAATAAACATTGTCAAAAGCACCGGGAACAGTAAAATGGGTAATTGTACTACCGGATGAGGTAGCCCAGTGGCTGATATTGGACCAATCGCCACTTCCTCCTATCCAGTAATAATTAACGGCCCGTGCTGAATTAGCAGCAAAGAACTGAACAATTATACATAAAATAAGAATTTTAAAAATCCGCATAAAATAAAATAGTTGTTTATAACCCGTTGTGCATTTAGAAAAAAAAGTAAAAAAAGTTGTTCATTGAATTATAAAAATTCGTATATTTGTTTAATAACCAGTTAAATAAATATATGAACAACTTTATACAAAATTACGAAATTATTTTAAAAAATCTTAGGAATCTTAATATAGATACTGAAATTTTTAATCAAATCCGAACACCAAAATTGAGCAACCTCGAAATTATTTCTATGAACATAACTGCTGAATATATGAGTATTGATAGTGAATGTCAGTTGTTTAGATTATTAAAAGGTACATATTTACAAGGTTTGATTGAAAGAAGTGTGTATAATCGGCGTAAAAGGAAGCTATTTGGTTTACTGGAGAATATTAGAATGACTCTATCAAACACTTTTAACGAATTTGAAGATTATTTTGTCGTTGATTCAATGCCTTTAGAGGTTTGTAAAAATTCCAGAGCATCAAGAAGTACGATTTGTAAAGAAAAAGATTTCTCTTTTCCCGATAAAGGCTATTGTGCTTCTCAAGGTTGGTATTATTATGGATATAAACTTCATGGAATCTGTTCTATTAACGGGATTTTTCAAAGTATTGATATAACTCCTGCTTCGGTTCATGATATTCACTTTATTAAGGATATTCAGGAACAATTATCTGATTGTGTTATTATTGGCGATAAAGGTTATTTGTCTGCAGATATCCAACTTAATCTATTTGAAACTTCTAATATAAGACTTGAAACTCCCATGCGAGCAAACCAGAAATCATTTAAACCTCAACCTTACATTTTCAGAAAAGCAAGAAAAAGAATTGAAACTTTATTCTCTCAATTATGTGATCAATTTCTGATTCGTAGAAATTATGCTAAAACTTTTGAAGGGTTTAAAACCAGAATTTTATCTAAAATAACTTCTATTACAATGATTCAGTTTCTTAATAAATTTGTCTTTTTTAGACCTTTAAACAATCTAAAAGTAAATCTTTCCTAAATGCACAACGGGTTATTTTATAATTATTTACTTTTTGAAAAGAAGTTTTTTCATCCGTAAGATAAGTATATTGTAAGAAAATGTTCTTACGGTGGGCGTAACGTCACTATATTGTAATATAGTTGCCTTACGGTGAGCATAACGTCACTATATTCTAATATAGTTGTCTTACGGTGAGCGTAACGTCACTATATTGTCTCGATATTGCCTCAACTTGAAGTTGAAGCCTTAATGAGTTCTCGATAGTATCTCAACTTCACGCTGAAGCCTTAACGAGTTTTCGATATGGTTCCAACTTCACGCCGAAGCCTTAATGAGTTCTCGATATGAGCTCAACTTCACGCCAAGGTCTTAACAAGTTCTCGATATAGTCTCAGCCTGACGCCGAAGCCTTAACGAGTTCTCGATATGAGCTCAAAGCGAGCTTGAACTCAAATAATTCTTTTGGGGTTTGAATTAGTTATAGAAAAGAAAATGATGCAGGACTTAATTATATTCTATTTTGCGAACAATTAAGCTTTCGGGATTGCGTTCTTTAAAACTGATTTTGTTAATCCAGTTGTCGTTATTATCATATTTATATTCATAATAATAATTTGTTTTGCTACCATCATTATTGGTAGTTATTTCCTGAATGATGTTCTTTTTATCATCATAAATATAATTAATCTTTTTATTCAACTTGCCGTCTGCCGAATACCTGAGGTTTTCAACTCTGTTGCCTTTTATATCGTATGTATAGGTAAATCTTTTCTGTAATTTATTTTCAGCATTAAAACTCATGTCTTCCATAAGATTTCCTTCGGCATCGTACTTATAGGTGTATTTCTTTTCTAATTGCCCCTCCTGATTATAACTAATATCTTCCGAAACGTTACCCATTTCGTTGTATTGATATATTATTTTCCTGTTCAGCTTTCCATCCGAAAAGTATTGGTCTTGCTCAGTCCTTTTGCCTTGTTCGTCGCAGATATAAACATATTTTTTATCTATTTTCCCCGCAGAATCGCACTTTAAATCTTCTATCTTATTGCCTCGTTTGTCGAATGTATTAAAATATGACAAATCAAGTATTTCACTCTGGGCTTTGTCTTTTTCCTGGGTAATCTGATAGTAAGATTCGTGAATACTCTTAATATTTCCTTTGAGATTGAGTTTTGTTAAATCATTTTTTTGCCCGTACAAATATGCAGATAAAAGAAATGCTAAAACGACAGCTAATTTTGTTTTCATGAGTTATTTTTTATTCTTTTTAATTGATTGTTTTATTAAACTTAAAATGTATTCTAAATTATCGTCATTGTCAATTTGCAACTCATAATCACCATTTCCCCAATGTCCTGTTGCTGAAACATCTCTCGTTATGTTCTTTGAATCTTCAAGTTCCCCTTTGCTAAGATTTATCCACAATTTGATAGCTTTTTTTTGTGGATGAATATCTACAATATTTTTGCCTGAAACAAAAGCAATGTATTTTTTCTTTGGCTTAATTTCTATATTGTCAAAATTCAAAATCGCTCCTTTTAATTTCTCATAAAGTTCAACAATTTCATCACTAGCATTATCAAGATGTTCTTGTTCTGAATAAACAAAAATTTCTTTAGCCACAGTTTCAAAAGTTTCATCTGTTTTTGAAATTGTCTTTATACTTTCTTGTGCACCTGCTTTTTGAATTTGGTCATAAGAAACAGTGTCATTATCAAATCGCTTTATTTCCCATAATTCAATAGGTAAATCCTTGAAATTAATCGCTTCTCGTTGATAATTTGTAAAGCCAGGAGAAATAAACATTACACGTGATTGTGACCAATCAACATCTGCTCGTTTTAATAATTTCTCTTGTTTCTCATTATATTCTAAGATAAAATCTGCTTTGTTATTTAGCATTAGAGATAAATATGCATATCCTTGGTCAATAACACTAAAATTTTTATCCCTTTTATACTCAATAATTACAAAGGAGTTTGAATCATAATCAAATGCTAATGTGTCGATGCGAAAATTATTTAATGCAAACTCAGATTTTACAAAGTCAAGACCAAAAATTAGTTTTAAATTATGTTCAGTTAATTCTTGTATTTCCTTTTCAAGCTTAAATGGTTTTTCCTTGATGTATTCAAGTTTTTTTTCAACTTTATATAGTGCCATAATTTATTTGTTTTGCTGTTAGTCAATTTTTTTATAATCAATATCAGCATTATTATACGACTGACAAAATCACCCTTTACCTATTATATTTGAGATTATAGTCCTAACAGATGTCATATTTATTTATCCGACAAATGTACAAATATTTTATTATCATGTAATTTATTTAACAAAAACATATAGGGTTTAAGTAAGCACTATCATTACTTCGCAATTTAGGTTAAAGTATTATTAATAGTTGTATTAACAAATAGAGCATAGCGTAAAATATTTGCCGGATGACTACTCATGAGTGAGGAGTATATATCCGGCAAGTGCCGAATGACTATGCATGAGTTGGGAGTATATATCCGGCAACTGCCGGACGACTACTCATGAGTCATGAGTACATATCCGGCAAATGAAGGATGTATACCTATAAAAAATCCTGTCAGCTTATTAAAAGCTAACAGGATTTGTATTTTAATTTTTACTATCGGATAGTTTTAGAAAGAATGATCGTCGCAAATATAATCATACATTTCCTGAGCATTGTTATTATAAGGATCCAGCTGAAGTACTTTTTTAAATTCTTCTTTTGCCAAATCGTATTTAAAAGTACGCATATAGGTACGTCCTAAATGGTAATGAGCCGAAACATGCGGATTGTTATCTTTAACCAGTTTTTCGAAATGAGGCAATGCTTCATCATATCTTCCGGTAGCTTTTAATGCAATTCCCATATAATAATTAGCCATTGTAGTATCAGGACATAACTCTAATAGTCTTCTGTAGCTTTCGATACTATCTTCTTCTTTTCCCATGTGATAATAACACAAGCCCATCCAGATATAGGTCATAGGCATATATTTTCCTGATTCAATTATTTTTGTAAATGCCTCAATAGCTTGGGAAAAAAGAGTTGCACGATACATAGCAACACCCATTCTATAGTAAACAAAAATACTTTCAGGACGAAGTTTTAGTACTTTTTTATAAGAACAAATACATTTATTCATTTCGCCAAGTATATAATATAAACTTGCTACTTCCATCAATAAATGTGTGCTGTCGGGAAACTCTTCCAGTTTAGCTTCAAAAACACTGACAGCTTCTCTAATATCGCCGTTTAATACATGCGTATAGGCTTCTTCCAAACGATAATCACCAAACTCTTTCATTTTATTAGTTTTTTAAATTTAACGCGGTAAAATTAATAAATATTATTGTAAACGATCCATAATTGGAATATATTCTTGCAATGGATAAACATTTTTATACGATGGACGAATAATACGTTTAGCAGAGAAAGTTAATTCCTCAATGCGATGCGTACACCATCCTGCAACTCTAGCCATTGCAAATAAAGGTGTAAATAATTCTTTAGGAATTGCAATGCATGAATACACAAAACCTGAATAAAAATCTACATTGATACACACTTGTTTATCAGGACCACTCCCTTTAAATGCGGCAATTGCAAGAGGTGCTAATTTCTCAACTAATTCATACAATTCAAACTCTTCAGTTTTTCCTTTTTCAATAGCCAGATCTCTTGCTCTTTCTCTTAAGAGAATAGCTCTTGGATCGGAAATAGTATATACAGCATGACCAATACCATAGATTTTTCCACTATAGTCGTTCACTTTTTTGTTCAACATCTTGATGAGGTATTCTTCAACTTCTTTTTCGTCTTTCCAATCAGTAAGATTACGTTTCATATCTTCCATCATATCGAGTACTTTCAGGTTGGCACCACCATGCAAAGGACCTTTTAATGAACCAATGGCTGCAGTAATTGACGAATAAATATCGGTTTCGGTAGAACTTGTTACACGCATGGTAAAGGTTGAATTATTACCGCCACCATGTTCGGCATGCAAAACCAATGCAAGGTCAAGCAAATCGGTTTCAAGCTTTGTATATCTTCCATTTCCGCCTTTAACAAGGTAAAGGAAATTTTCGGCTGTACTCATTGTAGTACTCGGATAACGGATAGATAAAGTTTTGCCCTGATAAGCATGACTCATAGCCTGATAAGCATACGCAATAATGGTTGGAAACTTAGCAATAATATTCAAAGTTTGCTCAATCATGTTTTGTAAAGTTATCTCATCAGCACGTGGGTCTAAAGTATAAAGACCAAGTATTGAACGGGCAAGCATATTCAAAACATCCCTTCCTTTCATTGATAAAATCATATTCTTTATAAAAGAATCGGGCAATTTTCTCAATTGTGCCATGTGTTCGGTAAACTTTTCCAACTCTTCTTTTGCAGGTTGCTTACCGGTAAGCAATAAATAAACAGTTTCATCAAAACCATGACGCTGATCATTTTTAAAACCATTCGCCAAATCTTCAATTTCAATTCCCCTGTACAATAATCTACCGGGAACAGCAACAACTTTGTCGTTTTCTTTTTTATAACCTACAACATCGCCAATATTAGTTAAACCAGCTAAAACTCCGGTTTTATCTTTATTTCGTAAACCCTTTTTAACATCAAACTTTTCATAAAATTCGTTGTCGATAACACAGGCTTTTTTAACTGATTCTTCTAATTTTACAATAAAACTATTGGTTTCCATAATAATCTTGTTTTTTAATTTACATATTTGAAATTATCGCATCAGCAAATTCTGATGTCTTTAACAATATAGCAGCTTCCATCAAACGATGAAAATCATACGTTACTTTCTTTTGCTGAATCGTTTGTTCCATACCTGCATAAATAAGGTTAGCAACATCAAACCAGCCCATATATTCGAACATTAATGCACCCGATAGTATTACCGAACCAGGATTTACTTTGTCTAAACCGGCATATTTTGGAGCTGTTCCATGTGTAGCTTCAAAAATAGCATGACCCGTTTCGTAATTAATATTTGCGCCCGGAGCAATACCTATGCCACCAACAATAGCAGCCAGGGCATCAGAAATATAATCACCATTCAGATTTAAAGTAGCAATTACTGAATATTCAGCAGGACGAGTAAGGATTTGTTGTAAGAAAGCATCGGCAATGCAGTCTTTTACAATTACCTTACCTGCTTTTTCTGCATCTGATTGAGCAGCATTAGCAGCATCTTCGCCTTTTTCTTTTTTAATGATATCATATTGTTTCCAGGTAAATACTTCGTTGGTAAATTCACGTTCAGCTAATTCGTAACCCCATTTCATAAATGCACCTTCGGTAAATTTCATGATATTACCCTTATGAACCAAGGTAACAGAAGGTAATTTTCTTTCAATTGCCAGTTTGATAGCTTGTCTGATTAATCTTTCAGAACCTTCTTTAGATACAGGTTTAATCCCTATAGATGCTGTAACAGGAAATCTGATAGATTTTACATTCATTTCATCAATTAAAAACCTTTTTATTTTTTCATCTTCAGGTGTACCATACATAAATTCGATACCAGCATAAATATCTTCAGTATTTTCTCTGAAGATAATCATGTTAACTTTTTCAGGTTGTTTTACAGGGCTGGGAACTCCTTTGAAATAACGCACCGGACGATAGCAGGTATAAAGATCTAATTCCTGACGCAATGCAACATTTAAAGAACGCATACCACCACCAATAGGTGTAGTTAATGGACCTTTGATACCAACAAGATATTCTCTGAAATCAGACAATGTTTCTTCGGGCAACCAATTACCAAGTTTATTAAAAGCTTTTTCTCCTGCAAGAACTTCTTTCCAGCTAATTTTCTTTTTGCCACCATACGCTTTTTCAACTGCATTATCAAACACCCTGATGGATGCTTTCCAGATATCAGTTCCAATTCCATCACCCTCAATAAAAGGTATAATAGGAAAGTCAGGAACTGTTAATTTACCATCTTTAATTGTAATCTTTTCTGCTGTCATTGTTCGTTTTTTTAATTATTATTTAAAGCTTTTTCTATTGGAAAATTCACTCCTACTTTTTCTCCATCTTTTATTAAGTCATCTACAATAGGTTTAATAAGCGGCACACCATGAATATTGTTATAAGCCTGATATTCGAATTCTTTTTGACCTGCAACTTTTATTTCATCACTTCCAACGGCTAAAGGGGAGTTTTTTAGTAAATGAATCATATCATCTAATTGCATTTTAAAATCAATTAATGGACGGAATGCTTCAATGTTTATTGCCATAAAAAAGTGTGCAACACCTGTTGGTTCAGGTTTTGAAGGAGAGCCTACCTGAGTAAGATAATTTCCACCCGAAAGAATAGAACAAAGAATTTCTACTAATAACGAAAGACCAAAACCTTTATAACCTGCAGTAATGTCCATACCACCCAGAGGTAGTAAAGCTCCATGACCACCCGGCCTTATTTTTGTAGGATCTTGAGTTACTTGACCATCTTCATCAATACCCCAACCAATTGGTATTTTTTCATTTTTCTTTTCATATAATTGTATTTTTCCATAAGCTACAGCACTTGTTGCCATATCCAATACATAAGGAAATTCTTTGTGCGAAGGAGCCGCAACACTTATAGGATTTGTACCCATAACTGCTGTTCTTCCATAAGTTGGTGCTACCAAAGGCTGCGAATTGGTCATACATATACCTATCATTCCTTGTTCAAGAGCCATCATTGAGTAGAAGCCTGCAATACCAAAGTGATTACTGTTTTTAACTGTAATTGCAGCCAATCCAGACGCTTTAGCTTTTTCAATAGCCATTTGCATAGCTTTATATGAGACAACCTGACCACACCCATTACCTCCGTCAATTAATGCTGTGGTTGGTGTTTCTGAAATAATCTTATAAGGAGTAGTAGGATCAATAAAATTCTTGCTGATTCTATTTCCATAATAAGAGCCCAAACGCAATAATCCATGAGATTCAACACCACGTAAATCTGCAGATATCAAAACATCACCAACTATCTTTGCGTCTTTTTCGGGTACGCCTAATTTTGCCATGTAGCGAACTACAAAGTCCATTAAATCTTCCTTTTTAAATCTTAGTTCTTTTTCCATTACTGCAAATTTTGTTAGTTATTTTTTTTGATTTGATTTTCTAATTAAATTTAATGCACCACCTGCTTTAAACCATTCTATTTGAGCTGTATTATAAGTATGATTAGTCATAATTTTTTCAGAAGTTCCGTTAGCATGATTTAATACAACTATAAGTTGCTTTCCTTCAGAAAAATCTTTAAGTCCTGTAACACTTATTTTATCGCCTTCCAATATCTTATTATAATCTTCTTTTTCAGAAAATGTCAGAGCAAGAATTCCTTGTTTTTTAAGATTTGTTTCATGTATGCGTGCAAATGATTTAACCAAAACAGTTTTTACATTCAAGTATCTGGGTTCCATTGCGGCATGCTCACGTGAAGAACCTTCTCCGAAATTTTCTTCTCCTATTACTATTGAACCGAAATTTGCATTTTTATATGCTTTTGCAACTTCGGGAACTGTATTATACTTAGTAGTTAATTGATTTATGATATTATTAGTTTCATTATTAAAGGCATTTACAGCACCAATCATGTAATTGTTTGAAATATTTTCGAGATGACCTCGATATTTTAGCCATATACCAGCCATGGAAATATGGTCGGTTGTACATTTTCCTTTTGCCTTAATTAAAAGCTGAAGATTATTGAAATCATTTCCATCCCATTCTTCAAACGAAGTTAAATTTTGCAATCTGTCCGACTTTGGATTGATAACAACCGAAATATTTTTACTATCACCCGAAGATTTCTGGTAGCCATTTTCAACTACACCAAATCCAGTTGGAGGTAAATCGTATCCTTTGGGTTCATTCAGCATCACCTCATCTCCATCAGCATTGATTAATTTATCAGTTAACGGATTGAAGCGTAAATCACCGGCTATTGCCAATGCTGTTACTATTTCCGGAGAAGCCACAAATGCATAAGTATTTGGATTTCCATCGGCACGTTTGGCAAAATTGCGGTTAAAGGAGTGTATTATCGTATTTACCTGTCCTTTTTCAGCACCTTCTCTGCTCCACTGTCCTATGCATGAACCACAAGCATTGGCAAATATAGTCCCTCCTATTTTATTGAATATATCAAAGTAACCATCACGTTCTGATATGGCACGAATTTGTTCAGAACCAGGTGTAATAGTAAATTCAGATTTTGCTGTTAGTTTTTTTTCTACTGCATCTTTAACTACCGAAGCTGCTCTTGAAATATCTTCATAAGACGAATTGGTACAAGACCCAATTAAGCCAACTTCTATTTTCAGTGGCCAACCGTTTTTAACAGCTTCTTCTTTCATTTTAGAAATAGGTGTAGCTAAATCCGGTGTAAAAGGTCCATTAATATATGGTTCCAGTTCCGATAAATTAATTTCAATAAGTTGGTCATAAAATTTGTCAGGATTAGCATAAACTTCAGAATCTGACTTTAAGTTTTCTTTGTTTTTTCCTGCAAGTATTGCTACTTCTTCTCTGCCTGTTGCTTTCAGGTATTTTTCCATAGCTTCGTCATAAGCAAATACAGAACAGGTTGCCCCAATTTCAGCACCCATATTACAGATAGTTGCTTTTCCTGTACAAGAAAGTGATTCAGCACCTTCACCAAAATACTCAACTATGCAACCAGTACCACCTTTTACCGTGAGTATGCCTGCAATTTTTAAAATAATATCTTTGGCAGAAGCCCATCCATTGAGCTTGCCACTTAGTTTTATACCAATAAGTTTGGGGAATTTTAGTTCCCAGCCCATACCCGACATTACATCCACGGCATCAGCACCACCAACACCAATAGCTATCATCCCCAATCCACCAGCATTTGGAGTATGTGAATCAGTGCCTATCATCATTCCACCAGGAAATGCATAGTTTTCTAATACAATCTGATGAATTATTCCTGCTCCGGGTTTCCAGAAACCAATATTATATTTATTACAAACAGAGCTCAAAAAGTCATACACTTCTTTGTTACTGATATTTGCAGTAGCTAAATCTTCATCATTGCCTGATTTTGCCATTATCAAATGATCACAATGAACCGATGAAGGAACAGAAGTAGTATCTTTGCCTGCCATCATAAACTGCAATAATGCCATTTGTGCTGTAGCATCCTGCATGGCAACCCTGTCAGGTGTAAATTCTACATAATCGATACCTCTTTGCAATGGGGCTTCAATTTTGTTAAAATACAAGTGACTGTATAGTAATTTTTCGCTCAATGTTAAAGGGCGATGAAGAATATTTTTTACATTGCCTATTTTGCTGGGTAATTCTTCGTAAAATTTTTTGATGATTTCGTAGTCAAATAGCATATTCTTTGTTGTTTTTATAACATTATAATAAATTTATATATTAATGTTATTTTATAACAATCGAATAGCTAAAATTGTTTTATGATTTTTATCAGTAAAAATTTGAGATTTAATCAATTTTGAATACAATGAAAAAATGTTTTTAATTCTCGAAAAAACAGATAAAACAGATACATAAATTTTTGTTGCATTAATACAAACAAACTAATCTTAAAAGGCTGTGTGATAAATGTAAACCTTTATTTACTTTGATTTCAGCAATAGTCTGTCGTATAAAAATAGCATCAATGCTGTAAACACACCGATGCCTGAAAATACCATCCAAATGTTTGAAGGGTGATAAGTATTCCACAAATACTGAGTAAGTTCATGATTCGTCATTCCCATTGACTGCAATGCTTGTCTGATATAATCGTTCTGAGTAAAATTATCTGAAATTTCAGGAATATGCAAACCTCTTGCTGTAACTTCTGTTTTGAGTAAAGAAATTTTGTCAGACATATTGGTGTAAATATTTCCTGATAAAATTCCTGCAAAAAAGTTACCTCCCGCCAAAGGTAAAAAGGATGTCCCCATGTACAAAGCCGTTTTGTCTTTGGGTGCTATGCGTCCAATATATTCTGATATTTTTGGTGAACTTGCCATTTCACCAAAAGAAAATATCATTATTGATAGAAAAAGATACATTCCATTTTGTGTTACAAACCATAAACCCAATCCGATTGAGGCAATAAATATACCGCTTATCATCGAATTCAATGGTTTAAGTTTCATTACCAGCGATGAAACAATAATTTGAAATAAAATGATATACAAAGCATCAAGATCGGTAATCATTTCTGGAGAAATACTCCCGGATGTATTGCCAATTATAGATGCAAGGGCAGGGGAGATGTTCGCAATTGAATTGTAAACAATACTTGTATCTACCCATTGTTCTATAAATGTAGGTAAAGTAAAGAATAACTGCCAGTACATTGTCCAAAAGCCCACTATAATTAGTAAAAACAATACAAATTTAAAGTCTTTCATCACTTCAAATATGTTTTTAAAAACGGTAGCAATTATTTTAGTGAGAGATTCTGTTTTTTTTTCTCTATCAGGTTCTTTATAAAATATAAGTAAAATCATGTTAACTAAAATAATACCCGATGACATAATAAATACATAGTTCCAGCTATGAGCTCTTAATTTAGAAGCAAATGCAGGCCCCACAAAAGCGCCGATATTTACTATCATATAAAATATTCCAAAGCCAACAGATGAATTGGTTTCATTTGTATTTCTGGCAATGGTTGCTGATATAACAGGTTTAAATAATGCTGCCCCTATAGCAACAAATAAAAAAACAATAAAAACAGTAGCATAATTAGTAACCATTCCCATCAGACAATAACCCGACGATAATATAATATAAGCCACAAAAAGCACTTTTTTATACCCAAATTTATCAGCAATAGATCCTGTAATGATAGGCAGAAAGTACAATATAAAGGTAACTGTGCCCATCAGATGTCCTTTTTGTATTTGTGTAAAACCCAAAGCTCCTGTATCTTTAGAACCTGTTAAATATAGAGCCAGCACTGCAAACATTCCATAATAAGCCCAACGCTCGAATAGCTCCATAGTGTTTGCCATCCAATAGTTTCTCGAAAATGTTTTGATTACTTTAATAATATTCATCTTTTCTATGCTTGTTAGTATTACGTTTTCTTATAAATGACTAACTGAATTTGTTGTTTATTTCTTTCAGCAGACAGTAGCAGTTTTTTACTTATCAATTTGATCTTTTACGTTTTCTTTTATTTGTTAAGAAAAAAGTAATTATTATAAATATTGAGAATGAAAATAAAGTTATGTTTCTATAAATAGTTGAGTATGAACTTGTGTTTTGATTTTTCTTATTTGCTTTGACGTTAGATTCTAACAACGTGCTATCAATCATTAAAACAGAATCGTAAATAGATTTATAAAGTAAAAAATATAGCTTTGAATCTGTTTTTTTATTTTCAATAGCATACGAATAGGAAATGTCTTGATAGTTTTTAGCAATTTCTGGATAAGATTCAATTTCTTTAGCAATATTCAAACTCTGAAAATAATACTCTCTGGCTTTTTCAATCTCCCCTTCTTTTAAAACATTTGTACCGATACAATTCAATAATATGGCAATATTTCTATTGTCTTCAAGTTCTTCGGCTAGTTTCAAAGCCTCATGATATACTTCGTTTTCTTTATTATAATTTTTTAAGTTGTGATAAAGTTCTCCAACGTTTATAAGTGTTATTAATAATCCTGTTTTGTCTCCTAATTCATCTCGGATTGCCAAAGCACGATTAAGGAAGATTTCGGCAAAGTCGAAATCTTGTCTTTTTATAAGTATTTTGCCTATATTATTCAAGCTTTTACCTTGGTTTTGCAAGTCGTTAATTCCTTTAGAAATAATATAAGATTGAAAATGATAATACAATGCTTTCTGCGTTTGTTCTAACATTTCATAAACACTTCCAATATTATTAAATGCATAAGCAATTCCTTCAATATCATTTCTTTGTTTATCTATTTTTAAGGATGTTTCAAAACAATCCAATGCTTTTTTAAAAAAACCTCTATAATAATGAATAATACCAATATTGTTTTCGATGGTTGAAATTTGTTCTTCATTATTATTTTTAAGAGCGATATCAATGCATTTAGTGTACAAAGAAATTGCAGTATCGTATTCACTCTTTTCGCGAAATAAAGATGCAAGATTGTTATAGCAACTAAAAATACCCTCATCATCTTTTATGTTATTATAAATACTAAGCGACTGTAAGTAAAGTTTTTCAGCAATATCACTCTCTCCAAAAAAGAAATGAATAATACCTATGTTGCGCAGGGCAAATGCTTTTCCTTGTTGATAATCGTATTTTTCTGCCAGTTTAAAAGCTTCCTGCGCATAAATTAATGATTGGTCACGATTATTGTTTCTTGTTTTTACCGATTGCTCATTTAATTGATTTACATTATCTTTTATCGCATTTGATTGAGCATTTGTCTGTAGCGAAAAAAATAAACCTAAAAACAAAAAAAAATTTCGTAGTAATGAGAATATATTTAATAAATATTTGTTTATCATTAGTTTACAGTTAAATAAGGTGACACTCTATCGTAAAAGTCATCATAAATCAGATTAGCTTTTTTTATGTCACTTACTGATTTATAATCGCCATTTTTTGTTCGGTATGTTACAATTGATTTAGCTAAATAATAATCAAAATAAGGATGCTTTTTCAAGTCCTGAATACTAGCTTTATTAATATTTATCTTTTGTACGTTTGAGGCATTAATAGTAAAGGAAGCTTGAATTTGATTATATCGTGTGCTATCCATTCCAAATACTTCCATCAATTGTTCTTTTTTTATAAAACCACCCAATAAATCACGATATTTAGCAATGCGACGGGCAAAAGAAGGCCCGATGCCTTTTATTTCCTGCAAGTCATTAGTGTCGGCAGTATTTATTTCAACAACAAACAAAGGTTTTGCTTTAGTTTCATATTTTATGGTTGTTAGGTTTTTATTGTCTTTTTGGGGAATAATAATATAAGGCTCTAGTATATCGTATTCCTCGCTAGTTATACAAAACATTTTCTTAAAATCTTCTTTTTTGTAAAACTTACCACCTTTTGTCCGATAATTTATGATTGTTTTGGCTTGTTTCTCAGTTAAGCCTATTTCTTTCCATTGTTCTAACTGCAAATCGTTGGGGTTAAAAGGGAATGGTTTTAGTTTAATTTCTGCAAACGATTTATCACTGTTATTATAATCGAAATGCTCGTTTTGTTTTTTATAAGCTTCTACTATTGATAACGAATCGGTATAATCTTCAAATTTTTGTATTTCTTTTGCGAAGTTTGTAAAGTCAACTTTTTGTGTTTTAACTAAAAAAGGGAAGAGTAAAACACGTACTGCTATCAACATCATTAACAGGCTTATTAAAACAAATATACCTCTTCTTTCGCCTTTGGAGAAAGAAAAATAATGTTTTATTTGATCCAATGCTTTTTTCAAAATAAATTTAGTTTTTTTTCTTTGTTTATTATGATTGAAAAAAATAATATAAACTACCTAACATGTTTATTATTGATCGAATTATTATTTCTCAGGTTCCTTATATACATGTTTAATTTACAGTATTCTGCTTACAGATAAATAATGATTGCTTCTCTCAACAAAAGTGCAAAAAAAATCGAATAAGTCAATGGTTTTTTATAAATATATTTAGTTTTATTAATAACTTAAAATACTTCTTATTTTAAGCATTTTTGGATTTATGTATTTTGTTTTTATTCTTCAAACTATTAAATGTTTTATTTAGTAATCATAAATTATCATTATATAAGTTGTAATTATTTTAAATGGATGAACAAATGATGGTTTTAAAATGTTTTTTATAAAAATAATTTCATTATGGATTACAAGAAAGTTTTTGAAAGACTTTGGTCTGATTATATAGATACTAACCCTCATGTAAAAAAAATATATGATTTATTTACAGCTGAGGGCGAAGTTGTAATAAATGATCATATTGCGTTCAGAACGTTTAATGATGCCAGTATTAATGTGGATGTATTAGCCAAGGTGTTTTTAGCTAATGGTTATGAACATAAAGGTAGTTATACGTTTGAATCGAAACATTTATTTGCAAAACATTATGAACATAAAACTGATTTATTGGCACCAAGGGTATTTATCAGCGAATTGATTTTAGAAAATTTTTCACGTGATTTTCAGCATGTTATTAAGAAAGAAATTGCAAGTATTGATAAAAAATTATTGTTTTCTGATGAATTAATTTATGCAGGAAATCTATGGAATAAACCTTCTTTTGCTGTGTACGAAAAACTTAAAAAAGAATCAGAATATGCAGCATGGGTTTATGTGTTTGGTTTTAGGGCCAATCATTTTACGGTAAGTGTAACCGATCTGAAAAAATATGATAGTATTGAAAAAGTAAATAGCTTTTTGAAGCAAAACGGGTTTATTATCAACAATATTGATGGTGAAATAAAAGGAACTCCTGAAGAGTTGTTGGAACAATCCAGCATTAAATCTGGCTTTATTGATGTTAATTTTGAAGAAGGTGTTCGTGAAATTCCATCTTGCTATTATGAATTTGCAAAAAGATATAAGGATAAAGATGGGAAATTGTATTCGGGTTTTATTGCCAAATCAGCTGATAAGATTTTTGAAAGTACCGACTTTTATGAAAAGCAAGGATAGCTTGTTTCTTTGGTTCATTTCTTTTAAATGCAACTTTATTGCTTAGGTTTACATAAAAATAATTATTTTTGAAGAGATATATTGCTGTTAATTTTAAGCGACAAAACAAATAAAGGAAAATATATACAAATCAGAATCTTTAAACAATATTTGCAATGGATTTTAATCAATTACTCAACGACAAAAGCATAAAGCCAAAAGAAAAAACAGAAACAATCAGTAAATGGTTATCAGCTAATCCTGAAAAGCTAAATGTATTGATTGATTTTGCACAAACTTCTAAAGATGCAGTAAAAGCCACTTGTATTGAAGCAATAGAATATGTTACCAATACTCAACCCGACATAGCTTCTTCAGCTTGTTTGAAATTTGTTTCAAAAACGCTTACCGAAAAAGCTCCAAGGGTGAAATGGGAATCGGCAAGAGTAATTGGGAATATTGCAAAGCTTTATCCCAATCAATTAGACGAAGCAATTAAGAATTTACTTGTTAATTCGGAGCATGATGGAACCGTGGTAAGATGGAGTACAGCCTATGCATTAGGGCAAATCATAAAACTTAAAACAAAACACAATAAAGATTTAATTCCTGCTATTGAATCTATTTGCCAACGTGAGGAAAAAAATAGTATTAAGAAAATATACTTTGATGCACTTAAAAAGCTGAAAGTTGTGTAAAGCTGTTATTGTTTTGCATTTATCTTAATTAGTCTATATATTATATAATTCCATTATAGATATAAAAATCTTTTAATTAGGATGTATTTATTATATTTCAATTATTCCTCTGTTATTCTTTTTTTTGCTTAAACTGCGTTTTATTTATTGTGCTTTACTATAAAAGGATTAATTTTGATAAAAATTTAGTTTTAGACCTAATTAATTATTACAAATTATCAATAAAAAAAGCATATTCAATAACAACGCAATGGAAAAAAAACACAGAGAACCGGAGATAATAGAAAATATAGAAATTATAGATGCAGGAAGCGAAGGCAAAGCCATTGCAAAAGTGGATGATATGGTTATTTTTGTTCCATTTGTGGTACCTGGCGATGTAGTTGATTTACGTATTATTAAAAAGAAAAAAAACTTTGCTGAAGCCAAAGCCATTAAAATTCATAAATATTCCGACAAGAGAATAAAACCACTTTGTTCGCATTTTGGTGTATGTGGAGGCTGCAAATGGCAAGCTATGAAATATGAAGAACAATTATTTTATAAGCAAAAGCAAGCAGAAGATAATCTTCAACGCATTGGGAAAATAAATACATCATGTATTACTCCAATCTTAGCATCAGAAAATAAATATTTTTATCGTAACAAATTAGAATATACTTTTTCGAGCAAGCGTTGGTTACTGGATGGTGAAATTACTGAAGAAATTGATCGCGATTCGATAAATATGAACGCACTTGGTTTTCATATTCCTCAGCTATTCGATAGAGTGTTGGATGTAAAAAAATGCTATTTACAAAAAGACCCTTCCAACAGTATTCGGGATGCGGTTAAAGAATATGCACTGACTAACAATTTAACCTTTTTTGATGCCCGTAAATGGGAAGGATTTTTACGTAATTTGATTATCAGAACTTCTACTACCGGTGATGTTATGGTAATTTTAATAATAAAAGACGACAGACCCAAAGTAATTACACGTATCATGGACTATCTTAGCGAAAAATTCCCACAAATTACATCCTTAATGTATGTTGTCAATAACAAACGCAACGATACCATTGGTGACTTAGATATTCAGTTATACAAAGGCAACCCATATATTATTGAAATGATGAAGGCATATAAAACAGGGCAGGAGTTGCAGTTTATCATAGGACCTAAATCTTTTTACCAGACCAATTCGGAACAAGCGTATAATTTGTATAAAATTGCGGCTGAGTTTGCCGATTTAAAAGCTGATGAAGTAGTATATGATTTATATACCGGTACTGGTACTATTGCAAATTTTATTGCAGGAAGTGTAAAGAAAGTTGTAGGTATTGAATATGTACCCGAAGCTATTGAAGATGCTTATCGCAATTCTGTGCATAATAATATTAACAATGCATACTTTTATGCCGGAGATATGGTTAAAGTTTTGACGGATGATTTTGTAAAAGTTAACGGAACACCTGATACCATTATCACTGATCCGCCAAGAGCTGGTATGCACGAAAAAGTAGTAGAACAAATCCTGAAAGCAAATCCTAAAAAAATAGTTTATATTAGTTGTAATCCTGCTACTCAAGCACGTGATGTCGAATTAATGAGCGGGCAATACAAGGTTGAAAAGATACAACCTGTTGATATGTTTCCTCATACCCATCATGTCGAAAACGTGATTTTATTGGTTAGGAAATAGATTAAAAAGTAATTAGTTGTTCGGTTACTTTGGTGATAGCTTCACTTATAGTGAAACTATCACCAAATATTTACCTTTCACTTACTACTTTTTAGTAATTCATAATTTTAAAATGAGAGGCCAACCACAGGTATACATTATATTGGAAGAACTCGGTATTCAATTTGATTACTACGAGCATCCGCCTGTTCCTACAGTTAAGGAAGCTGCCATTTATTGGAAAGATATAGAAGCAGCTCATTGCAAGAATTTGTTTTTTCGTAATCACAAAGGCAATAAGCACTTCCTTGTTTTGTTGGAATTTTACCAGAATCTTGATATAAAAAGTTTAGAGGCAAAACTCAAACAAGGGAAAATCTCCTTTGCTTCCGATGAAAGAATGATGAAATATTTGGGTTTAACAGCAGGTTCAGTTTCTCCTTTTGGATTGATAAATGATGAAAAGCATGAGGTTCATGTTTTTATTGACGAGAATTTGCAAAAAGCTTCAAAAATTAGCTTTCACCCTAATATTAATACAGCTTCATTGGTAATAAGCTTCAAAGATTTTATGAAGTATATGAATATAATAGGAAATACCTATTCATTCCTAAATTTATACTAAATAAAAAGTTTTGTGGTATTAAGCTTTCTTTTTTGGAGAGGACTTTGATAATGATTGTCCATTCACAAAAGCAATATCTATCACTTCTATCAATTCATCAACATAATGAAATGTAAGCCCTTGAATATATTCAGCTTTGATTTCTTCAATGTCTCTTTTATTCTCAGAAGATAAAATAATGTCAGTAATTTTCGAACGTTTAGCAGCCAGTATTTTTTCTCTGATTCCTCCAACAGGCAATACTTTACCTCTTAGTGTAGTTTCTCCTGTCATTGCAATAGAAGCATTAATTGCTCTTTTAGTAAATGCTGAACAGATAGCTGTAAACATAGTAATCCCAGCAGAAGGGCCATCTTTAGGTGTAGCTCCTTCAGGAACATGAATATGTACATTCCATTTTTCAAATACTTCAGCATCCAACTTTAATTGTTCTGAATGTGATTTCAGATATTCATAAGCAATAGCTGCAGATTCCTTCATTACATCTCCCAAATTACCGGTAAGTGTGAGGTTTCCTTTGCCAGCACTCAAACTGGCTTCAACAAATAAGATTTCTCCACCTACAGCTGTCCAAGCAAGCCCTGTGGCAACACCAACCAAACTCTTTTTAAGCAAAGTATCATGCTGAACTGTAGGGATTCCTAAGATAGTCTGTATTTCAGATAAAGATAATGTTTTATTATAAGCATCTTTATTGGCAATAAAACGGGCTCTATTTCGGATTACCTTGGCAATATTCTTTTCTAGCTGACGAACACCTGATTCTCTGGTATATTCGTCTATTATTTTTTCAATAACAGCATCTGTAAATTTAAGTTGTGTCTTTTTAACACCATGTTCCAGCAACTGTTTAGGAATGAGATGACGTTTTGCAATCTGTAGTTTTTCTTCCATGATATAGCCACTAACATCAATTACTTCCATTCTGTCGCGAAGAGCAGGATGTATTGTACTCATAGTATTGGCTGTAGAAATAAACATTACCTTGGATAAATCAAAAGTTTCTTCAAGAAAATTATCGTAGAAAGCATTGTTTTGTTCAGGGTCAAGTACTTCAAGTAAAGCAGCTGAAGGATCTCCATTAATATTCATACCCAGTATTTTATCAATTTCATCCAACACAAATACAGGATTTGAAGATTTCGCTTTTTTTAGTTGTTGAATAATACGACCTGGCATAGCTCCGATATATGTTTTGCGATGACCTCTGATTTCAGATTCATCTCTTAAACCACCCAGCGACATGCGAATATATTTACGATCTAAAGCACGGGCAATGGATTTTCCTAAAGACGTTTTGCCAACTCCAGGAGGTCCTACCAAACAAAGAATTGGTGATTTCATATCACCTTTTAATTTTAAAACGGCAAGGTATTCAATAATTCTTTCTTTTACCTTTTCCAGACCAAAATGATCTTCATCCAGTATTTCTTGGGCTCTGCTAAGATCAAAGTTATCCTTGGTATATTCATTCCAAGGTAAATCGGTCAATACATTCAAGTAATTCATCTGAATAGAAAAATCAGGAGAGTTTGGATTTGTACGTTGAAGTTTCTTTAATTCTTTTTCAAATGTAGCAGCAACTTCTTTTGACCATTTTTTTTGTTCGGCTTTTGCTTTTATCTCATTAATTTCCTGTTCACCAGGATTTCCGCCCAATTCTTCTTGAATAGTTTTTAACTGTTGGTTAAGGAAATATTCACGTTGCTGCTTGTCAATATCAACTTTGGCTTTGTTTTGTATCTGGTTTTTGAGCTCCAGCATCTGCAAGTCCTTGGTCAGAAATGAAAGTGCAAAATTAGCTCGTTCTTTAATATCAGAAACTTCTAATAACTTTTGTTTTTCAGTTATATCTGTATTAAGGTTAGAAGAAATGAAATTTACCAAAAAATGTGGACTTTCAATGTTTTGAATTGCAAATCCTGCATCTGAAGGAATATTGGGTGACAACTTAATGATTTCTATGGATAAGTCTTTTAATGAAGAAATGAGGGCATTAAAATTCTTGTCTTTACTTATTTTTTCTGATGAACCAAATTGTTTAACTTCAGCAATAAAATATGGATCAGATTGCAACAGCATGCCCAACTCAAAACGTTTTTTTCCTTGAATGATAATAGTTGTACTACCATCAGGCATTTGTAGCGTTTTTAAAATCTGAGCAAGAGTACCTATTTTATATAAATCCTCAAATTGAGGATCTTCTTGTTCTTTATCTTTTTGTGCAACTACACCAATTAGTTTATTTCCTTTATAAGCTTCTTTAATTAGTTTAATTGATTTATCACGACCAACAGTAATAGGAATAACAACTCCCGGAAATAAGACAGTGTTGCGAAGTGGTAAAATAGGTAAAGTATCCGGGATTTTTTCTGCATTCATAATTTCCTCATCTTCAATAGAGAGTAAAGGTATAAATTCAGCATCATCATCCACTATATCAGCAAATTTGACAAAATCTCTGTTCATCATCGGCAATAATATATTTTTCAGTAGTTAATTATGATTTTCTGTATTTAGAAAAAATCATTATAACATTCTATTTTTATAAGTTAAATTAAAAACATGTTTTAAAATGTCTTTTTCTGTATTGTTAAAAGCTAAATTTCTTCTGTCAAATACTCTTTGAGCAACAATTACAGCTTTTTTAATATCGTAAGTAGAAATTCCACTTACACCACCCCAAGAAAAAGAGGGGATAAAGTTACGTTGAAAGCCAGAACCAAATACATTAGCATTTACACCCACCACAGTTCCTGTATTGAACATTGTGTTGATACCGCATTTAGAATGGTCACCCATAATAAGTCCACAAAACTGTAGGCCAGTATTTATAAATGTTTCTAAAGGATAGTTCCACAATTTTACATCTTCATAAGTGTTTTTCAGATTTGATGTATTAGTATCAGCACCTATATTACACCATTCTCCAATAACAGAATTACCAATGAATCCTTCGTGAGCTTTGTTTGAATAACCTAATATAACAACATTATTAATTTCACCACCAATTTTTGAGAAAGGGCCTATTGTTGTGCCACCATAGATTTTGGCTCCCATTTTTAAAATAGCATTTTCACATAAAGCAAAAGGACCTCTAATAAGACAACCTTCCATGATTTCAGCATCTTTACCTATGTAAATAGGACCTTCTGTAGCATTAAGGGTTGAAAACTCAATTTTAGCACCCTCTTCAATAAAAATTTGATTTTCTCCTGCTATCTTATTGGTATCTGAAATTGCTGCTGATTTTCTATCCTTAGTAAGCAATTCAAAATCTGCACTAATTTCTTGTCCATTCAATACAAAAATATCCCAAAGGTTATTTAATTTAGTATGCTGCGATTTAGATTCAATTTCTTCATAATTAGCTAGAGAATCATCTCCAATATTCTCAAAATCTTCTTCTTTGATATTGTAAGCAATAACGTAATCACCAGCACTTAATGCCTGATTAGGTTTTAAGGCGTGAATTTCGTCAATAATTTGCTTATTTGGGAAAATAGAACTATTAATCAGATAATTATTTGATTTGATAATAATAGGAAATTTTTCACTTAAATAACTTTCTGTTAAAGAGGATGTTGTGCAATTTAAATACTTTTCCCATTTTTCGCGTATAGTTAATATTCCTACACGAATATCTGAAACAGGTCTGGTAAAAACTATTGGCAATAAATTACTGCGGGATGCATCATCAAATAGTATGTAATTCATATTGTTATGGTTTTTTGGTTTGATAATTAATTTGTTATCAAAACTAATAAATTTTTTAGAATAAAAAAAGCCCTTTGTAAAAAGAGCTTTAAAATTTCTTTTAAATAAGATAACAAATATTAATTGTTTCTGTTTTCAAAATGTTTTTGATATTTTGTTTTAAATTTATCAACACGACCTGCTGTATCAATTAATTTTATCTTTCCAGTAAAGAAAGGATGCGATGTATTAGAGATTTCAAGTTTTACGAGCGGATATTCAATACCGTCAGTATAAACAATCTTTTCGTTAGTTTTAACAGTTGATCTT
Organism: Bacteroidota bacterium; assembly: GCA_013377005.1. Taxonomy (GTDB): domain Bacteria; phylum Bacteroidota; class Bacteroidia; order Bacteroidales; family JACABE01; genus JACABE01. The sequence continues at coordinate 23,035 of JACABE010000014.1, forward strand.
GTTATAAACATATAATCGTTGGAAATATCTTTAAACACAACGAATCTGTAATCTTTTGGATGAATATCCTTTTTCATCTTATTATAATTTTAAAATAATTGATAATCAGTTTATTGTAATTAATTTTGCTTTTAATCAAAATTTGGAGTGCAAAAGTAGAAAAATAATGTTGAATAACAAAATTTTATCTTAATATTTTTCAATACTGCTTAATATTTTGAGTTTTCTATTTAATAGATAATTAATTTTCCTTTTTGTAAAGTATTTCCTGCTTTTAATATGTAAAAATAAAATCCAGAGCTCAGTTTTGAAGCATCTATCTCAATACTTTGATTCCCTTTGCTTTGATGTTGAGTGAATGGGTTTATCAGTTCTTTTCCTGTTATATCAACAATCTTTAGTTCAATATTTTCATTTTCTAAAAGTGTATATGTAATGGTTGTTTTTTCTGTAAATGGATTAGGATATATATTTATATTTAAAGCGTTTGATTTATATTCGGAAATTTCAGCAAGATTGATAAATATACTATTTGATGGTGCTGATTGACAACCATTTTCTATAACTACTACATAATAGTTTCCTGTTTGATTTGGATGGAAAGTATTTGTTGTAGCATCTGTCAATGGTCCACTAGTTTGAAGATACCATTGATTACCATTTGTAATATCAGATTTAAGCAAATTACCTATTTGGGTAATGTTAGGGGTAGAGGGAATTGGATTTATAGTAACTGCTTTTGTTGCAGAGTCACCGCATCCAGTAGGATTACATCCTTTAACTGTAATATTTCCGGAAATGGCAGAACTTAAAAAATTAATATTTATGCTATTAGTTGAGCTATTTCCGCTTACTCCGGAGGGTAATGTCCATACATAATATGTTGCATTAGCAATGGTAGGAACTGTATAATTTACATTGCTATAACCAATGCAAGCATTGTTTGCTCCAGATATGTTTCCTGCAGCCGCTGGCTGAAAATAATTTGTATTATGACTGCCTGTTAGTGCAGGTAGTAAATAACAGTTTTCTGAACTGTTATACTCATAGCAAGCAAAATGATAAATAGTTCCTTGGGATAAACCTGTAATATTAACAGAGTCGGCTGTCCCGTTATAGACTACAAAGTTCCCTGTACCAATCTGCTGGCCAGAGCCAAATATAGGATTTGCAGTATAAGAAGTTCCAAGAGATAAATTTACATTAACATATGAATTTGCTTTAGCAATAATTAAAAGTCTATTTCCATTACCTCTTGTACATTTAATTGTCATTGAGTTTGTTGTAACAGAGTTAAATGTTAGATTAGATGCTTGTAAAGTTGTCAACGAGCAAGTATAACCGCCCATAAATGCAAAAGAAATAGTTTTATTGATAGTATTTTCTGTAATATTTGTAATAGGTTTGGCATTATTTACATTTGCCCATGACTTTGCATTTGGTGTTGTTAAATCTGTAAAAGAAGTTTTATATCCTGATCCCGGAAATGGGCATCCGGCTCCATTTATAGTTCCATAAGTAGTTGGTGGATTTCCTGTTGAATTGGCACAAACAGGGAACATACCTTGATGACTGCCTTTATTTATCCCATTAGAGGAACTAATATAATTTCCATCAACATGATAAATAATCATTCCATGACCGGGAATATAAGCATCAAAATTAAATGGCTGACGATTTTCAATTAAATAATATTCATTTGAAGTAGCCGTATTAAATCGATAAAAGCTGTTGGAATATTGGAGTGCATTGTCCAAAGTTATTTGTGCAGGAGAATTTAGTACAGTTGGAGTAGCCCAATTGTAAACCATTGTTTTAGTATAAGCATTATGGTGAGCAGGTGTTTTACCTCCATTATTCCATGATCCGTCAGCCATTAAGTCCCATTTTCCTGTTCCATCATATTGTCCATTGGTTGCATAATCAGTATCATAAAAATCGGGTGCACCTAATACATGTCCAAATTCATGACAAATTACTCCAATATAAGTAATATATTCACCATAATTAAATCTTAATTCCGGTGAGCAAGAGTATTTACTAATTGTTTTTCCATCAAGACTTATAGATGGATAGATATTGGATGCATGCGACCATATTGCATCTGAAGAAGCACCAGCTTCTTGTCCATAACCAGCAAAGATAACATAAACTCCATCAACACTACCATCGTTATCATTATCATAATCAGCATAATTAACATCTGGATTGGCTGCGTATATGGCTTCTTTTACCAGTGCAGCTGCATTTGGAGAATTATTTGTACCATTGTCAGCACCATAGTATGCCATATTTTGGCTTGCAGTATATGGACCGGCAACTGTAATTGAAAGATTTAACTGGTTATAAGAATTTTCTAAGTAATAATCTTTCACACTTCCAGTAGCTCCATCTGTTGTATAGTTTATTTGATTAAAAAGATTATTAAAATCAGCATTGGTTTTAATAAACGGAACATCTGCAAATCCAATTAAAATACATATTAATTTTCTGGTTCCTGAAGTTGGAAATGATTTTTGAGCCTCTTTATCGTGAATAGTCCAGGCACTTTTCATCATTTGAATTTGTGATTGAGAATAACGTATTGTTTTTGGAATGGAATTTAAAAATTCAATTTCTTCACTACTTCTCAATGATTGGCTTTTTGCTTCTCTGCCAGAAGGAATCATGTTTTTTTCGTTATCCAAAATGGCATATTCGTAAGTGCCTTTTTTGTTAAATAAAATAGAGTAGCCATCCATTGTTTCTGCCCACCTTACTTTTTCATCACCTTTAAGCTGAATAGTGATTTTTGTTCCATCCGGTTGAGTAAACTCAATAGGGTGAGGGTAAGCTGGTACTGCATTAGCAACATTTTGAATAAAAGACAGTTGAAAACTTAAAATTACGCATAAAAATAAAGAAGATGTTTTTTTCATAAAAAATATGATACTGATATAAGATTGGTTAGATAGTTAAAAGAATGTCAGATACTTTTAATCTAAAGTCGGGCAAAAGTACAATAATAATAAATTTTGAAGAAGAGTTTAACAGTTATAAATCTGTTAATAGTGCGAAGGTTATAAAAATAATGATAATATGAATTGACAAAATTCAGCAAAAAAGAAATAACTCTAAGAATAGAAAATTATTATTCGATTCCCCAATAAAAGAATGTCAATTTATCTTAATCTATCAGCTGCTTTAACTAACTTTTCATCTTTGCGAATAGCTTTGCTGGCAAGAATTAATAAAACCATTGAAATCAGAGGGAGTATTGCACCTAATTTATATTGTGCCTCAACTTTTACCTGATTTTGCATATTATCGGCTGTAAAAAAGATAGCAATTATGAAGATAACATTAATTAAAAATCCTATCATTGTTAATCTAAACTGAAGCGGGCGATTTCCGTATAAACAAACAGAGATAAAACATAATAATGCCAGTGCTCCATTTAATAAGATAAGTGGTAAAATGTTTATAACCTCATATTTACCCAAAATAATAAAAGGAATATCCCCTCCATTAGGAAATGGGAAAATAGCAATAGGAAGTTTCGTAAATAACAATGCTGAAGCTATAAATGCAAGCATTAAATAAACGGTTTGAATACGTTGTAACATAACAATGAGAAGTTTTATTATTTTTTTGCAAAGATAATTACACCTTAGTTAAATAACAAGATGGTTTGATGAAAAAAATTATTTTTTGATACATTTACTAATATATTGTTTTCCTTTACTTTCAATAATCAACTGATAAAAACCGCTTGGTAAATTTGAAGTTTCAATATAGTTGCTTTGATGATTATTAGAGCTTTGTATCGTGAGTCCCAAATTATTTATAAGTTTATAACTTATTGTAGAAGACTTTAAGTTATCAGGTAATTCAAATCTTAATTCGTCTTGTAATGGATTGGGGTATATTTTAATATTTCTTTTTGTAATATCGTTTTCTTTTATAGAAGTTCCAAAGCTAAAATCAAGGTTATCAATGTATAAATAACTGTTTGCGACTGCTGATGATAGTCCGCTTGCCGACAATACAATTAAACATGTATCAGGATTAGATGGGCTTGTAAAAGTAATAGGAATATTAAAACTTTCCCAACTCATAACCATACCTGGTAATGAATACATAGTAGTGCTAATAGTATCTCTGCTATTAGTAATTGTATTCCATTTTGTAAACGCAACGGCTATAAAACCCTGGTCATTTCCATAAGCCATGTACTGCCAGTTTCCTGTTAATGCAGTTGGTCTTTGATTGTAAGCAAAACCTGATGTTGGTTGAAATGTAGTTTTATCTAACTTTCCACTAAGTGCTATACCCGGAACAATTCCAACTACGATTACAGATTTAGTAATTAATTTAAGATAGGAAGCTCCCGGATTTCCAGGTGTTCCTTTAGTACATGTGTATGTACCTGTTAATGATGTAAGCGAATTCAAATTATCCCATCCATTAGGATCGTTTCCAGTCCATGTTTCAAAACCAGCGTTAGGTATTTGTGCCATTAAATTTAGAGATAATATGACTAATATGGCTAAAATCAGGATTTTAGTTTTTTTCATAAATTTGTTATTATTAACGACGATTAATAAATAAAGTGTAATGAATGTTTAATATTCAACACAAAATTAATAAATTTTATGACTAAAAGGAATAATTTTTTTAGCAATTATGTATTTTAAAAGATATTTGTATTATATTTGCAAAAAAAATCAGGTTTTTATTCAAAAAACTTAAAAAAATCTCTTTTATTCCAACAATCATTTTTATTTATCACTGGTTATTGTAATAATAAAACTTTTAAACCAAATATTATATTTCACCTACCTTTAAAAAATTAAAAAGAAATCTATTCTTATGATGTACGACATTATTGAACTAAACAACAAATTAGTAAACGAATTAAAAGACATTGCAAAAGCATTAAACATTCCAAAAATTGAAAAATTAACAAAACAGGATTTAGTTTACAAAATTCTTGACCACCAAGCTGCCAATCCTCCTAAAGAAGTATTGGACAAAGAACGTAAAATGGAGAAAAATGCTTTTCGTCCAAAGCGTCAAAGAGTTGATATTTTAGACAAGAAGAAGCCTTTGAATCCGCAACAACCCATTGCTAAATCAAATATGACTGCCAATACTCAACTTGAGATAGAAACCCCTGCTATAGTTAATATTCCAGATCCAGCTAAAGAAATAGTTGTGGAAAAAACTATAGAAAATAAGCCAGCTTTTGTAAAACCTATTAAACAACCTATTCATAAAAATCAGCATAATCCGAATCAGAATCCTAAACCTGTTCATCCGGTGAATGCTAATTTTAAAAAAGAACACAAACCAAAACCTGATAAACCTTTTATTACAGAAACAGTTGCAAAACCTGAAACTTTTTTACCAAAGGAGACTCCTATTGTTAGAAAATACATTGATGAAGATTTATATAAATTTGATGAAGTTAAAATTGATGAAGTTTTAGATATTATTCCAGAACAGGAAGCTGAAGTTAATGTGGATTTACCTCAAATGCAGGAGACTAAAGAAATAGAAAACAAAGCCACCGAAACCACAGAAATTATTGGAGAAAGAAAAGTGTTTCAGGAAAGACCAAAGCGAGACAATTTTTCGAAAAATAAATTTCAGGAAAGAACCAGAGACGATAGCTTTGATTTTGATTCTGTAATTGTAAGCGAAGGAGTGCTCGAAATTATGCAGGATGGTTATGGTTTCTTACGTTCTTCTGATTACAATTATCTGAATTCGCCTGATGATATTTATGTATCTCAATCTCAAATTAAATTATTTGGTTTGAAAACCGGTGATACTGTTAAAGGTAGTATTCGTCCACCAAAAGATGGTGAAAAATATTTTCCTTTGATAAAAGTTGAATTAATCAATGGTAGAAAACCCGAAGAAGTTAGAGATCGTATTCCTTTTGACTATTTAAAACCTTTATTTCCTCAAGAAAAATTTATTTTAACAGGACATAATGAATCAACTATTTCAACTCGTATTATTGATTTATTTACACCTATTGGTAAAGGTCAACGTGGTTTAATTGTAGCTCAACCCAAAACAGGTAAAACTGTTTTATTGAAAGAAGTTGCCAATGCCATTGCTGCTAATCATCCGGAAGTTTATCTTATCATCTTATTGATTGATGAACGTCCTGAGGAAGTTACCGATATGGAACGCAGTGTAAATGCAGAAGTTATTTCATCTACTTTTGATGAACCTGCAGAACGACATGTAAAGATTGCTAACATCGTATTGGAAAAAGCCAAAAGATTAACAGAATGCGGGCACGATGTTGTTATTTTACTCGATTCCATTACTCGTTTGGCCAGGGCATATAATACTGTTTCTCCAGCATCGGGCAAAGTTCTTTCGGGTGGGGTAGAAGCTAACGCTTTGCAAAAACCGAAACGTTTTTTTGGTGCTGCCCGTAAAATTGAAAATGGTGGCTCACTTACCATTATTGCCACAGCTTTAATTGATACTGGTTCAAAAATGGATGAAGTTATTTTTGAAGAATTTAAAGGAACCGGTAATATGGAATTGCAATTGGATAGAAAATTATCCAATAAACGTATATTTCCTGCAATTGATATTGTATCTTCAAGCACTCGACGTGATGATTTATTGTTAGATAAAGATGTTTTGCAACGCCTTTGGGTATTGCGTAACCATTTAGCCGATATGAATCCGCTGGAAGCTATGGAATTTCTGAAAGACAGAATGCGTTTTACGCAAACCAACGAAGAATTTTTAATTTCAATGAATGGATAAAACCAGGAGATTTCTTAATTTAAGAAATCTATTCTAATAATTATAAAACAGAAGAGCCGGATGCAAGTCCGGCTCTTTTTGTTTGGTTAAAATCAATAATACAAAAAATCTATGCAATTTCTGCTTTGTAAATTAATACACTAATCTTTTTACCAGTAGTTTAGAATTGTCTGATAATTTACTGATAAATCCCATTTTATACAGGTATTTATTATGTTTTTTCGATTGTGATTCAGCATAAAGCTTTTCATAACCTAATTTAGAAAAATAATATAAGTTTTCTGTGTAAACGAATTTTCCGGGTTTTTGGTCGCGGTACTCGGGAATTACATAATCCAAGCCAATCATCAAAGATTTTTCATCGTATTGATGTGCAAGAATTACACCCGCAACCGACATGTTTTTTAAAATCAAAATACTGAGCTTGTTCATTTCGGGTTTAAAGCTAAATTCAGGGAAAAAGCGAACAATATCTTTGTGATGAAATTCTAAAAAAGCTTCTAAATATTTATTGTCATTTCTTACCTCGAGTAGTCGGAAAAAATCTTTACCTGAATACATTCCGATAAGATAATAAATATCAATACCCACAATAAAACCATTGAGAATTCCAACAGGTAAAGCACCAATAATAAATCCATATACCGAGAACAAACATGCTCCTGCCAGATTTATCCATCTTAGTTTTTGTATGGAATTCATTAACATTGAAGTAGCTATTACTATAGAAGCTATATATCCAATCCATTCAAACATAACAATAAGTTTAAAGTTTTTTTCGTCAGCAATCAGAAGCGATTTTCTGATTTTTGTTTTATTACCAATCCATTTTCTCTCTCAGTACGGGCATTGTCATACACCTGGCACCACCACCGCCTCTTGGTAATTCAGAACCATCAATGGTAACTACAAATTTTGAATAGTTATTCATATCTTTTCTACCTTTAATAATATCGCGGGCTTTTAAAACTTCATATCCATTGTTGCATAATTCTTCAATGGTATAGCTATTACGTGCATAACCCATTATTTTTCCGGGCCCTAATGCAAAAAAGTTGGCTCCACTGTGCCATTGTTCACGTTGTTGTATCCACAAATCATCAGCAACGCCGCATGTTAAAGGTTTTAAGTCAAATTTTAGTTCTTTTAGGGCTTCCATCATGGTATTGCGGAAACGGATAAATTCAACTTTGCCGTTTTCAATTTTAATATGAACCGTTTGATATTTATTATGACGTGCAATCAGAGGCTCATAAATCATACAGTTATCTTTATCTAAAAAGGTAAAAACCATATCGAGGTGGATAAAGGATTCCGGTTTGTAAGGCAATTCCTGCACTACAATATTCATGCTTGTTTTGCTTTCTTTAAAACGGTCAATTAAAAAGTCAACGGCTTTTGTATTGGAACGACTCCCTAAACCTATCAATATTACATCTTCGCGGGCAATCAAAACATCACCACCTTCAATGGTTATTTCCGGATCAAAATCCTTATAATTAATCGGGTTAATAGTTTTAGCACTCACAGTATCGCTATGATCGAAAATGGTTTCCATAATAATGGCTTCTCTTGAACGAACAATGTTTGCCATACGACTTATTAATACTTCGTTATACATAGAAATAGAAGCATCTCTCATATAAAAGAAATTATGCAAAGAACGCAATGCATATCTTTCCTGACTCAGGAAATTGGTTAAAGTGTCTTGTTTCATTTCAACACCTTCAATCATTGCTTTTGTAAAATCATCAATACTAAGATCCAACAAGTCTTTGTAAACGTGCATGGCTTTTTCGTTTGCACATACTTTGTGTGCAAGTTCGCGTCTTACATTTTCGCTTTGTAATGCTTCTTTTAATAATTCTTTTACTTCGTATACTTTGGTGTATTTTCGTAAAACACTTTCAAATTCACAGTATTCTTTAGTAGCAACAGTAAGATTTAAAATGTCGCTATACAATGCTCTTTCAGCATTTTGTGGCGTCATGTTTTCAATTTCGCTACCCGGATGGTGTATAATAACACCTTGTAGATTTCCTATTTCTGAGCTAACATTAACCTTCATATTCAATTTTTTTGCAAAGGTACGAAAACTTTGTAAAGTTAAAAAGTTTAGGAAAACAGCCTATAATGCTAATAAGCACCTAGCATTATTTCTTGTTATTTTCAAATTATCGTATTATTTCTTCTGATTTTTTTTGAACGCGGATAACACCGATACCTAAAGGAAAACACTGATTTAAACCAATTTTAAACTTGAAATCTGATTCATATATAAAATTTGCGAATATCCACGATTATTGAACGCATCCGTTTCATCCGCGTTCTAATGTTTTTTAATCATGATTTCTAAAATTTAAAAGACACATAATAACTTTTTACTACTTAAATTTAAAAACCCAAAAATCTTTATTACTTTTGCTTTCAACGGAAATTTCCTTCCTTTTTTATACAATTATATGAAAAAGAAATTTATACATGATATGTTAGTGCTCGAAAATAAGATTTTGAGCGATAAATACTTCCTGCTTAGTATACAGCCCCCAATAGCAATGCCGGCAATAGCTGCCGGTCAGTTTGCTCAGCTTGAAATTAATGACTCAAAAAACACTTTTTTACGTCGTCCGATAAGTATTCATGATGTTGACTATAAAAATAATATCGTGAAACTGCTTGTTCAGGTTGTGGGTGAAGGGACTAAGAAACTTTCTACAATAAAGGCTGGAGAAACGCTAAATTTAGTTTATCCATTGGGTAATACATTTTCGTTGCCAAAGCATGATAAAGATAATGTATTATTGGTTGGTGGAGGCTGTGGTATTGCACCTTTGCTTTATTTAGCAAGAACTTTATCCGAAAAAGGAATCAAAGTAACAACATTGGTAGGCGGTGCTACTCAATGCGACATTCTCGAAGCTGCTGAATACCGCAAATATGGAGAATTACTTATTACTACCATGGATGCATCTGTAGGCGAAAAGGGCTTGGTTACCCAACACAGTATTTTTAAAGCGGAAAAGTTTAATTATTCAAAAATATATACCTGCGGACCTGAACCTATGATGAAAGCATTGGCAACTATTGCCCGTGAAAAAGAGATTGATTGTGAAGTTTCTCTCGAAAATATGATGGCTTGCGGTGTTGGAGCTTGTTTGTGTTGTGTAGTTGATACCATAGATGGTAATAAATGTACTTGCATCGAAGGTCCTGTTTTTGATTACAAAGAAATAAAAGGATGGTGATTAAAGGATAAAGGATAAAGGATAAAGGATAAAAGGATAAAGGATAAAGGTTAAAGTAGAAAAATAAGCTATACTAAGTTTTTCTTTTGTCATTCCGAGTGAGAGAGGAATCTCAAAAAAATGAGTTTAAACATTGAAATTATGCCAAATTTAAGTGTAAAAATAAAGGATTTAATATTAAAAAATCCTGTAATGACAGCATCGGGAACTTTCGGTTATGGTGAAGAGTTTGCTGATTTTTTTGATATTTCTGATTTAGGGGGAATTATCGTAAAAGGAACTACAGGTTCAAAGAGAGAAGGAAATGCTTATCCGCGCATGGTCGAAACTCCTTCGGGCATGTTAAATGCAGTTGGCTTGCAAAACAAAGGTGTTGACGCATTTATTAGTGATATTTATCCACGTATTAAAGATATTGATACTCATATCATAGTTAATGTTTCGGGTTCAACTATTGATGAGTATGTAATGGTTGCTTCAAAACTCAACGAATTAGATGCAATTCCTGCAATTGAGCTTAATATTTCATGCCCTAATGTAAAAGAAGGCGGAATGGCATTTGGTACCAGTTGTCCTTCGGCTATTGCCGTTTGCGAAGCTGTTAGAAAAGCTTATCACAAAACATTAATCGTAAAACTATCGCCCAATGTTACCAATATTACCGAAATGGCATTGGCTGTGGAAAGTGCGGGTGCTGATGCGGTATCATTGATTAATACATTATTAGGCATGGCTGTTGATGCTGAAAAAAGGAAACCGGTACTTTCAACTATAACCGGTGGTTTGTCAGGACCTGCCATAAAACCGGTGGCTTTAAGAATGGTTTGGCAGGTAGCCAAAGCCGTTAAGATTCCTGTAATAGGATTGGGAGGTATTATGACGGCTACCGACGCCATTGAATTTATGCTTGCCGGAGCCACAGCCGTTCAAATTGGAACTGCAAACTTTATTGACCCTGCGGTATGTGCTAAAATTATTAAAGGCATGGAAGATTATTTAATTCGCCACAAAATAGATGATGTTAATGAATTGATTGGGGTGATTTAATTTGTTATAACTTATTTCAAAAAAAATAAATCCGTATTTATTACATAAGCTTTCAGCTTCTTTTGAACATGCTCTTTTTACTTTCCTAATATGGGTATGAGCCATAAAATCAACTAAAATGTTGATATCTTTTTTTCAGATTATTCAGATTCAATTTTTTAATATTTTAAAGTGGTTGATATTTTTATTACTTCTTAACAAAAAAACATTGTTTTTTATACTACATTTGTTGCATCATTTTTTTACTGAATTTAAAAATTTGTAAAGAAAAATTGAAAAAGCCCCGCTAAAAGCAGGGCTTGAGAATTAAGAAACAATCATTTCAACTACTGTTAGCTACACAGGAAATGATTGTTTCTTTTTTTAATGAGTTTTACAATTACATACACTGTTATGCCGCAGCTGCATTGGGATCCTGTACAATTGGTTTCGGCTTTTTGTTTTTACCCCTGGTCTTGTTCTTGCTTCGTATTGCATAATATTTATCTACAAAGTCAGGAACATCTTTCCCCATTAAGTTAATCAGTTTATCCAGTTGATTTTTCAATAGCAGTTGAATATCTTTATTAGTTATCATCAACTGTTGATTGTTTGCCTTGTTGGTTTTAATAACTGTTTTGGGCAAACTAACCGAATTACTGAAGTTTTTCAAGACTTGATCAGCAGTTTTCAACGTATCCTGGGTAATACCATAATCCAGCAAAGCTGTTTTGTAAGTAGTAGCCAGCGCATACATATAATTACATACATCGAAAACATCCATTCCTCTCTTCGATTTTTTCAATCGCTTTCCCTGTGCTTCCACCTGAAATTTAAGTGTATCATTCTTACTTAAATTTGAATAGGCCGTTAACGCACTGTGGAAAAGATTAGCATCTTTAATCATTTGGAGCAGTATGCTGTTTTTCGACTTAGTTACACTTCTGGATTTCACACCGGTAAGTGTTCGCAGTTTTTCCGACTGGTCTATTAATAAGTCCAGTCTCTTTTTGGTTTCTACCATTGGCGGCATATTTTGCCAATGCGATTCGTACTCTTGCAGTAAATTGTCAATAGTTTTATAAACTATTGCATTTTCATGAATTGTTTTTTTCATGTTTTTAAAATTTTAAAAATTAATAAAGAAAAAAATTATTATACCATCAGATAATAGCTACTTATCTAATGATGAATACAAAGATACAATTGTCTGATTAGAAATAGCAAAAAGAGTAATTAACAAAATATGACAGATATGAGTTATAACGTTGAATTACTATACGATTACTATGTTAATAAATATCTAACTAATAGATTTTTCAATTAAAAAAATGACTATATTCAAAGATAAATTACTTCTATCGGAAAACTTAAGTAGCAAACAGTATTTACGTATATTTTTAGTTTCGGTAATTAAAGTATAAAAAATTTAGAACGCTGATTAAACGGATACGTTCCGTAAACGCGGATTTTCACGAATTATTCAGAATGTTTTGATTTTCAAATATTAATAATCTGATTTATCAGCGTTTCCCTTTAAGGATCTGCATCATCCGCGTTCAAATAAACAAACCACAACACTATTTTTAGCAACTTAATTAGTAAACAGTACATACGTATATTTTTAGTTTTGGTAATTAATTTAAAAACATTAGAACGCTGATTAAACGGATACGTTCCGTAAACGCGGATTTTCACAAATTTTTCAGAATTTTTTGATTTTCATATATTAATAATCTGTTTTATCAGCGTTTCCCTGAGGGATCTGCGTCAACCGCGTTCAAATAAACAAATCAGAGGGTTCAATACTTTAGTTTACACTATTTTTAGCAACTTAATTAGTAAACAGTACATACGTATATATTTAGTTTCGGTAATTAAAGTATAAAAAATTTAGAACGCTGATTAAACGGATACG
>JACABE010000014.1:36103-46291 GCA_013377005.1 Bacteroidota bacterium
CGCTGATTAAACGGATACGTTCCGTAAACGCGGATTTTCACGAATTATTCAGAATTTTTTGATTTTCAAATATTAATAATCCGTTTTATCAGCGTTTCCCTGAGGGATCTGCGTCAACCGCGTTCAAATAAACAAATCAGAAGATTCAATACTTTAGTTTACATTATTTTTATCAACTTAACTAGCAAACAGTTTATACGTATATTTTTAGTTTCTGTAATTAGTGTATAAAAATATTAGAACGCTGATTAAACGGATACGTTCCGTAAACGCGGATTTTCACGAATTTTTCAGAATATATTGATTTTCAAATATTAATAATCCGTTTTGTCAGCGTTTCCCTTTAAGGATCTGCATCAACCGCGTTCAAATAAACAAATCACTACACTATTTTTAGCAACATATCAATTTATGACTTGGAACACTTGACTATTGATTTTCCCCCATTGAATTATGACTTGGAACACTTAACTATTGATTTTCCCCCATTGATTTATGACTTGGAAGACTTGACTATTGATTTTCCCCCATTGAATATTGACTTGGAACACTTAACTATTGATTTTCCCCCATTGAATTATGACTTGGAACAGTTGACTATTGATTTTCCCCCATTGAATTATGACTTGGAACACTTAACTATTGATTTTCCCCCGTTGATTTATGTGTTGGAACACTTAAAATTGATTTTCGCCCTATTATATATGAGGTTGAGCAAAAAAAAGTGCGGGAGTGACTGAAAATATATAAAAAATAAATTTGAAACAAAACCTTATTCCACTCTCTATTGCTAAATTAAAATTGGGAATAAGATTGAATGAGCAATGTAAGCTTTTCGTTTATTGTTTTAAAGTTGCTTAAAAATATTTTTTTAATGTTGTTAACAAATAAACAATAAAATATTTGTTGGATGGATTTGTTTTTATAATTTTACAAGTTGTAACAGAAATGTATTGCACTTATGACCAACCAAAATCCTGAACAAATAGCCAGAGATCATATCGACCAGCAATTAATTGAATGTGGCTGGAAGATACAAAGTGTAAAGCAGATAAATCTGAATGCAGGTATTGGTATTGCTGTAAAAGAATATCTTACTGATGTTGGTCCTGCTGATTATGTTTTATTTGTTGAAGGAAAACCTTGTGGGATAATTGAAGCCAAGCGTGAAGAAGAAGGACATAGAATAAATATACATGAAGCACAATCTGAAGGTTATGCTAATGCAAAACTCAAACATTTAAAGAATGATCCTTTACCTTTTGTTTATATAAGTACAGGTGAAGTTACAAAGTTTACTGATTTTACCGACCCTAAACCACGTGCAAGGGTTATCTTTACTTTTCACAGACCCGAAACTTTAAGAAACTGGCTTAAAACCAGTAAAGAAAATTTTAAATTATATCCTTCTTTAAGAGGCAGATTGTATGATTTACCTGCATTGCAAACAGATGGTTTAAGAGAATGCCAGATTACTGCAATTAATAATCTTGATAAATCTTTTAAAGAAAACCGTCCAAGGGCTTTGATACAAATGGCTACCGGTTCGGGTAAGACCTTTACAGCTATTACTGCCATTTATCGTTTGTTGAAATTTGCGAAAGCTAAAAGAGTTTTGTTTTTGGTAGATACCCGCAACTTAGGCGAACAGGCCGAACAGGAATTTATGTCGTATTTGCCTAATGATGACAATCGTAAGTTTACTGAGTTATATAGTGTACAACGATTAAAATCGAGTTATGTGGCAACCGATAGTCAAGTTTGCATAAGTACAATACAGCGTTTATATTCTATTTTGAAAGGAACTGAATTGGAAGAAAGTGCAGAAGAAGAAAATCCAAACGAACGGATTTGGCAACCTAAAGAAGTTCCTCCAATAGAATATAATGAAAAAATACCTATAGAGTTTTTCGATTTTATTGTGATTGACGAATGCCATCGAAGTATTTATAATTTGTGGAAACAAGTACTGGAGTATTTCGATGCTTTTGAAATTGGACTCACTGCCACACCCGATAACAGAACTATAGGTTATTTCGACCAGAATATGGTAAGTGAATATTCGCATGAAATGGCTGTTGCCGATGGTGTAAATGTGGGTTATGATGTTTTTATAATAGATACAAAAGTTACGCAACAAGGTGGTACACTCTGGAAAGGTGAATATGTGGAACACCGCGAACGACTGAGCCGGAAGAAAAGAATGGAATTGCAGGATGAGGACGAAATATATTCTTCAACACAATTGGATAAAGATATTGTAAATCCCAATCAAATACGGACTATCATAAGGACATTTAAAGAAAATCTGCCCAAAATGTTTCCAGATAGGTTTGATGAAACCGGATTGTTTGAAATTCCAAAGACCTTAATATTTGCAAAAACCGATAGTCATGCCAATGATATCATAGATATAGTTAGAGAAGAGTTTGCCGAGGAAAATAAATTCTGCAAAAAGATAACCTATAATACAGCTAAAGACCGTATGAGTGCTGATGATGTATTATTAGAAAAAGGAGAAGACCCTAAGAATACTTTGTCTGATTTCCGCAATGCTTTTTATCCGCGTATAGCTGTAACAGTAGATATGATAGCCGTTGGTACTGATGTTAAAACGTTGGAGTGTTTGCTGTTTATGCGTGATGTGAAGAGCCGCAATTATTTTGAACAGATGAAAGGCAGAGGAACGCGTACTATTTCGCTTGATAAGCTCAGACAGGTTTCCAGAACGGCCAACTACACCAAAGATCATTTTGTAATAGTAGATGCTATTGGTGTTTGCAAAAGTTTGAAAACCGACAGTCGTCCTTTGGAAAAGAAACCGGGAGTACCTCTGAAAGAATTGTTGCAGGCTGTGGCAATAGGTGCAAGAGATGAAGAATTGTTTACTTCTTTAGCAAGCAGACTTACCCGATTGGATAAACAAATTACTGATAAAGAAAGAAAGTTATTTGCCGAAAAGGCAGATGGTAAAAGTGTTTCGCAAGTTGTAAAAGAGTTATTGAATGCTTTTAATCCTGATGTGATCGAAGAAATTGAAAACAAGGTACGTAAGAACTTTATGGGTGTTGCACCTAACGAAATTGAAGCTGCTATTATACAGGAAACTGAAAAGTTACAACAGGAAGCAGCAAGAGTTTTTACGGGTGAGTTGAACGAATATATTGAGAATGTACGCAAGGCACACGAACAACGTATCGACTTGTTGAATCCTGATGAAGTGCTGACTGCTGCATGGGATAAAGATAATGTAGAAAAAGCAAACGAAATTGTAAAGGAGTTTAGCGAGTGGATGCTACAACATAAAGATGAGCTAACGGCATTGCAGATTTTTTACAATCAGCCTTATCGCCGCCGTGAATTGACTTTTGAAATGATAAAAGAGGTGATGGATAAACTGCAAAGTGATAAACCTGTATTAGCACCAATGTATGTGTGGCGTGCGTACGATGCAATTGGCACCTCGACTTCGCTCGGTGACCAAATATCGACTTCGCTCAGTGACCGAAAATTGACTTCGCTCGGTGACCAAAAAGTACGGACACTGAGTGGAACTGAGGTGAAGGATCGTATTTCGACAAGCTCAGGAACCCTTGGTTCGCCATTAAATGAATTAATCGCATTGGTGTCGTTGATACGAAAGATAACAGGATTAGATAATATATTGACACCTTATAATAAAACAGTGGATAAGAATTTTCAGGATTGGGTTTGGAAAAGACATTCGGGAGCAGGAGAGAAATTTACCGAAGAACAAATGCAATGGCTGCGAATGATAAAGGAATATGTTATAAATAGTTTTCATATCGAAAAAGAAGATTTCGATTACAATCCTTTTAATGCAATGGGAGGATTGGGCAAGATGTGGAATTTATTCGGGACGGAAACAGAGGAGATTATTAATGAATTAAATGAGGTATTGGTGGCATGACTTCGACTTCGCTTGATGAACGACACTTCGACTTCGCTCAGTGTCCGGAAAAACGACTTCGCTCAGTGTCCATTGTTGAGACTTGATCACCGAGCGGAGCCGAGGTGAGGAGTCGAGATGAAGAAATGATATTATAATTTAAACTTTTTCACGATGAAAGGGTATATGTATATTTTACTTTGTTCAAATGGTCTGTACTACACAGGAAGTACGAATGATTTGGGAAAAAGACTGATACAACACCAGAATGGTGAAGGTGCAAATTTTACTAAAAAGAATTTGCCGGTAAAATTGGTCTATTATGAAGAATTTGATAGAATTGACGAAGCATTTTACAGGGAGAAACAAATACAGGGCTGGAGCAGAAAGAAAAAGGAAGCATTGATTAATAATGAAAAAAATAAATTACATGAATTGTCGGAATGTAAGAATGAAACTTCATCTCGACTTCGCTCGATGAACGGAAAATGAATTTGCTTTATGAACGACACTTCGGCTTCGCTCAGTGTACGGTGCTTCGGCTTCGCTCAGTAACCAGAAAAACGACTCCGCTCAGCAACCCTTATTGGTCATTGAGCGTAGCCGAAATGACATTTCGCCTCGGATTCGCTCAGTCATCGATGTTGTTGTCGGGAAATGTGCCCTGAGCGAAGTCGAAGGGCAGCAGGGTAAATAAAAAAAGCATGGTCATCGAGCGGAGCCGAGATGACAAAGCCACTGATGATAAATTATTAAAGAATTAAATGAGATATTAGAAGCATAATGAAAGAATCACAAAAAATAATGTTACAACATTCTGAGGTAAAAATTAGATTGCTACGATTATACCTTGAAAGATATTTGAATATTCTTACAAAATCAAAATATTGTGGTGAAATTCATTTATACGATTTATTTTGTGGTGAAGGAATATATAATGGAACAGGGAAAGGAAGCCCAATTATTATTTTAGAAACAATAAAAAATATTTTTTATTCAAACAAAACATCAGGTAATGAGATTGAAAAATTTAATTGTCTCTTTAATGATATTGATGAAAATAAAATTAAAAAGCTACAATTAGAAATAACTGAACGTAAACTACATTATTCAGAAATGGGAAATTTAAAATTTTCTCAAAAAGATTATTGTAATATTTTACCTGAAGTTGCACAAGAAATCAATACACTTAAAAATCAGAAAGCTTTTATATTTATTGATCCCTATGGATATAAAAATATTAAAATTTCTGACATTAAAATATTACTTAAATCTAATAAATCAGAAGTATTATTGTTTCTTCCTACTCAATTTATGTTTAGGTTTGAAACTAAGGGTACTCCTGAATCATTAATTGAATTTATTGATGAATTAATACCCATTGAGAAATGGCCTAAAAGTGATACAGGTATTGAATTTATTGAGAACCTTACAGAAGCATTTAGAAATAAATTAGGTCCATCATATTATGTAGATTCATTTATTATTTCAAGGGATTTAAATCAGTTTTTTTGTCTGTTTTTCTTTACAAGTCATATATATGGATTTGATAAAATGTTGGAAGCAAAATGGAATATTGATGAGGAAGAAGGTAGAGGGTGGACTAACAAATCCGAAAACGACCTTTTTAGTCAAGTTGATAGAAAAGCTAATACTGATAAGTTTGAACAAAAACTAAAAAATTTCTTAAAAGTTGAAAGGACAAATGGCGAACTTTATGAGTTTCGTGTTCAAAATGGCCATTTAGCAAAACATGCAAATGATATATTAACGAAGTTTCAAAATATGGGAATATTAATTTCTGTAAATGCAGATGGAACTCCTGCACGAAAATCTGCATTTTATCTTTGTTATAATAATTATAAAACTGAACCAAATAAAATAAAACTTAAATTGAAGTAAAAATGGCAACAACAAAAATAGAATGGACAGAAAGTACATGGAATCCTATTACAGGATGTACAAAGATTACTTCGGGTTGTAAGTTTTGTTATGCCGAAGTTATGGCTAAAAGACTTAAAGCTATGGGACAGGAGAAATATAAAAATGGTTTTGAACTTACTATACATCCTGAAGTATTAAATGAACCCTATTCATGGAAAAAGGGGAAAATGATTTTTGTTAACTCAATGAGTGATTTATTTCATAAGGATGTACCTATTGAATATATTCAACAGATATTTAAAGTTATAAAAGAAAATCCGCAACATGTATTTCAGGTTTTAACAAAACGTGCTGATGTTTTAAGGTATTACGACAGCGAAGGCTGGTTGGAATGGCCACATAATTTATGGATGGGTGTAACTGTTGAAGACAAAACAGTTACCAATCGTATTGATTTGCTTAGACAATGCGGTGCAAGAGTTAAATTTTTATCCTGCGAACCTCTTTTAAGTGCATTGCCCGATATGAATTTAAAAGGCATTGATTGGGTAATAGTTGGAGGTGAAAGCGGACGTACACCAAGACCCATAAAAGAAGAATGGGTTATTGATATAAAAGAGCAATGCCAAAAAGCAAATGTAGCTTTTTATTTTAAACAATGGGGAGGCACTAATAAAAAGAAAGCTGGAAGTTCGTTGAATGGGAAAGTATATAAAGAAATGCCTGTAATTATAGATAGTTTATAAATGACAGAAAATAATATACCAAAGCATTGGCAAGTACTTAAGTTGGGAGACTTATGTGATAAAATTTCAAATGGTGCAAATGTGAAGCAAGATGATGAAAATACTGGACTTCCAATTTCTCGTATTGAAACAATTTGGAATGAGACTATTGATTTAAGAAGAGTAAAGTATATAAAAGAAAGCAGTTCTGAATTTATTGAAAAGTATGCATTAAAAAGAGGAGATATTTTATTTAGTCATATAAATAGTGATTTACATTTAGGGAAAACTGCTATCTATAAAAATCAAGTAGAAATTCTAATTCATGGAATAAATCTTTTATTAATAAGATTAAAAGAAACTGTTTCAAGTGAATTTTTAAATTATCAGTTTAAATTAAAAAGAAGTAGAGGTGAATTTATATCAATTGCTCAGAAATCAGTTAACCAATCTTCGATTAATCAATCTAAATTAAAAAACTTAGAATTTATTATCCCTCCACTTCTCGAACAACAAGCCATCGTATCCAAAATAGAAGAACTATTTAGCGAACTGGATAATGGCAAACAACAACTGCAAACCGCACAACAACAATTAAAGGTTTATCGCCAAAGTTTATTAAAATGGGCGTTTGAAGGGCGTTTCGGCTACGCTCAACGACCCCCAAATAGTGTAAAAGACGGGAAATTGCCGGAAGGGTGGAAGATGATTCAAATAAAAGATGTTGCTGAAACTTTCGGAGGTTATGCATTTAAAAGTGGAGAATTTTTGAAAGAAGGAAAGTATCAAGTTTTAAGAATGGGAAATGTTAGACCTGGATTAATACGTTATAATGAAAGTCCAGTTTTCCTAAATCAGGTTGATGAAAGTGTTTTATGTAGAGCACTTTTACAAATAAATGATATAATCATAACACAGACAGGAACAAGAAAAAAAAGAGATTATGGTTTTACTGCTTTAATAAAAAAAGAAAACCTTCTTTTAAATCAAAGGATAGCTACATTTAGGTTTAATAATATGTATTTACCAAAGTTCTTCCTTTATTATTCTTGGACTGATTTATTTAAAGATCAATTTTTTGCTAATGAAACAGGTAATGTAGGTCAAGGAAATGTTGGAATGAAGGCTGTAACAGAAACTTTAATCCCATATTGTACATTAACAGAGCAACAACAAATCGTTGATGAATTAGAAAGCAAACTAACAGTATGCGATAAAATAGAAGAAACTTTAAGTCAAAGCCTGCTGCAAGCAGAAACATTAAGGCAGAGTATATTGAAGAAAGCGTTTGAGGGGAAATTATTGGAATTTAGAAATTAAAAAAAATAATTTAGATATGGCAGCACAACGTAATCATATAAAAATATTTATAGCATCAACTGTTTATAATTTCCAAACGGAGTTAAATAAGATTTATGAATTATTAGACGGATTTGGATATGATGTTCTCAACTCACACAAAGGCACAATTATAACTGATAGCAGTGAATCGAATTTAAAAAATTGCACAAATGGAGTTGAAGAGTGTGATGTGTTTATAGGATTCATCAGACCTGATTATGGTTCAGGTGTTCTAGAAACACACACAAAATCTATCACTCATCAGGAATTTGATGTAGCCGTTTCCCGTAAAATCCCCAGATTTGTCATGGCAGATTCTAGAGTAACCTTTACTCGTTCATTGATCAGAAAAGCTACATTAGATATACCATCTTCAGGTATCCATATTAACATTAATTCATCAAATATTAATTTTAATGACAATAAAATAATAGACATTCGTTGTGTTCAATTGTATGAAGAAATGGTAAAAGATAAAATCCCACCTTTTTCACGCATAGGCAATTGGGTGCAGGAATATATGAGCCTGGAGGATATACGGCTTCATTTGGATAGTCAGTTTAAATATCCTGAACGTATCAAAATATTAATTGATAAAATCAGTAAATTATGAGCAAAGAAGTTTCATTTATAGATGAGTTAATTCAACATAGGGAAAATATTCAAATTGAGTTTGTTGGCGAATACAACCTAATACAAATATTACAAGAAATTTGTTCTTTCCTCAATACCGAAGGTGGTTGGGTCTTGGTAGGCTATAATGGCAATGAGTTCAACGATATTTCAGAAGGAATCGAATTTAAAGTTAAAGAACTTAAAAATTCTATTATTAACCAAATTTTTCCTCAACCCTTGGTAGACGTTCGTTGCGAAAAATACAAGAATCAACAGGTTTTACTTATCAATGTAATAAAAGGGTCTAGACAACCTTACTCTTATAAGAAGAAATATTACGTAAGAACTGGAACTAAAACTAATGAAGCAACAGCCGATGAAATTAGTTTATTGATGAGAACATCCAACGAAAATACCTCTACTTGGGAGAAGCAGACTGCTATTGATGCCTCATTAGAGGATTTGGAGCAAAAAGAAATTGAAATCACTATTAACGAATCAATCAAAATAGGAAGAGGAAAAAGCTTACCGAAAGACATTCCTGGTTTTCTAAATTATTTCCAATTATTAGATATGAATTTAGTTAAGAATGGAAGTATTGTTTTGTTTGCGAAAGACCCATTGAAATTTATTTCACAATGCCAAATACGAATAACAGTAATGCCATATGGTAAAACTGGTAGCCGTTTTGATGATACTGTTTTAATTGAAGACAATTTGTTTGTTGCCTTTAATCGTATTCAAGAATATTTTAAGAGAAATCTTCCAATGATTAGTGAATTTAAACATGATAATTGGGATAGAACAAACCGTGAAAAATATCCAATGGAAGCTTTAGACGAAGCTATTTTAAATGCAATGGTACATCGTGATTATGCTGATATAGCAGGAGATATTAGTATCAATATTTATCCTGATAAGATGGAGATAATTAATTCAGGTGAAATTCCACCCGATATTATTTCCGGGAAAAATATAATAAAAGAACATCATTCTGTTTTCCGCAATCCAACCATTGCTCATATGTTTTATTTGAGAGGGAAAATTGAAAAATTAGGTAGAGGATTGAGTTTAATTAAAGATAGATTTGCCGAGAACGGATTAAAAACACCTGAATGGACATCGCAAAGTGGATATACCACACTTACTCTTTATGGGTATTCAAAACCAATTGATGTGAATGAACGAATGCTGGCATATCTAAAGAAACTTAAAGTCGGAGAACAGTTTTCAAGAGAAGATTTTGAAAAGTTTTTTGAAGAAAATATTTCTGAAAAGACAGCACGAAATGATATTTCAAAATTATTGGAAGGAGAATGGGTAAATAAAAAAGGAGAAGGTCCTTCTACAAAATATGTAAGAACCAACAAAGAGTTACCAGGTATTGCTGATTAAATTTATGACATGCATACTATTAGTTGTTTAATTGAAGTTGTTTGATATAATCATGCAAACATTGATCATATTATAGAAATTTTTACCGGAAGTTACCGGATAGTTATTAAAGAGAGTAATGAAAGAAGAACTGGTGATAGTATTATTTATACTGATAATAAGAGCATTAAAAGAGTTATATCAAATCATATTGAAATAGATATTGTTGAAAATATTAGATTGCTTTTTACCGGAAGTTACCGGATAGCTATTAAAGAGAGTATTGAAAGAAGAACTGGTGATAGTATTATTTATACTGATAATAAGAGCATTAAAAGA
>JACABE010000014.1:46391-85006 GCA_013377005.1 Bacteroidota bacterium
GAACTGGTGATAGTATTATTTATACTGATAATAAGAGCATTAAAAGAGTTATATCTAATCATATTGAAATGGATATTGATGAATATATTAGATTGCTTTTTACCGGAAATTACCGGATAGCTATTAAAGAGAGTAATGAAAGAAGAACTGGTGATAGTATTATTTATACTGATAATAAGAGCATTAAAAGAGTTATATCAAATCATATTGAAATAGATATTGTTGAAAATATTAGATTGCTTTTTACCGGAAGTTACCGGATAGCTATTAAAGAGAGTATTGAAAGAAGAACTGGTGATAGTATTATTTATACTGAACGGAAAATGCGATTAATTAACAAAAAACTGCATATTAAACTGCACAATAAAAATATTAAGAGAAAATGAGTAATAACAACACTTCAAGTATAGTAAGTAAAGTATGGTCATTCTGCAATCCATTAAGAGATGTAGGCGTAGGTTATGGAGATTATTTAGAACAGTTAACCTATCTGCTGTTTCTGAAAATGGCAGATGAATACAGTAAGCCGCCTCACAACAGAATTTTACCAATCCCTAAAGATTATAATTGGGAAAGCTTATGCAATAAGAAAGGTGCAGAACTGGAAACTCATTATGCCACTTTACTGCGTGAATTAAGCACTGCCAAAGGTATCTTAGGACAAATATTTACCAAAAGCCAGAATAAAATACAAGACCCTGCTATGCTAGCTAAAATCATTGATATGATAGACAGCGAACAATGGTTGGTAATGGGTGCAGATGTAAAAGGGGATATTTATGAAAGGTTGTTGGAACAAAATGCACAGGACGTAAAAAGCGGTGCAGGGCAATACTTTACTCCACGTCCGTTAATCCGTGCAATGGTTGAATGTATTCAGCCACAACCCATGAAAACCATAGCGGATCCTGCATGTGGAACAGGTGGTTTCTTTCTGGCTGCTTATGATTATCTGGTATCAAATAATAAATTAGACAAAGAACAAAATAAGTTTATCAAACTCGAAACATTTTATGGCAATGAAATTGTAGCTGGGACGAGACGTTTGGCTTTAATGAATCTATTTTTACATAATATTGGTGATATCGAAAGTGATAATTTTATTTCACCTGCTGATGCATTAATAGCAGCTTCGCCAACAACTTATGATTATGTGTTGGCAAATCCACCTTTCGGTAAAAAGAGCAGTCAGACCTTTACCAATGAAGAGGGAGAACTGGAGAAAGACGATTTAACTTACAATCGTCAGGACTTTTGGGCAACAACCAGCAATAAACAATTGAATTTTGTTCAGCATATCCGTTCGATGCTTAAAACTACTGGTATGGCAGCTGTAGTGGTTCCAGATAATGTTTTATTTGAAGGTGGAGCAGGAGAAACAGTAAGAAAGAAATTATTGGCAACAACCGACTTGCACACGATATTGCGTTTACCAACAGGAATATTCTATGCGCAGGGAGTAAAAGCAAATGTTATCTTCTTCGATAACAAACCTGCCAGCAAAGATCCATGGACCAAAGAAATATGGGTGTATGATTATAGAACCAATATTCATCACACCTTAAAAAAGAATCCATTAAAACTGGAAGACTTAAAAGATTTCATTGAATGTTATAATCCGTCAAATCGTCATTTGAGAAAAGAAACATATTCTCCCTTCGACTCCGCTCAGGGTTCACCTGAAGGACGTTGGAGAATGTTTAAATATGATGAAATAATTGCAAGAGATAAAACAAGTTTAGACATTTCGTGGCTAAAGGATAAATCACTGGCAGATCTTGATAACCTCCCCGACCCTGATGTTTTGGCAAATGATATTATTGAAAATCTGGAAGCAGGTTTGGAGAGTTTCAGGGAAATTATGCTGGCATTAAATGGGAAATAAATCTTTTCAGAATTTTATCTTTGTTTCTTTGTTTGACTTTGTCTTTTTGTACGCTTTAGATAAAAAATAGCTTAAATTTGTAAAAATAAAATTTACAATACCAAGAAACCAAAGTGGCTAAATTAAAATTACATACAGGCGCTGTTATAGATATATTCTGCGCAAGTATGAACTGGTTTTATCTAAATATGAAGCCTTTAAAATTGCCATGCAAGAGACGTTGAAGAGGTTACTGAAGGCATCGTGATTTTGAATGATAATTAAAATCAGAATATTATGAAAATAGGATTCAGAATACCATCACTAAGTAAACGTATTGCTGCCCGTACTTCTGTTAAAAGATATGTAAGGCAATCAATGGAAATTAAAGCTCCGCGTGGTTATGGTTGGATTACCAACCCCAAAAAGTATGCTTACAATAAAATATATAACAAAACAACTAAAGGATGTATGATGTTTTTGTTTATGCTTGTAGGAGTGTTTTTTTTGCTGCTATCATTGATAATCTTTGTATTTTAATATAAAAAAAATAGTATTAATTTTACCAAATTATAAAAATATGATGGGAATTAAATACTTACATAGCATTACTGAAATAAAGAAAGAACATTGCTATGAAACAGGAGGCAGTAAACCTTTACGTGTTTTTTGCAGTGATTTAAATTATTATGTATGTAAATATCATAAAGACGCAGGCTTTCCATTTCATCTTTTTAATGAATATATTGCTGCAAGTTTCCTGCAAATATGGACACTGGCTGTACCTGAATTTGCATTTGTGCAAATTAATAAAACGCATACATTACAAACAGCTTACCCTCATTATTATTTTGAAACTATAGGTTTTGGATCTAAATATATGGGCGATTTTAAGGAGGTTGATAAATTATTTATTGAAACGCCTGTAATTAAAAAGGACAATGAAACAGGCAGGAATTCATTTTTACGAATTGCCCTTTTTGATATCTGGCTTAGCAATGAAGACAGAAGTTTTAATAATTTTAATCTTTTATATAACTTCAAAGAAAATATATTTGTACCCATCGATCATGCATCCTGTTTTAATGGTAATAATCTTGATAAAGAACCCTACTTAATTACACATAATGAAAGTATTTTGTCAAGTCCTTTTTTAAATCGTTTTTTTGACCGAAATTTGCAAACCAATTCCAATAATATTCGTTTAAGTATTATTGATGAATTCAAAATAAATGTAAGCCGTTGCCATGACGAACTTGATAACATATTGTCAGAAACACCTTTAAGCTGGAAAGCAGATACTGACTTTCTCAGAGACAGGCTGTTTTTTCTTTTTTCAGAACAATGGACCAAAGCTTGTCTTGATTATTTCACTGAATTATTTTTCTTACATTTAAAATCACAATAGCAATGAATACATTTTACAGCATATTATCAGCAGTTATTAATCCGGCTTCTGGTGAAAAAATATCACTAGGTTTATTATTATCCGATGGAAATACAAGTTTATTCGATTATTCCGATAGTCGTTTCTCATTATTAAATTCTTTAATTGATAAAGAAAGTAAAAAGTTTATCAGACATTATCTGAAATCGATTGAAAATGTAATTGCAAAAATTGATGTTAATCAGGAACAGATGACGATACTGGATGAAGTTGGTAAAAATATGATTATCAATGAACCGTATATTTCGTATATGAGTGTTTACAATCAGAATGTGGTTTCATTTTCAAAACCTGTAACTATTGATGTAGCGGTAGAAGAAAAAATATTTACCACTTTGTTTTCAAAATTTATTGACGAAGAAACGCTTGTAAAATCAAACACAAAAACAAACATACAAATCCTTAAAAATGATTTTTTCTCAAAAGTAAAAACTCATTATTTGATTGAAAAAGAACTTACTTCAAAAGATTTTCCTGATTTGTTACTTCCTGTAAGTATTGATTTGTTTGGAAAAAATGAAAATTATGTAATTGCACAATTTTTTGAACTGGAAAAAAATATTAATTATATAAAAAACGATTATTTTGATTTTTTTCAATTAGATAAAATATTGAAAAGTGGCAAGAAATTTTTTATTACTCAAGAGCCTGAGAAAACCAAATATCAACAGCAACATTATTTTTGGGAACAAATCAGAAAACAGATAGGATATACTTATATCGATATTTCAGAAATTGATATTGTAAGTGAATATGCAGTTGAACATTGTGTAAAACCGATAATATAATAACTATTTAACTTATATACTTTTATTATAAGTACCAAAAATCATTAACTGTCATATTTTAAATATAGCATTAATTTTTCTAATGTATTTTTCATGAACGCGGATGACGCAGATCTCTTAGGGAAACGCTGATAAAACGGATTATTAATATATGAAAATCAAAACATTCTGAATAATTCGTGAAAATCTGCGTTTACGGAACGTATCCGTTTAATCAGCGTTCTAATGCTTTTATCATTAATTACAGAAACTAAAAATATGCGTATATACTGTTTACTACTTATAAAGAGAGAAAATAATAATAATCAAACAAATTAGCTACAAAAAAACTTACATTTGTAAAAACAAAATTTACAATACCAAGAAACCAAAGTGGCTAAATTAAAACTACATACAGGCAATGTAATTGATATATATTCTGCTTTAACCGAAACAGAACTTGAAATCCCTATGATTCCAGGAGGTATCAGTGCTGGTTTTCCCTCGCCTGCATTGGACTTTATTGATCTTACCATAGATTTAAACAAGCATTTAATAAAACATCCTTCGGCTACTTTTTATGGTAGAGTAAAAGGCGAATCAATGAAAGATGCCGGAATATTTGATAATGATTTATTGATTATCGACAAAAGCCTTGAACCCGTGAATGGCAAAATTGCTGTTTGCTATATCGATGGTGAATTTACACTCAAAAGAATTAAATTAGAAAACAAAGAAGTATGGCTTATGCCTGCCAATACCGAATACAAACCAATAAAAATAGAAGAATATAACAACCTGATCATTTGGGGTATTGTAACTCACGTAATTAAATCTGTGTGATGTTTGCCTTGGTTGACTGCAATAATTTTTATGCTTCCTGTGAGCGGGCTTTTCGTCCCGACCTCAATGGAAAGCCTGTGGTTGTTCTGTCGAACAATGATGGATGTGTAATTGCACGCAGTAACGAAGCCAAAGCGGTTGGTGTGCCAATGGGAGCTCCTGCTTTTGAATATGAAGAATTATTTAAAAAGAATAAGGTGCATGTATTTTCTGCTAATTTCGCCCTCTATGGCGATATGAGCCAACGAGTAATGAGCATATTGTCGGAATATACGCCCGACCTCGAAATATACAGCATTGATGAGGCTTTTTTAAAACTCAAAGGCTTTGAAAAATACAACTTACAAACTTACAGCGAAGAAATGCAGCAACGAGTTACTAAATGGACAGGGATTCCTATTAGTATAGGTATTGCACCTACCAAAGCACTTTCCAAAGTAGCCAATCGCATTGCCAAAAAATACTCTGTACAAACCAAAAGCACGTATATTATCGATAATGAAGAAAAACGCATCAAAGCCCTGAAATGGTTAAAAACTGAAGATATCTGGGGCATCGGCAGGCAGCACGCTAAACGCTTAAAGGCATTAAATATCAATACAGCTTACGACTTTACTCAAATGACAGATAGTTGGGTTCAAAAGCATTTATCAATAGTTGGTTTGCGGTTGAAACATGATTTGCAAGGAATACCTACATTGGATTTTGAGATTGTACAACCCCAAAAAAACATTGCTACCACTCGCTCTTTCGAAAAACTTTATACTGAATTTGACGATTTAAAAGAGAGGGTCATTACTTTTGCTGTGAGTTGTTCGGAGAAATTAAGAAGGCAAAAATCAGCCTGCAATGCAATGATGGTTTTTATTCATACCAACGAATACAGAGAAGACCTTCCGCAATACAGTTGCAACATTGTTATAAAACTACCATTCCCCACCAATTCGAGTATTGAATTGGCTAAATTTGCCACAGATGCATTGTCTAAAATATTCAAACAGGGCTACTCCTATAAAAAGGCTGGTGTTATTGTTATGGACTTTACATCGGAAGATAATATTCAATTAAACATTTTTGAAAACAGCAATTCCAGACATATTCCATTGATGAAATCAGTAGATAGAATCAATGCATTGTTTGGGCAGCAGAAAGTAAAATTAGCTTCGCAAGACATTAAAAAGATGTGGAAAATGCGGCAATTAAAACTATCGCCCAGGTATACCACCAACTTAAACGAAATAATAACAGTAAATGCAAGATGATAAGTAATCATATTTTATTTTACATTTAAACTGAAGTACAAAAAATCCGTATTTACTGAACGCATCATCTTTATCTGCTGTATGAATTTTAATAACATAATTTCTAAAATTTAAAAGATAACAGTATTAATTTTTACTACTTAAATGTCTTAAATTATTTATTAATAATGAATTACGAAAGAATTAAGTCTGTAATTGCGATAAGTTGGTTGTAAACGGGTATTATTATGCAGAAAGCAGGCGTTTTAACAGGACGTACCGATGGTGCTTAGATTTCATCTCTTTGCTGATTATGTATTAACAGGACCACCCTACGGATTATTATCTTTTATACGTTCCGTAAGAACTTACTTTAATAGCACAATAAATGCTCCTGATAATAAAGCCTCGTAGAAACAATTCCTTTTCAATTATTTTATTAAGGCTATGATTAATTTTAAAGAAACTTTTTGTTAAAATGAATACAACTAAATGCAATAAATAGTTTGTTTTTGGCGTTAATTGATTTATTCTGAGGCCTAATAAATTTATTATTAACAAAATCAATTGAAATTATGAAAGAAAAATTAAATGCAAAGCTTTTAACTCTTACAGTTAAAAAGCACAAAAGCTTTAAAATGCAAGTTATTACATTCATTGCTTTGTTGTTTGTGATGCCGTTTGCAGCCCATTCGCAAATGTATTTTTATTATCCAGTGAATTATGTAATTCACAATTATGATGATGACTACAGCGATTTTGATATTATGTCGGTTCGTTATTTTAGTCCTTTTAATCATTTTAAACCTTATCAGGAGTCGGAAAATCAGTATAAAGAAAATAACATTAAATCATTAAAAGTAAGTTGTCAGGATATGAAAAAGGATAAAAATCCTTACTTGACAATTGAAAAAACTTTTAATGAAAATGGTTTTTCTACCATTGACAAACGCTATAATCGTAAGGGGAAGAATGTTTTGAATGTTGAAAGAACGTTTAAGAAAAGTGTAATGACGATGTTTAAATCATTTGAAAGCAATGGTAAAATTGCGGCATGGTACGAAACCAAATTGGATTCGAATGGTAATGTAACAGAAAGCAATAGCCTTGATAATGATGGTAGCATTTATTTTAAAAGAACTTATAAATACAATGATAAAAGAAAAACAACAGAAAACTGTAGTTATAAAGGCAAAAAACAAAAATTATTATATCGGGTTGTTTATTCGTATTATCCGAATGGTGATTTAGAATCAACAGCTAGTTACAATGGAAAAGGAAAACTTCAAAAATTTTGGTCGTATGCCTGTAGTTCAAAAGGTGAAGAAACCAAAAACATGAAAGATACGGTGAAGGTTTGCAAAATATCAGATTTTGATAAAGATGGCGGTTTTACCTTAACCAATATTTCAACAGGAGCAGATGGTCAGCTGTCAAAAACAGTAAGGAAATTTAATAAAGACAGCATTTTGATAGATTATGCTCAGTACGACAATAAAAACCGTTTTGTAAACAAAAGAACAAACAACAAAGTTTCTGATGGATGGTTGTGTGAGGATACTTATTTCTATACCAACAAGCAAACGCCCCGAACCGTGAGGGTATATAAATTTAACGACAATAAAAAAATAGTTCAAAGTTTATTGATATCTTACAACAGAAGAGGGAAAATTGTAAGTAAATCGGAATATGATTATAATGAAAAAGAGTATAATAGTAAAATTATACATTACAAAAAAGGAGGTGAATTAATAAATAAATCGCTCGAATATACACGAAATGAAAAAAACTTGCCTGTGTTGTTAATTAAAAAAGACAATGAAAACAATATAACTGACAAAACCTTTTTTCAGTATCAGTAAAACATTTCTATAATCTGGTTGCTTTGTAAAGTCATTAAGATTAATCTTAGTGGCTTTTTCTTTAAGTTGCTGTCGGAGTTAAATTAATTTCTTTTTTGATAACGCTGTCAGGTGCTTCACAGCTTGAAAATAAAAAGCTTATTCATTGATTTAGTAAGCTTTTAGTTTTGTAAAAGCTAAGATTTTATAAAGCAAACGTAAGCATGAGATTGTATACATATTACACCTTTATTGTATAAAATAATATATTTAAAGCAGGTTAATATTAATTGAAATCTATAATACAGCTTAGTCTTATAATTATTTAATTAAATAAAAACCTGCATACGCAGCCAACAAACCAAATAAAATACTCGACACAATGTACAACGAAGCCGGTATGATTTCGCCATTTCTTAGCTGTTGAAGAATTTCGTAAGAAAAAGTAGAAAAGGTGGTAAAACCGCCACAAAACCCTGTGGCTAAAAACATTCTTACTTCAGGACTTAAAATACTTCCTTTTTCGCTCAAGGCAAAGATAAGCCCGATTAAAAAGCTGCCGCTTACATTAATAGAAAAAGTTCCGTAAGGAAAAGAGGAGGGGAAGTATTTGTTAATCATTAGATGCGATAAGTACCTTGCGGCACTACCCAAAAATCCTCCCGACCCGACAATGAATAACATTTTAAACATATAGCAAAAATACAAAAAGTAATCAGAAAATTAAGTGTTTGATAATTAATTTCAAATACATTTTTTAATAAATGTATTACCTCTTTGGGTTAGCAGCAAAGCCACACATCATCAGGTAAAAATTATATCCCGATTGAATATACTAATAAAATAAGGAAATCAATACTTAATGAGTTTGTTTATAATCCGCTTATTTCTTTTACCAGATTTTGGATGGTTGCATTGGTTTGTTTATTAACTTTAACCAATGGAAGTCTAAGATTGTTCTGGCAAATGTCGAGTACTTCCAACGCAGCTTTAATTCCGGCAGGACTTCCATCTTCGAAAATAGCATTTGTAAAGTCAAATAATTTGTAATGAAGTTCTTTGGCTTTACGGCAATTGGCTGATAAAGCCATTTGTACCATTTCCGAAAACTCTTTAGGAAATGCATTGGCAACCACAGAAATTACACCATCAGCACCAGCTGCAATAAGAGGCAATGTAAGAGCATCGTCTCCAGAAATAACTAAAAAATCTTTAGGTCGGTCTTTTATTATTTGCATGCATTGCATCATATTTCCTGAAGCTTCTTTAATGCCAATAATACCCTGCACTTCATTGGCTAATTTCAATGTAGTTTCAGCAGTAATATTCACTCCGGTTCTGCTGGGTACATTGTAAATAATCATAGGTACAGGCAATACAGCTTCTATACTTTTAAAATGGTAAAACAAACCTTTTTGCTGAGGCTTATTATAATAAGGCGCTACTGATAAAACAGCATCTATTCCATCAAAATTAAAATCTTTTAATTGATCAATAATTTTTTGAGTATCATTTCCTCCGATTCCAAGGACAATAGGTACACGTTTAGCTACGGTATCAACAACAAAATCTGTAACAGCAAGCTTTTCTTTTTCTGATAAAGTAGCTGTTTCTCCTGTTGTACCTAAAGCAACAATATAATTTACCCCATTCAACACCAGATGTTCTATTAATTTCCCTAAAGATGTAAAATCAACAGTACCATGTTTGTGGAAAGGAGTAACAATAGCAACCCCCGTACCTCTAAGTGCTTTCTTCATTGTCTTTTTTATTTATAATACTTAGATAATGTATAATTAATGTAATGAATTCATCTAACGTTGTATTAGGATTGATATCTATCATTAAATCGAAAATGACTTTGTTATTTTCACCATCTTTTCCCACCTTAAACTTTGCTTTTGACATTGCTGCAATGTACTTGGTTTGAAAAATATTATTTAAAGATAAATCAATTAAAATATCAAAATCGGTTTGAATAAAATCTGCAACGTAGTTGCCTTTTGGCTTTGCATACCAATTTAAATCTTTTCGGTCGTAATAATCTAATGATAATTTCTCGATAGCATAAATAGGTCGGATATTTCCATCGAAATATCCTATTGCTTTTACGTTTATCTGTTTGTCCTGTAAAAATTTAATAAAGCGATTAATATGATTATAGGTTAGCTCGTCTTTCAATTCATAAATGATACCCAATGTTTTGGCATTGTCAAGATTCACAATTTTGCGGAATCGGTGATTTTTTGGTAAATGCTTGTTCAGATAATGATTACCTGCAAATTCTTTAATTTTGTAAAATATATTCACTTTTGTGTATAAAAATAAAATAGCTAATTTTTTATCGTTCGTAAAATTAAAAAGAAATTTGATACAAATATAATTATTTATTTTTATTCTCTTATTTTAAAAATAGTAAATCCATTTTTCTTATTTTTACCAAAAAATAGAAAAATTGAAGATTACTTTTTTAGGAACAGGAACATCTCAGGGCGTTCCGGTAATTGCTTGCGAATGCGAAGTTTGCAAATCAACCGATGATAAAGATAAACGTTTGCGTTCATCAGTGATGATAGAAACTCAAGGAAATGTGTTTGTGATAGATGCAGGTCCTGATTTTAGAGAACAAATGCTTAGAGAAAATGTGAAACATCTTGATGCCGTTCTTCTTACTCATGCTCATAAAGATCATATTGCAGGTTTGGATGATGTAAGAGCTTTTAATTATATTCAAAAAAAAGCCATTGATGTTTATGCTCGCGAAGATGTACAGATTGCTATTAAAAATGAGTTTTCTTATGCTTTTGCAATATATAAATATCCGGGAGTACCTGAAATTAACTTACATACTATTGAAAATAAGTTGTTTGAAATTAATAATGTAAAAATTATTCCAATAGAAGTTTTGCACTTAGAGCTTAAGATTTTCGGGTTTAGAATCAAAGATTTTACTTACATAACGGATGCTAATTTTATCAGTGATAAAGAAATTGAAAAAATAAAAGGATCAAAAGTAGTAGTTTTAAATGCCCTGAGAAAGAAAAAACATGTTTCGCATTTTTCGCTCGATCAGGCTGTAAGTGTATTGAAAATTATTCAACCCGAAAGGGCTTATATTACTCATATTAGTCACATGATGGGATTTCACGAAGAGGTTCAAAAAGAGTTACCGTCATTTATTAAGTTTGCTTATGATGGTTTAAGCTTTGATTTATAAGATGTATTATGATGTTAAAGAAAGTTAAATTACGTTTTCCTGAATTTGGATGGATAATTGCTCTGTTTTTTGTTTTGTTTTTTATGTTGCAGATAAAAAATAACCGCTTTGAATTAAACGATTTTAAAGTGTATTATCTGGGTATGCAGAACTTTATAAAAGGTGATGCTATTTATGGTATTCCTTTTGGTTTGGATACAGGTTTTTACAAATATTCTCCTTTTGCTTTACTACCATTTACTGTTTTTTATTATTTACCATATCTGATTGCTGCTTTTGTATTCTATTTTTTAGTAGCATCAGCAATTATAATTCTTATATATAAAACGTATAATATCATAAATCAGGTTTTTAATTTTTTGGAAATCAAACAATCTACAATTCTTTATTTATCTGCTCTAATACTCCTTAATCATTTTTGTAGAGAATTACATCTTGGTAATGTAAATGCCCTTTTGTTATTAATATATATTATTAGTTTAGGAAAAATACTTGAAAACAAGCAATTCTCTGCAGGATTATTGATGGGAATCGGTTTGTTGTTTAAATTACACTTTATTGTTTTATTACCTGTTTTATTGTTGTTTCGGAAATTTAGAGCGTCTATTTCAATGCTTATTACTTTTGTCGTTGGTTTATTACTTCCGGCTCTGTTTACAGGTTTTCCTGCTAATAATCTTTTGCTGAATGCATGGCTTACTACCATGAAAGAGCATAATTCAAATATCGCCCATAGTAATGATACCATTTATGCCTGGATTAATAAAATTCTTTCTGTTGTGCAAATGCAGCAACAAGGTGTTTTGTTTAGTATAGCTATACTTTTATTTATAGCTTTCTTCTTTTTGTGGTTTGTTTTCAAAATAAAGAAAGCAACTCTGCTTTCCGAAATACAAAGATTTACCCTGATTTATTTTTTGGCAATAGCGGTAATTCCTATAATTACAGTTACCGATAGTGAGCATTTTTTGTTTAGTTTACCCATTGTTATGCTTTCTTTATTTTTACTTTTGTCAAAACCATCGGTTCCGTTATGGGTAAAATCAATTGTTATTATCGCTTATGTTTTTTATGGTGGAAATTGGCATGATGTATGGGGGCATACAATTTCATTGTTTTTAACTAATAACGGATTTCTTGGTTTGGGCAATATTCTGTTGATAGCTTCGATTTTATGGATATTTTACAGTAGAATAAACGAAGTTGTAAAACTAAAAGCCAAATAGTTAGTTTGTTATTTTAACTCCCTTTACGATGCAATAAAGATTGTGTAACAGCATAAAATCTAAACCATTGTAATTTCCGCAAATCCCAGAAGATTCGCCAGATTGTGAGCTTTTTTTATGATGCCATTTGTAAGAAGCTGACCAGCCTGTTCCTTTGGGATTATTATTGATTCCATAATTATATGGGCCTTCGTAAGGTGCAGTGTTGAGTTGATGTAAAGCTTTTTCGAGACGAAATTCCATTTTTTTATTTTTTCCATGAATTACATTCCACGACAAAGCATAAAAAGTATCCCAATCTTGCTTATTGGTTTTGGCTTTGATACCGAAATAAGATGTATTCATTTTAAAAACCAAGCCAATCACAGGAACTACAGCTCTCCACGAATCACCGATTACGGCAAGTGTAGTTATCATTGTAGTATTGTCGGCATTGGGACTGGGAAGAAATTGACCGAATTGGAAAAACAATTCCTGTGGATAGCGGGTTATTTTTTTCCATAAATTATCAAAACCGGAATCAAAATAACTTCCTGCTTTCATGAATCCATGTGCATAAAACCAAGCCAGTCCACCTTCGTTTGCTTTTAATTTATCGCCATTCGGACGGAAAACACTCCATTTCATACTGAATGTTCTTCCGTATTTTTTTGATGAAGTTCGGATATAATTAATTACGTTTAATGCAATTTTTTTTGAAATAGCTTTTTCATAAGAACTATCGGGCATGCATTTGTAAACCAAAGCCAACCCATACAACAAACCTATAGCTTCGTCCTGACTAAATGCTTTGGGAATACTATCGCATTCAGAAACCTTTACAACATATCCGGGATGACCTTTGGGTAAATTGCCAAAACAGTTGTTTTTTTTATAATCCCAATTATCATTGGCTTGTAGTTCTTTGTTAAAATAGTTTTTTCGGGACTCATCGTTTAAAAAATCGCAAGGTACAGATTCTCTTACAAAAAAGCCATCGAGACTATCTTTCATATTTTTAAAAAGAAGAGATTCTGTTTTGTCGAGATAAGTAACATATTGTTTTAATGCAAGGTTTAGCTCATATTGGGTTTGTTTGGCTGTATTGTCTCCTGCATCATTCAGTAGTTTAAATTCAGTAGCCAGCATTCCTATGTAATAACCAAAATAAATTCCATGCTGACCAAAATTAATATCATTTGCTCCACAATCAAAACGAT
Source organism: Bacteroidota bacterium (assembly GCA_013377005.1). Lineage (GTDB taxonomy): Bacteria > Bacteroidota > Bacteroidia > Bacteroidales > JACABE01 > JACABE01. The sequence continues at coordinate 60,037 of JACABE010000014.1, forward strand.
TACGAATACCTGCAATCTGACTTTGACCTCTTTGAATACCAGGCATTACAAAATAATTTAAACGCTGACGGTAGTGCCAGTACTTTTTTATATTCAACGAATCATTTTGGGCGTAAAGCGTTGTAGATATTGAAAAAGAAATTGAAACTATCAGAATTGTGAATAGACGTAGTGTTCTCATCGTGTTTATGAATGAATAATTTGCAAACCTATATAAATTTCCTCAAAATTAAATAAAAATTATGTGATAGATTATTAACTTTGCAGCTCAATAGGAGGGATGCCGGAGCGGTTGAACGGGGCTGTCTCGAAAACAGTTGATCTGCCTAAAGTGGATCCGGGGGTTCGAATCCCCCTCCCTCCGCTTTTTTATCATGCTTTGACTACCTGAAATATTGTAAGTAAATTCTAAAATTATTAATTTTAATAGTAAATAGCCACTTCCAAAGTTGAAACTTGTTTAATGCTTGTTGATTTTCTTTTTTCTGTATTTTTCATTTTTTGCTATTCATTATTTTTCCTTCTTATTTCATAATTATTTTTTCCTTACTTTTGCAGCTTAATAATAAGTTAACATTGATAAAATGAAAGCCGTAATTTTAGCCGCAGGTATTGCTTCACGACTACGTCCGCTTACTGATAATACACCAAAATGCTTATTAAAAGTAGGCGAAAAAAACATTTTACAACTTACTATTGAAAACCTAATAGCTAATAATATAACTGATTTAGTAATGGTTACCGGCTATCTGGAGCAACAGATTAAAGATTTTGTTGCAGCTACTTTCCCTCAGCTCAATGTAACTTATATTTACAACGAAGTTTACGATACTACCAATAATATTTATTCGCTCTGGCTTGCCAAAAACGAATTGTTAGGCGGCGAAATGCTATTGATGGACAGCGATATTATTTTCGACAGCAACATAATTGACGCATTGGTAAATTCAGGTTACGAAAATTGTCTGGCTCTGAAACGCCACAATGTGGGCGAAGAAGAAATTAAAGTAAAAGCCGACAACAATGGCAGGGTACTTGAAATTAGCAAAATAGTTCCACCTGCATTAGCCATTGGTGAGTCTATCGGAATTGAGAAATTTGGTACAAAATCATTATACAAACTTTTTGAGGTAATTGATCGAAAGGTAGTCCACGAAAAAATGGTGAATATTTTTTACGAAGTGGCCTTTGAAGAAATGATAAAAGAAGGCGAAAATATTTTTATTGTGGATACTACTGAGTATATTTGCATGGAAATTGATACTGCTGCTGATTTGCAAACAGCTGCTGAAGTAATAAAAAAACATAAATTTACAAACCAATAAACCTTCTATGACCGAAAGTTTATTTACAATGTCGCTTGTTGCGTTAATTGTTGGCTTCATTTTTTCGATGCCAATTGCTGGTCCTATCAGCATTTTAATTACATCCAACGCATTGAAAGGCAGAATGAGATATTGCGTATTAGCAACTATTGGTGCGTCATTTGCCGATTTTATTTATGTATTTATTGCTGTTTTTGGTTTAACCAAACTATATTCTCTTTACAAACCTATCATTCCTTATGTATTACTGGCAGGTGCAGTATTTTTACTTTACATTGGTTTTAAAATAGCAAAAACCAAGCTCAATTTGGATCATCTTGATGAAAAGCAACACCATTCAAAAAAAATCACAAAGGAAAGAAGTGGTTTTTGGACCGGGTTTATGCTTAACTTTTTGAATCCTACGCTATTTATTGGCTGGTTAACATCTTCTTTTTTTGTAATTTCAATGGTAGCTTCATTGGGTTTTAACACCGGAGGTATGGATACCATGATTGATCAAAATGTACAACAAATCAATAATATTGAAGGTAAAGCTATTGATACTCAAAAAACGATTTCCTACTTAAAAGTAGATTCTATCAACACCTTACAAAAAGAAATCCACAAAGTTAACAATGCAAAATTACCCAATTATTTCCCCTTAATAATTAGTATCTGCTATGCTTTCTTTTTGGCATTAGGTAGTATTATTTGGTTTTATTATTTATCCTATTTTCTAGTAAAATACCGTACAAAACTAAATGTAGTTGTAATGAATAGGGTAATTCAATGCTTAGGCATTGCACTTTGTCTTTTTGGTTTATTTTTAGGTTATTCAGCAATAAAAATGTTTATATAATAAAATAAGAAACGTAATTTTACGATTCTTAATTCCTAATTAGCTTTAATCCTCTCTTACATCTGATTTTCAAACTTGGATATTCCTCTAAGGGTAGATTTTCAAATACTAGTATCAATTCGTTCTTTAAGTCTGGTTCTTCTTTAGCAAATTTTATTATTAAATCAATACTATACGCCCTTACGGCAATGGTTTCTTTATCACAAAGCAACCAATCAAGGCATTTATTCAACACCAAACCTGCATTATAAATATTCTTTACATCTATCACTTCAATCATAATCTTTAAGAAGCTGCGCTTTACACCATCAACTTTAGTTTTAAGCAATTCATCAGTAAGAATACCAAGAAAAGGTAGAGTAGCATCAGGATGTTTTACGCAATACAATTGCACCACACGTGCAGCCCGCATCGAAATCGGGTAAGGCTTGCAACACAGCTCAAACATCGCATTCAATTGCTCAGGATGTCCTTCAATAGCATTTGCGGCTATTTCAATAACTATTCTGCTGCTATCATAAAGTAAAGATTCCAATGACATTCGCTTTTTACTTTATTATTTTGTGAGAAAAACAGATTCAGGGTAAACAATTTTTGTAAGGAATAAAGCTTTTGCAGGTACAGAGTAGCCTGCATCCGAACGGTTTTTGTTATCAATAATTCTCTTAAAATCTTCAATGTTGATTTTGTGAAAGCCAATTTCTAATAATGTACCAACGATTGCCCTTACCATATTTCGTAAAAAGCGATCTGCTGTGATAGTAAAAACCAAACTATTATCACATTCTTCCCAAAAAGCTGAAGTAATTCTGCAATTGTTTGTTTTAGTTTGGGTATTTGATTTCGAAAAACAAGAAAAATCAGTATAATCAAAAAGTATTTTAGCAGCTTCATTCATAGCAGTTACATCTAAGTTTCCATATATAAAATAAGAATATTCAAAGTTAAAAACATCTTTTTTTATACCTATATAATAATGGTATGTTCTCGAAACTGCATCGAATCGTGCATGTGCCTCATCTTTAACACGAATAATATCGTAAATAGCAATATCTTGCTTCAAAAATCCATTTAATTTATGTACGATATTTGGAATATCTTCTTTATTTAGATTTGTTGGTAAGTCAAAATGAGCGTAAAAATCTTTGGCATGCACACCGGTATCGGTTCTTCCGGCTCCAGTTAATTCAATTTTAGTTTTGAAAAATAAACTTAGTACTTCATTCAATTCCTGTTGAACAGTAATGGCATTGTTTTGAATTTGCCATCCATGAAAATTCTTTCCATTATAAGCCAAATGTAAAAAATATCTACTCACGCTTTCCTTTATAAGTTTTGTACAAACCTACAAAAAAAATAGAAATCAATAGAAAATTATTTGCTTTTCTTTGAAGAGTCAAAATAGCTTCGACTATTAATTATCCTATTTAAACATATTCAACAGGGCTTTGAACTGGGGTAGATATTCTGAAACAGGAATATCTAAATAATTGGCAGTTGCTTTAACGCCACCTTTTGGTTCAAGAACAACAATTTGAGGGATCTTGCCTTGAGGATTATATTTTGCCGCCAATTCTTTATTCTTTTTAATTTGAATTGGAGTAAGTTTATTTGTTTTTCCGTTTGGATAATCTATATGAAGCATTACAAAATTATCGCGGCTGTATTCTATAAAATCCTTAGAATCTAAAATATTCTGACGCATTTTAATGCAATTCGCACAAGTATCAGTTCCTGTAAAAAACAATACGATTGCAACTTTCTTTTTTGAAGCAACGATTTTAGCTTTTTCAAAACTATTTACCCACAATTCATTATCGTTTTTTTTTGTAGTTGATTGAGATTTTGCTACTAAGTTTGAAAAAAGTAATACTAGTGCAACAATAATTTTAAAAATTTTCATATTTGCTATTATTCTTATTTTTTAAAAGCAAAATTACATCATAAATTATAATTTTTAAAATTTTATATAAAAATATCTATTCAAAAATTAATGAACCCTTTAATAATATGCTATATTATTGGTTGAATATATATTAGCGTAAAGTATAATTTAGAAAGATTCCAAATTAATGTTTGTTGAAAAAAAAATCACATTGTTATTTTGTTAACAGGAAAAAAGAATTAATTTTGAACCTTTAAATTGTTATTCAAATAACAATAGAATTAATCAATCATATTCACAAAAATTTGGAGGATAATATGTCCAATATTGAAACATTAGTAAAAGATTTAGTTGAAAAACATGGCAAATCAAGAAATAGCTTAATGCCTGTTTTACAAGGAATTGTTAAAGAAGAAAGATTTCTTTCTGAAGAATCTATGATTATGGTAGCAAAAGAATTAGATTTATCTGCTGCTGAAGTTTACGGAACAGCTTCTTTTTACACATTTCTTGATACCGAGCCTAGAGGCAAAAACATTGTTAGAATATGCAAGACAATTTCATGCCACATGAAAGGAAAAGATGAAATTATCGAAGCTTTGGAAAGTTCTATGAAAATTAAAGTTGGTGAAACTTCTCACGACAAGAAATTTACATTGCTTACGGCTAATTGCTTGGGTTGGTGTCATAAAGGACCTGTTATGTTAGTAAACGATGTAGTTTTTCCTGAAATTACACCTCAAAAAGCAATTGAAGTAATTCAAGATTATGCTAAAAATTCTAAGTAATTGAGAATTAGTTTTAAAATTTAAAAATAATAAAAATGGAAAATAAAATCTTAAAGAAAGTTGATTATATATTTCAGGAAACCAGTGTAAGTGAAGTAATTGATATAATTATAAAGACTCTTGCAAAATCACCTGATGATATTATTTTAGATGTTATAGATTCTGGATTAAAGGGAAGAGGTGGTGCAGGATTCCCAACAGGATTAAAATGGAAATTTACTAAAAATGAAGATAATCCTGTTAAATATGTAATTTGCAATGCAGATGAAGGCGAACCGGGTACTTTTAAAGATAGAGAAATTCTTGAAACAGTTGCATGCAAAGTACTAGGAGGTATGACCATTTGCGGCTATTCTATCGGAGCTAAAGAAGGGTATATTTATCTTAGAGGGGAATATAATTATCTTCTTCCGCAATTAAATAAAGTTATTGACGAATTTAATAAACAGCTTAAATCAAAAGGTATTGATTTTGTAATTTTTATTAAATCAGGTAGTGGAGCTTATATTTGTGGTGAAGAGAGTGCTCTTTTCGAATCAATGGAAGGTAAACGCGGTGAACCTAGAAATAAACCTCCTTATCCTGCTGTATCCGGATATAATAGTAAACCAACAGTTATTAATAATGTTGAAACTTTGGTATATGTTACTATGATTTGTAAAATGGGTGTGGAGAGATTTAAGGCATTGGGAACCAAAGATTCAAGAGGAAGTAAGGTTTTTTCAGTTTCAGGAGACACGCCTACACCTGGTATTTTTGAATTAGAATTAGGTATGCCTTTAGCTGATTTTGTGGAAGATTTTGGTGATGGAGATACTAAAGCAGTTCAGGTAGGAGGTGCTTCAGGACATTGTGTTCCTCGCAAGCAACTTAAAGATACAATTATCGGATTTGAAGGTATTCCAACTGGAGGGTCTATGATGATTTTTAATAGTTCTCGATCAATGTATAATGTATTGCATGATTATCTTGAATTTTTCAATGAGGAATCCTGTGGACAATGTACTCCTTGCCGAGTTGGTTGCCAACAATTGTTAAAAGGTATTGAGTCTGTTAAAAAAGGAGAAAGAAAGCCTCTTTATTTAGACGAATTGAAAAAATTAGCCAGTACAATGAAAATAGCTGCTAAATGCGGATTAGGACAATCAGTTGCAAATCCTTTTAATTCAATTGTTGATAATTTCAGAGAAGAAATTATCTATTAAATTCATTTTATAACAATAAAAAAATATATACAATGAGCGAATATTTAGTTAATTTAAAAGTCAATAATATAGCGGTTTCCGTTAAAGAAGGAACCACCATACTTGATGCATCTAAAAAGCTTAATTTCAATATACCAACACTTTGTAATCATCCTGACTTAAGTGTAGCAGGAAATTGCCGTGTATGTGTAGTTGAGGTAAAAGGAGCCAGATTATTGGCTGCATCTTGCGCTACACCTGTTTCGGAAGGCATGGAAGTTTTTACAAACAGTGAAAAAGTAAGAACTGCACGTAAGCATGTTATAGAATTATTACTTTCAGAGCATAATGCAGACTGTACCAAATGTTTTAAAAATGGTCACTGCGAATTACAGGATTTAGCATCAGAGTACCGTGTTGGTGATCATGTGTTTATTGATCTTGTAAAATCAAAAGATAAAATTCTTGATATTTCTTCACCATCTATTTCAAAAGATGATAGTAAATGTATTCGTTGTCAACGATGTGTAAGAACATGTGAAGAATTACAATCTGTTAGTGCATTGGCAGTTGTGAAAAAAGGTGATCATCAAAGAATTTCTACTTTTATGAATAAACCTTTAGATGAAGTAGTTTGTACTAATTGTGGTCAATGTATAAATCGTTGTCCAACAGGTTCTTTAACAGAAAGAACTTATCTTGATGAAGTATGGAATGCAATTAATGATCCTTCAAAACATGTTGTTGTTCAAACTGCACCCGCAGTACGTATTGGTTTAGGTGAAGATTTAGGGTACGAACCTGGTGAAAGAGTTACGGGTAAAATGGTAGCTGCATTAAGACATATAGGTTTTGATTCAGTATTAGATACAGATTTTACTGCTGACTTAACTATTATGGAGGAAGGGACTGAACTTTTAACTCGCTTAAAAAGAGCTTTAGTTGATGGTGAAAAAGTTGCTTTACCTATGATGACTTCTTGCTCTCCCGGTTGGATAAAGTTCCAAGAACATATGTTTCCTGATTTATTAGATAACTTATCAACTTGTAAATCACCACAACAAATGTTTGGGGCATTAGTCAAAACATATTATGCCAAGAAAAAAGGCATAGATCCTAAAAATATGGTTTCTGTTTCTATCATGCCATGTACTGCCAAAAAATTTGAATGTGGAAGACCTGAAATGCGAGACAGTGGCTATCAAGATGTTGATTACGTTTTAACTACTCGTGAATTAGCTATGATGGTAAAACAAGCTGGTATTGATTTCATGAAATTAGATGATGAAAAATATGACAGCATAATGGGTAACTCCACTGGGGCTGCTGTAATTTTTGGTGCTACCGGTGGTGTTATGGAAGCAGCTTTACGTACTGCATACGAAATTGTTACAGGACGTGAAGTTCCGTTTACTAATCTTAAAATCATGCCTGTAAGAGGTTTTGAAGGTATAAAAGAAGCCAAAGTAATGATTAAAGATGTTAAACCAGAATGGGCTTTCCTTGAAGGTGCTGAACTTAGCGTTGCAATTGCTCATGGATTGCACAATGCTAATGAATTAATGAAAGCAGTAAGAGCTGGAACTGCCAGTTATCATTTTATTGAGGTAATGGGTTGTCCTGGTGGATGTTTAGGTGGCGGTGGACAACCAATTCCAACCAGTCCTGAAATTCGTCAAAAACGTGCTACTGCTATTTATGCTGAAGATGAAGGTTTACCTTTAAGAAAATCACATGAAAATCCTGAAGTAGCTCAGATATATAAAGATTTTCTGGGAGAACCATTAGGTCATAAATCGCATGATTTGCTACATACTCATTACAAAGAGAGAAAAAGGTATTAGCATATTTACTTGAATTAAACATTTATTATGAACAAGGCTGTTGGAGCAATCTAGCAGCCTTACTTTTTTAGAATATTAAAAGTAATTTAGACAGTATATAAATTAGTGTTATTTTTTTCACATTGTTATAATTTTCACAATAAACTTGTTTTTTATGTAAAATCGTTATAATTTTGCAGCCTCAAAAACATCAAAATACTATTTTCTAGTATTAAATCTGTGTAAAATGAAAATTAAAGATATCAAAGCATTACTACAAGCAAAAACATACGGAAATGAAAAAATGCTTGATTATGAAGTAGAATATGCATTTTCTTCGGATTTAATGAGTGATCTTCTTACTGTAAAGACTCAAAATGTACTCTTATTGACAGGTCTTTCTAATATTCAGTCAATTAGAACTGCAGAAATGTCCGATGTAGTTAATATAATATATGTACGAGGAAAGAAAATTACAGAAGAAATGAAAGAGTTAGCTGAGGAAAATGGGATTTTATTGATGGAATGCGATTATTCAATGTTTAAAGCTTCTGGAATTCTTTATAATAATGGCATAAAACCAATATATTAAAAATGCATTTCGAATATAACGTAGTTAGTGGAGATTTCTCAAATGCAGGAACTGCTTCGAGCCAGATTAAAAAGGTTTTGAAGCAATTAAATGTTGATTCTGTTACAATTAAAAGAATTGTTGTAGCATTATATGAAGCTGAAGTCAATGTTGTTGCTCATTCTTATGGAGGAACAATCTTTGCAGATATTGATACAAAAGAAATAATTTTACGATTAAAAGATACTGGTCCCGGAATTCCTGATATCAAACAGGCTATGAAGGAAGGATACTCAACTGCTAGCCCTCAGGTGAGAGAAATGGGATTTGGGGCAGGAATGGGATTACCTAATATCAAGAAAAATGCAGACAAACTTGATATTAAAAGTGAAGTTGGTGTTGGAACAGAAGTTATGATAATGGTTAAATTGAATGATAACTAATAATGGACAAGCAATATTTTCATCATGCTTTAAAAATTAGTGAAGCTAATTGTATCGGTTGCACTCATTGTATAAAGGTTTGTCCAACAGAGGCAATTAGGGTGAAAAATGGCAAAGCTCATTTGTTTGAAAATCGATGTGTCGATTGTGGTGAGTGCTTTAGAGTTTGTCCTGTAAATGCTATTTATGTTGATCATGATGATTTTAATCAGATATTTAATTACAAATACAGAATTGCTTTGGTTCCTGGTGTTTTAATTGGTCAATTTCCTGAAAATATCACGACACAGCAAATTTACAGCGAACTATTAGAAATTGGATTTACTCATGTATTTGAAGTAGAGCATACTGTTGATATTTTGATAGAAGCACGTGAGGATTTCAAGAAAAAAAATCCATCAATCAAACCTTTAATATCTACCTTTTGTCCAGCAGTTATTCGCTTAATACAAGTTAAATTTCCGGCTTTAGTGGAAAATTTAATTTTATTAAAATCACCCTTAGATATTGCTGCTTTATATTATAAAAAACTACTAACAGATCAGGGAATAGCTGAAGAAGAAATAGGACTATTCTACATAACTCCTTGTGCTGCTAAAATTGCTGCAGTAAAAAGTCCTGTAGGAGAGAATAAATCTGAAATTACGGGTGTAATCAATCTTGATTTTATTTATAACAAAGTTTATAAAAGTATTAAACAATCAGGGAAAAAGAATTGTATGATACCTCATTCAGATGAATTGGATGCAAAAGGTATTTTATGGAGTTTAACTAATGGAGAAAAAGATACAACAGATGGAAGAGCTTTGGCAGTTGATGAGATTCATAATGTGATTGATTTTCTTGAGAAAATTGAAAGTGATGAAATTTCAGATGTTGATTTTCTGGAGCTTAGGGCGTGTGATGAGAGTTGTGCTGGAGGTGTTTTAACAAGTGGAAATCGTTTTCTTACTGTTGAACGAATGAAAAAAAGGGCCAAAGCTTCAGAAATTAAAATTAATGATAGTAGTTGTTTTTCAACAGAATTACAGAGTTATAAAAAGTATCTGATTGAAAATATGAATGTATCGAAAATTATGCCGCGTTCGATGCTAAAACTAGACGAAAATATGTCGGAAGCCATTAAAAAAATGGGCAAAATGCGTGATATTATGGAATATCTTCCCAAAACCGATTGTGGTATGTGTGGTGCTTCTACTTGTCAAACTTTAGCTGAAGATATTGTAATGCAAAGGGCTGATATTACTGATTGTGTATTTATTCAGCGAACAATGGAACAAAAAGGAAGCATGACAATGAATGAAGCTATTGCAAAAATGAAACGTATTTGGGGTGATAAATTTAATACAAAATAAGTATGAAAGTTGAAGAAATTGTAAAAAAACTTGATTTAAAGGTCTTTTCTGGAGAAAATGGACTTTCTAATGAAATAAACAATGGTTATGCATCTGATTTATTAAGCGATGTAATGGGAAGTGCAGAAGCTGGTAGTGCTTGGATTACCTTGCAGACACATAAAAATATAATGGCAATAGCTTCTTTAAAAGAATTATCAGCTATTATTTTAGTAAAAGGCTATAAACCAGAAGAAGATACAGCCAATCAAAGTAATGAAGAAAATATTCCTATTTTAGGAACTGATAAGCAAGCATTTGAAATTGCTGGTGAATTATATAATTTATTAAAAAAATGATAAACTACAGGGCAGATATACATATTCATAGCGTTTTGTCGCCATGCAGTAATCTGGATATGAGTCCTGTAAATATTATAAATATAGCAAAGGAAAGAAAACTTCATATTATTGGTTTAACTGACCATAATAGTACAAAGCAGTGTAGAATCACTCGTGAAATAGGAGAAAAAAACGGAATATTTGTACTTTGTGGAGCAGAAATTACTACAAAAGAGGAAGTTCATTGCCTTACGTTCTTTGAAAATGATAAAAAATTATTTGCATTTCAAGAATTTATAGAAGCACATTTACCTGATATCAAGAATGATGTTCAAAAATTTGGTTATCAATTGGTAGTAGATGAAAAAGAAAATATAATAGGGGAAGAGGAAATTCTTTTGCAATCTGCTTTAAATATTTCTATTGATTCTTTGGCTGATAAAGTACACGAATTAAATGGTTTGTTTATTCCTGCTCATGTAAATCGACAGAAGTTTAGTTTAATCAGCCAATTGGGATTTATTCCAAAAGATATTAAAGCAGATGCTTTAGAAATATCGAGACATATATCTAAAGAAGAGTTTTTAAACCAATTTCCATATTTAAAGACTTTTCCGATAATACAAAGTTCAGACGCTCATTGCCTGGAAAGCATTGGTGAAACGACTTCTGTTTTTGAAATGGATGAAATATCTTATACCGAAATATGTAAAGCATTTGCTAACGTTGATGGACGTAAAGTATTTGTAAATAAATAAGTTAAATTAAATTGCCAAAAGCTATGAAAGAATTATCTTTGCACATATTAGACATTATTCAAAACTCAATTACAGCTGAAGCTGATTTGATTGAAATTGAATTATTTGAAAATATAAAAGAAAATATTTATAGCATAAGTGTAAAAGATAATGGAAAGGGAATGACACCGGAAATGCTTTCTCATGTGACAGATCCTTATTGTACTTCTCGTACAACCCGTAAAGTAGGTATGGGGATTCCATTATTGAAGCAAAATGCAGAAAGAGCAGGAGGCAGTTTATCTATCTATTCCGAATTAGGCAAAGGATGTTTTTTAAAAGCGATATTTCAGCATAATAATATTGACAGAGCAATGCTGGGTGATATTGCAGGAGTTATTGTTCTTACAGCAGCTACAAATGAAAATATTCGATTTATTTACACACATAAAACTGATGTTGGTGAATATGTTTTTGATACAAAAGAAATTAAAGAAGCAATGGATGGGATGAGTATCAAGCAACTGCAAGTAATTAAATATTTAAAAGATATGATTAGAGAAAATTTAACAGAAATACAATATTCAAATTAATTTAATAATAAAAAAGGAGAACATTATGACAAAAGTAAAATCTTTGGCAGATCTCAGAAAGATGAAGGAAGGGCTTGAATCTAAACTGAATCTTAGAGAAAAAGGCAATAATACTGAGAGTTTGGTTCAGATTAGAGTTGCTATGGCAACTTGTGGTATTGCATCCGGAGCAAAAACTGTGATGGAATATTTTATTGATGAACTTGAAAAAAGAAACATCGAGGCTATTGTTACTCAAACGGGTTGTATGGGTTATTGTTATGCTGAACCTACTATCGAAGTAACATTACCCAATCAGGATCCAGTTGTTTTTGGCTATGTGAACGAGAAAAAAGCAAACGAAATTATTGAAAAATACATCAAAAACAATGAATTGGTTGATGGTATTATTCCTGTAAATTACGAAAGTATTCAAAAATAATAATAAAAGGAGGAAATAAATTATGGCAAAATTTAAAATGCATCTTCTTGTATGTGGAGGTACAGGTTGCCATGCATCACTTAGCAAAACTGTAGGTGACAACCTAAAAGAAATCCTTGTAGAAAAAGGATTGGATCACGAAATTCAAGTTGTTATGACTGGTTGTTTTGGTTTTTGCGAAAAAGGTCCTATCGTTAAAGTGATGCCTGACAATACTTTTTATACAGAAGTAAAGCCCGGAGATGCAAGAGAAATTATTGAAGAACATATCATCAAAGGTAGAAAAGTTACACGATTGTTGTACAAAGATCCTGAAAACAAAGAACATGTAAGTGATTCAAAACACATGGGTTTTTACAAAAAACAAATTCGTATAGCTTTAAGAAACTGCGGTTTTATTGATCCTGAAAATATAGATGAATATATCGCTCGCGATGGTTATGAAGCATTGGGTAAAGTTCTTACCGAAATGGATGCTCAACAAACCATTGATATTATAAAAAAATCAGGCTTACGTGGTCGTGGTGGTGGCGGATTCCCTACTGGTTTGAAATGGGAAATTACCAGCAAATCGCAAGCTGACCAAAAATACGTAGTTTGTAATGCCGACGAAGGTGACCCAGGTGCTTTTATGGATCGTTCTATTTTAGAAGGTGACCCTCATTCAGTAATTGAAGCAATGGCTATTTGTGGTTATTCTATTGGCGGAACCAAAGGTTTGGTATATATTCGTGCTGAATATCCTTTGGCTATTACTCGTTTGAAAATTGCTATTGATCAGGCCAGAGAATATGGTTTGTTAGGAAAAGATATTTTAGGCAGTGGATTCGATTTTGATATCGAATTGCGTTATGGTGCCGGTGCTTTTGTTTGTGGTGAAGAAACTGCATTGATTCACTCAATGGAAGGTATGCGTGGTGAACCTACATTTAAGCCTCCTTTCCCATCTGTTTCGGGTTATTTAGGAAAACCAACCAATGTAAACAATGTAGAAACTTTTGCAAGTGTTCCTGTTATTATCAATAAAGGTGCTGAATGGTTTTCGAGCATTGGAACTGAAAAATCAAAAGGTACAAAAGTATTTGCTTTGGCCGGAAAAATCAATAATGTTGGTTTAATTGAAGTTCCGATGGGCATCACTTTGCGTGAAATTATATACGAAATTGGTGGTGGCATTAAAGATGGCAAAAAATTTAAAGCTGTTCAAACCGGAGGTCCTTCAGGTGGTTGCTTAACAGAACGTCATCTTGACACACCTATCGATTATGACAATTTAATTGCTGCCGGTTCGATGATGGGCTCAGGTGGAATGATTGTAATGGACGAAGACGATTGTATGGTTTCTGTTGCTAAATTCTATTTAGATTTTACTGTTGAAGAATCATGCGGTAAATGTACTCCTTGTCGTATTGGTAACAAGCGTCTGTATGAAATTCTGGAAACCATTACCCAAGGTAAAGGTACGATGGCTGATTTGGATAAGTTGAAAAATTTAAGCCAGGTAATCAAAGATGCTTCTTTGTGTGGTTTAGGTCAAACTTCTCCAAACCCTGTACTTTCTACATTAGATAACTTTTGGGATGAGTATTTGGAACACATCAACGAGAAAAAATGTCGTTCGGGACAATGTAAAGCATTGATGCAATATATTATTGATGCTGAACAATGCGTTGGTTGTACTGCCTGTGCACGCAATTGCCCTGTAAATGCCATTACTGGTGAAAGAAAACTAGCTCATTACATTAACCAGGACATTTGTATCAAATGCGGTGCTTGTATGGAAAAATGTAAATTTAACGCAATTAGTATAAAATAATATAAAAATATATTCAAGACATGGAAATGATTAAATTAACAATAGATAATAAAATCGTTGAAGTAGAAAAAGGCACCACCGTTTTGAAAGCAGCAAGAAAAGTGGGTATCGATATCCCAACACTTTGCTATTTTGAATTGGGCGATATGAAAATTGAAAACAAACCCGGTGGATGCCGCGTTTGTGTTGTGGAAATTGAAGGTCGCAAAAACCTTGCCCCTGCCTGCGCTACCGAAGCTTTTGATGGTATGGTTGTAGATACTCACAATATTCGTGTGTTAAATACAAGACGTACTGTTGTAGAACTTATGCTTTCTGACCATCCGTTCGACTGCTTGATTTGTGCAAAATCGGGCAACTGCGAATTGCAAACAATGGCTCAGAAATTTGGCATCCGCGAAATTCCTTACCAGGGCGAAAAATCAACCTATCGTGTAGATACTTCTCCTTCTATTATTCGCGATGTGGATAAATGTATTATGTGCCGTCGTTGCGAAATGATGTGTAATGACGTTCAAACGGTAGGTGCTTTATCGGCTGTAAATCGTGGATTTACTTCTGTAGTTGCTCCTGCATTTGAAATGAATCTGGAAAAATCGCCTTGTACGTATTGCGGTCAATGTGTTTCGGTATGTCCTACGGGTGCATTAACCGAAGTAGATCATACCAGCAATGTTATAAGAGCTTTGTCTGACAAAACCAAAACCGTAATTGTACAAACTGCTCCTGCTGTTCGTGCTGCTTTGGGCGAAGAGTTTGGCATGGAAGCCGGTACTTCTGTTACAGGCAAAATGGCGGCTGCTTTGCGTCGTTTGGGTTTCAAATATGTATTTGATACTGATTTTGCTGCCGACTTAACCATAATGGAAGAAGGTACTGAGCTATTGGGTCGTTTGGGAAAACACTTAGCTGGTGACAAAACCGTTAAATTACCTATTTTAACAAGTTGCTGTCCGGGTTGGGTTAACTTTTTTGAACATAACTTTTCTGATATGTTAGACGTTCCATCTACAGCTAAATCGCCTCAACAAATGTTTGGTGCTATTGCTAAATCTTATTTTGCCGACAAAATTGGTGTAAACCGCAAAGATATGGTAGTAGTTTCTATTATGCCTTGTTTGGCTAAAAAATACGAATGTCAACGCGACGAGTTTAAAGTTGATGGCAATCCTGATGTTGACTTCTCTTTATCAACCCGCGAATTGGCTCAGTTTATCAAACAAGCCAACATTGATTTCATGAATTTACCTGACGAAGATTTCGATCATCCAATGGGCGAATCAACAGGTGCTGCCGTTATTTTTGCCAATACAGGTGGTGTTATCGAAGCTGCTTGCCGTACTGCTTACGAAATTCATACCGGAAAAAAACTTGAAAAAGTTGAATTCAATGAGTTAAGAGGTATGGAAGGTATTCGTTCGGCAACTATCGATTTTAATGGTTTACCATTAAACATTGGTATTGCTCATGGTTTGGGTAATGCCCGCAAATTGTTGGACGACGTTAGAGCCGGTATTTCTAAATTCCATGCTATCGAAATTATGGCTTGTCCTGGTGGATGCATCGGTGGCGGTGGTCAACCATTAAACTTTGGCGATAGTAGTATTTTGAAAAAACGTGCTGCTTCTATTTACCGCGAAGACGCCGGTAAACCTATTCGTAAATCGCACGAAAATCCTGATATTATCAAACTTTACGATGAATTCTTAGGCAAACCTTGCGGCGAAAAATCGCATCATTTATTGCATACGCACTATTTCGACAAAAGCAACGAAGTATTTATTGAAGAGTAATAACAATCTTAAAAAAATAAATGTTATGGTTAATATTAAATTATCAGAAGATAAAATAAACAAGATAAAGGATATTTGCAAATCCTTCAACAACGAAGGCGGCGAACTGATTAATGTGTTGCACAAAACCCAAACCATGTACGGTTATCTGCCTGCCGAGGTACAAGAAATAATTGCCAGGGAATTAAATGTTTCTACTGCTCATGTGTATGGAGTAGTTACGTTTTACTCTTTCTTTACCATGATACCCAAAGGCGAATTTCCTATTTCGGTATGTACCGGTACGGCTTGCTATGTAAGAGGTGCCGAAAAAGTACTGGAAGAGTTTAAACGCGAATTGAAAATTGCGGTAGGCGAAACCTCAAAAGATGGTAAATTCTCTTTAAGCTGTTTGCGTTGTGTAGGTGCTTGCGGATTGGCTCCCGTAGTGCTTATTGGCGAAAAGGTTTACGGACGTGTTTCGCCTGATGGTGTAAAAGCTATTATTGCAGAATACAAATAATTATTTATTGCTTAACTAAAGATGAAAGCCTCGAGTAGAAATATTCGGGGCTTTTTATTTGGTGATTATCGATGCACGAAGTTAAAAAAGAGTAAAAACAAAAACTAACTTTCAGTTAATTTTCCACACTACATGTTGAGCATAGTAATTTTTTTTGTAAATTTGCTCAAAATTTAAACTATTTACTCATGGAAGCTATATTATATAAAGCGGAAATTGAAAAAACATTTACCAATGTTAGAACTTTTTCTTATAGCGAGAAAAAAGCTAATCCTTATGACGAAGAACACATAAATGCTTTTTTAGATGCAATACTTGATTTTAAAAATAGTTTACACAGTAAAGCTGAAAAAATCTATACTATTAATGAAAAAATTGAAAGTATAACTTGGTTTACCGATTTGGATAATGAATGTTTAATGCTCATCAATGACTTAATTTCGTCAGCAAAAGATTTGAGAACAACCCTTATAAGGCAATATGTTTCTATGGATTATTTTAGAAAAAAAGGTGTTGCAAAGGAGGAAATTAAAAACTTTAAAAATGCTATTGACGAATTAAGAGAAGCTTATCAGGATTTAGAATCTGTATTTTTCTTCTTACCAGAAATTCCTGAATTTATTGAAACTACTAAAGAATTGTCTCTCATCTAATGGAAATCTATTCACTTGAAGAGTTTAAAGTAGAACTTGAAAAGTTAGTTTCAAACAAATCGTATAAAACATTACAACAAGAAATAATTGATTACTTCTTTAATAAATCAACCTCAGAACTATGTTCAGGTTCCAGATTAAATAATAGCGATGATACTCCGTATATAAAAAAAAGATTAGGTGGGCGAGGTGGTTTTAGATGCTACTTCTTATTGATAATTAAAGATGATAGCCTTTACTTAATGTATGTACATCCCAAAACGGGTTCTATGGGAATTGATAATATTACAGATGAATCTAAAGCTTATTTGTATAAAAAAGTATTGAAGTGTATAAAATCTAAGGATTTGTATAAATTAGAACTGACCGAATCGGGCAAAGAGATTACTTTCTATAAAATATCTTAATTTCTACGAGCGTATAATAATTATGGCTAACTGTTTGCCGATGGCAAAGCTTACGTTGTGTAGGTGCCTGCGGATTGGCTCCTGTAGTGCTTATTGGCGAAAAGGTTTACGGACGCGTTTCGCCTGATGGTGTAAAAGCTATTATTGCTGAATACAAATAATTATTTAATGCTTATTAACGATGAAAGCCTCGAGTAGAAATATTCGGGGCTTTTTATTTGATGATAGAGTGATTTGATGATTTGGTGTGCTACATGTGAGCTAATTATTGCATAGGGCAGTATGCTCGATTATGTGTTAGGCGTTTTGTTTGTTGTCTATTCATTAAATTTAAAATCACCCCCAGTTTTTAATCCAGAATTCATCAAATATCTCATTTCCTGTTGGAGGTATAACAACATTACCTGGCCACAAATATTCTCTGATTTCCTCCATTGTATAAGCTATATATCCTGCTTCTTTACAAAGTATTTCATCGTCAAAAATTCTATCTCTTTCTTTAATAGTGAAATATACGTAATGAAGATTTTCTTCAAATTCAGTACCTTTATAATGTTCTTCAAAAATATTTTTATATCTATTTAATTGGTCGCCATGAATACTCGAATAAGCTTTATCTTCAATTAATAAAGCGTGTTTTGATAGATTTTCATTTTTATCTATAAATTCAATTTCTGCGCATAAATCAATTCCTCTCCATTGTTTCCA
Source organism: Bacteroidota bacterium (assembly GCA_013377005.1). Lineage (GTDB taxonomy): Bacteria > Bacteroidota > Bacteroidia > Bacteroidales > JACABE01 > JACABE01. Next base: position 78,202 of record JACABE010000014.1, read on the forward strand.
TATTTTCACACTTTGTATGATTTTATAGTTTTCGTTAATCATGTCAATATCGACAAGCATAATTTTAAAAAGTATTTTTTTACAATAATCTCTAACAACATTATTAAAATTATCATTAGAGACACTGGACATCCTAAGTGTCCATGAAAGCATGTAGTCGATGATTGATTCCTTATTATCGGAAACACTATCATCCATCATAAATAAAAGATCATTCTTTTCCATATTTTTTAAAAGTTGTATGTTTTTATTTTCGAAGTCTCTTATTGTCTGTCATAATAGATTTTACCATATATTATGCCTTATTTTAATTATTGAGTATCTTATTATCTATCATCTTCAAATTATTATTTTCGAAGTAAAGAAATGTATTAAAATCATAGTTCCAGACTTCAAATTTTTCATTTTCAGTTATTGTTTCCCTTTTGTAAAATGGATTACCCAAAGATAATTTGCACATTTCCTTTGTCATGCCAATGGCAACTTTATGATTGTTTATTAAATTTCCAATTTCTGTACCAAATTTTTGAATAATTTCATTCTTCTCTCTTGTAATTTTATTTAAACGATTCTTTTCAATATCCAACCTTTGTTTATTAGCAAGTTTGTAATCTTTTAATGTTGAGAAACTTTTAATACCTATAGCATCAACACGTTGATAACCATGTGACAACATGTCTCGTTCATAATAGAAAGCCACAAAATTTACATAGATTTCATTACCTTTAGTATTTTTAAAAACTAACATTGGGTGATAAACAACTTGTTCGCTGGAGCTATATTTTTCAAAATCATTATCAACTAATGCAATGTCATTGCATTCCCATATTTCTCCTTTTTTAATATTAATAATATCACCTGTATTTGCATCTTTTAATTCTAATGCATCGTCATTAACAAAAAACTCATTAATATAAGTTTTTTTAGATTTTTCATAAAATGCTTGTAGAATAAACGGTATGTAATTAATACTAAGATTATCATCCCTATTGATGTAGAATATTGTATCTTTTTCTTTGTAGAGAAGTTTTAATGACCATCCGTCGGAAGGATCATTCATATAAGCATCTAAAATTGTTAAACTTTGGTTGAAAAATGAATCTTCAGGGGCTATAAAATCAGCCATTTCTTTCTTGTTTTCAATTGAAATTTTAAAACCCATATAATTGTGGCTGCCATTTTTTGAAAGAGGTAAAATATATATATTTTGACCGATGTATTGCTTTATTATATCTTTTCTGTCAAATGGATAATACATAAAACTTGTACTATCGTATTTTGGAGTTTCAGATAATTCTTTTTTAGAAGGCATTTCTCTTATAGGGATTTGCGCTTGGCTTATAACTGAACAATAAATCAAGCAAGTAATCAATAAAAATTTCTTCATAATCATGAATTTATAGTTTGTTTAAAGTTAATTTATAATTCATCTGGTTATATTAAAAAAACTATCCAATTACATTCAAAATAGTTGGTAACATAATAGCATTTTATTCATCGTTCCTGCATAAAAGTAAAAAAATAAACGATAAACAACAAGATGGGAAGAATTTATTTTTCTTTTAAGCAACAAAGCTACTAAAAATAAATTCAATACATTAAAAAACTTATTAACATTTATAAATTAGCAGAAAAGAATGCCTTTATAAAGTTTATATATTGTCCCAATATGGCTTATAACAACAAAGCCATAAATATGATCATCTTTTTATTTTTATAAAATAAAATTAGCTAAATTTGTAACGAAACAATTTCTAACAACAACTCAGCCATTGATTACCTTCAGAAAAAAAATATCTCATCAAAAGCAATACATTTTCAGCATTGTATTTGTTATCCTTATGGCTTCATCCTTTTATCTTATCAAAGACTGGATAGGATATCGAGTTGTAGCTTTATTGCTATTGTTCACAGTATCTGTAATAGCAATGCTTTTCGATATATTTCCTGTATTACTGGCATCCATATTAAGTGCATTAATCTGGGATTTCTTTTTCATTCCCCCTCAGTTTACATTACACATTGATAATACCGAAGATTTACTGATGTTCCTCATGTATTTTATCATTGCAATGGTAAATGCAGTGCTTACATTCAAAATACGAGAACAGGAAAAAAAATTAAGAGATAAAGAAGAAAAAGAAACCGCCATCAAACTTTACAACACCTTATTTAACTCACTTTCGCACGAACTTCGAACCCCGATTTCTACTATTATTGCCGCCATTGACACCTTAAAAGAAAACAAAACCGGTTTGTCAGATTACGATCAGAATGATTTGTATAACGAAATTGATACTGCCACTTTAAGATTAAACCGACAGGTCGATAATTTATTAAATATGAGTCGCCTAGAATCGGCTATCCTAAAACCAAAACCCGAATACTGCGATTTGAATGAGTTGATATTTTCCGTTATCCAAAAGTTTTCCGATAGCATGCAATCGCATACCATTCATTTCAAACCTAGCGATAATTTCCCGTTTGTAAACGTAGATTTGATGATGATGGAACAAATCATATCAAACATCATTCATAATGGCATACACTATACACCCAAAAATTCAATAATAACTATAAATACATCTATTCAGGACGACAAATTAATAATTACGATAAGCGACAATGGAAAAGGTTTCCCTGAAACTGAAATTCCATTGGTTTTTAATAAATTTCATCGTTTGCCCAATGCCAGAACAGGTGGCAGCGGATTAGGATTGTCAATTGTAAAAGGATTTGTAAACGCTTTAAACGGAACTATTTCTCTAGAAAACCAAGCTTCAGGAGGAGCTATATTTAAAATTACTATACCTTGCGAAATTTCCTATATCAATAATTTAAAAAATGAATAAAACAGAGATACTAATCATAGATGACGAACCTCAATTAAGGAAATTACTTTGTATTAACCTTGAAAGCAACGATTATAAAGTTATAGAAGCCGAAACTGGCAAGCAAGGCATACAATTAGCCGCAAGTTTTAACCCTGAACTTATATTATTAGATCTCGGCTTACCTGATATCGATGGTCACGAAATCCTGAAAGAACTCAGAACCTGGTATCAGAAATCAATTATTATTCTTTCCGTTCAAAACAGCGAAGATGATATTGTAAAAGCATTGGATAACGGAGCCTCTGACTATTTGTCCAAGCCTTTCAGAACAGCAGAATTGCTTGCCAGAATAAGAGCTGCCATTCGCAGAAATAATAATCAGAATGGCGAACAAATTATTTTTTGCAGCGATATTGAAATTGATCTTGTGGCTAAAACAGTAAAAAAGAACAACGAACTCATAAAGCTTACTACTACAGAATATAAACTATTAGCTTTATTTGCTCAAAATGAAGGCAGGGTTTTAACCCATCAATTTATATTAAAAGAAATCTGGGGTCTTGGATATCAAACAGAAGTCCAATACCTGCGAGTTTTTGTAGGAACCTTGCGTAAAAAAACAGAAGACAACCCCGATCATCCCAAACATATCATTACCGAAAGTGGCGTAGGATATCGTTTTATTTAATCTTTATATTTTCTTTATACTATTTCGTAAATCTTTATTAATTCCTTATAGCTTTTTAGCGACTTTTGTGCCTCATTTTTAAACTGCAAAAACTTGAAAGCACAAAGCAACTCTCATTTTTCTAATCGAATTACTGCAGCATCATTATTAGTAGCTTTAGGTATCATTTATGGAGATATAGGAACAAGCCCCTTATATGCACTAAGAGCCGTAATCGGTCTTAGGCAAATTGATGCCAATTTGGTATATGGTGGTGTATCTTGTATATTCTGGACATTGGTCTTTCAAACAACAATTAAATATATATGGCTTACTATACAAGCTGATAATCAGGGCGAAGGTGGTATTTTTTCTTTGTATGCATTGGTAAAAAGATATGGTAAGAGATTAGTTATACCTACAATTCTTGGTGCTACAACTTTACTGGCTGATGGAATTATTACACCTCCTATTACTGTTGCTTCTGCCATTGAAGGATTAGGCATGGTAAAAGGATTGGAAAATACAGTTGTTGCTGGTAATACTTTTACGATAGGCATTGTAGTAATTATCTTATCCGGATTATTTTTCTTTCAAAGATTCGGTACACAAAAAATAGGTGAACTATTTGGGCCTGCAATGATGGTATGGTTTTCAATGCTACTCATTATGGGAGTTCATCAAATCACAATTCATCCCGATATTCTAAAATCTTTAAGTCCTGTTTATGGATATCAGTTATTGGTTCATTATCCCAATGGCTTCTGGTTATTAGGTGCAGTTTTTCTTTGCACTACCGGAGCTGAAGCTTTGTATTCAGATTTAGGACATTGTGGTATTAGGAACATAAGAATTACATGGGTGTTTGTAAAAATAAGTTTAGTAGCTTGTTATTTAGGACAAGCTGCTTGGTTAATGCATCAGGGGCAGGCTTTTTTAAACGACAGAAATCCATTTTTCGAAATTATTCCGGCATGGTTTTTATTACCTGGTATTATAATAGCAACAATAGCATCTATCATAGCTTCGCAAGCCTTAATCAGCGGAAGCTACACCTTAATCAGTGAAGCTATGAACTTAAATTTCTGGCCACGAGTGGGAGTAAGGCAACCTACTGAAATTAAAGGACAGATTTATATTCCCAGTGTAAATACAATTCTATGGTTTGGATGTATTTTAATGATACTTTATTTTCATTCTTCAGCCCACATGGAAGCTGCGTATGGATTCTCCATTACCATTGCAATGATGATGACTACTGTTCTTTTACGTTATTTTCTTATTTATAAATTAAAATGGAATAAATACCTGGTATTTGCTCTTATCTTGATTTTCGCAACTGTAGAAGTATCATTTTTTATTGCCAATATTGCTAAAATAAAGCAAAGATGGATGTTTCTATTTTTCGAATTGTTTATTTTCCTTACCATGTATGTTTGGTATTATGCCAGAAAAATCACCAACACTTACACAAAATTTATTGACCTGGGTAAATTTACTTCAACCATCTGCGACTTAAGTAACGATATTACTATTCCTAAATTTTCAACACATCTGATTTATTTAACCAAAGCGAATACAAGACATCAGATAGAAGAAAAAATTATCAAATCGATATTAGCTAAGAAGCCAAAACGAGCTGATGTTTATTGGTTTCTTCACATCAACAGAACAGAACAACCCTACACACTCTCCTATGAAGTTTCAGAATTAATAGAGGATAAAATAATAAAAGTAAATATAAATGTAGGATTCAGAATAATTCCTCGCTCTGAATTGTATTTTAAGAAAATTGTTCAGGAATTAATTGCTAATAAAGAATTAAACTTACATATCCGTCCCGATGGGAGTACAAAATATAACGGTGAACCTGACTTTAAATTTGTTATTGTTGAAAAATTTCTATCAGTGGAAAATGAGTTTGCAATAAGAGATGGAATTTTATTAAAATCATATTTCTTTTTAAAGAAACTGGGACAAAGAGATGAAAAAGCATTTGGTTTAGATAAAAGCGATATACAAATAGAATTCATCCCATTGGTCCATCAGCCGGTTACAAATATTTGTTTAAATAGAATACATCATAATAAATAAAAATAAATAATTAAAAAATTAAAGCCATGCATTTAAAAATCCGAACAAAAGTATTGATAGGAATTCTTTTTCTTTTTATTGAATTTCTTGCTATCGGCATTATGAGTATTTATTATTTTTCTTCCATTAAAAATAGTACAGAGTTGATGATTAAAAATAATTATCATTCTGTGCAATATGCTGAAAATATGATACAGGCCATCGATGATACACATACTACAGTAGCATCCTTATTTTTAAACAAATTGTATCATTTTGATAAAAATACATTAAACGGCTCTTTGAGTAAATTTGAAGAAAATCTTGCAAAACAAGAGAAAAACATTACTGAATTTGGCGAAAAAGAATTAAGTCAATCCATTCATCAAATGTATCTTAAATACAAATCGCTGGTGTCGGCACAAAGAATTGACACTATAAGTGATAAGATAAATTTCTATACTGTAAATATCTTACCTTTATATAATGAAATCAAAGCAAAAATATTTACAATATCTACTCTCAATATGCAAGCAATTGTACAAAAAAATGACAATTTAAATCAAATATTAAATCAGAGTTATAAAAATCTATTGATTATAATTACATTCTGTTTCCTTTTTACATTTTCATTCATGTTTAATTTCCCCAGCTATATAGCTAAACCTGTAAATGAAATTACGGAAAAAATCAAAGAAATAGCCAATAAAAACTATAAAAGTCGTATTAATATTTCAGGGAATAATGAATTTAAAGAATTAGCTGAAGCGTTTAATTATATGGCTGAAAAACTAGAAGAAAACTGCAATCAAACAAAATCTGTAACTACAATTAAAGTTGAAGAAAAAGAAATAGATGAAAACAAAGTTATAGAAAACATTCAGTCTTTACTTAAGTCAGTAAGAATACTTTTAGATGTAATTTCTGAGCAAAACAAAAACGATAAGCTACAACAACAATTCATTAATATTCAGGGAATAGAAGAAGAATTGTCTAATATAATTCATCAATAAACTATTGATTAAACTGCATTATAATTTTAGGCACTTCTGCTATATTATATTTCATATTTAATACTTTTAAATAGGAAAGTTGTAGTATAATGTTATGAGTATATTGCAACTTACTTTGCAAAATTGTTATAGGTGATAAATATCAAAAATTAAGTAATTAATAATTTAGTAGATGACAAAACACATAATTAATTGAATTACAAATGAATATGTTAATA
>JACABE010000015.1 GCA_013377005.1 Bacteroidota bacterium
CTCTTTTAGAAAGACTAATGATACCCCGTCCGCTTGCGGCGGGGAGATTCATTTCAATAATTATAAATACTCAAAAAATGAAAAGGAGAATATTTTTAAGTTTTTGTGTAATGCTGATATCAGCACAGATTTATGCTCAATTTACCCTTAAACCTGAGCAATTATCAAATATTAGTAAAAACAATAATACAATAAATCAAGAAAATTCACTTCAATCAAATAATGCAAGCATTACTCAAAAACATAAATTTTATTTAGGAATAGAAACTTCATTAGATTATTGTCATTTTAAATTCGATGACCCATATAATACTTTGATTTCAACTGAAGAAAGTCATGGTTATCATTTTGGTTTAAAGGTTCAATATAATTTTAACGAAAAACTATCAATAAGAAGCGGTTTATCCTATTCAATATATTATTATAATTCAACCTATCAAAACAATGGATTAGATACTAATGATTTCCCATCCACTTACCATAAAGGACCTTATATTGGACATGATTTTTCTAGATATAAATTTTGGAATCTTCCCTTAATGATAGGATATACATTGTTTACGAAAGAACACTTTAAAATATCGCCTTCGATAGGTTTGATCTTAAGTATCAATCCTTCATTGGGTAGTCTGAAGACCTATTCTCAACTTAATTTAGGGTGCGAATATTTTATTAACAACAAGATATTTCTAACGATTGAACCTTATGTAAATTATTATTTGAATATCGAAGCGATAGATTATTTCACAAGAGATGATTCTAAATTTGGGCTTGGAGGTATAGTTAGCATTAACTGTAATTTGTAAGCTTCAATATTTTTCTTTGACTTTAATCAATCCTAAAACCCACCCTTTGAAAATCATTCCAAAAGCCAGGATATGATTTCTTTACGACATGGATATTATCTAAATTGAGTTTTCCAAGAACGATTGCCAAGGGAGCAAAACTCATTGCCATACGGTGGTCGTTGTAGGTATGAATAATTTCCTGAGGGTTTATTACTGAAGATTCAATAAGCAATGTATTGTCATTGAAGATATTTGCATTACATCCAATTTTTTTGAGTTCAGTTTCAAGTGCATGTAAGCGATCACATTCTTTTATTATAAGGCCTCCTAAACCTTTTAATTCGGCATTAATACCTAAACCTGCACAACAAACAGCTATGGTAGGGGCTATATCAGGATAATCAGTAAAATCAAATGAAAATGATTTGATTCGTGATTTAGTTTTGCTTAAGCAAACTCCATCGTTCAAAAATTCAGTATTTACACCAAATTCCTTAAATATATCTGCAATAATTGCATCGCCTTGCCAGCCGGAATTGGATAAACCATTTAATTTTATTTCAACATTTTCTGATAAGGCCGCCATTTCGTACCAATAACTTGCCGCACTCCAATCCGATTCGATAAAGATATCTTTGGGATGAAATACTTGTTTCTTTATGGCTATATAATTGTTGATAAAAGAATATTTAATGCCAAAATAATCCAGCATATTCAATGTCATAGTAATATAAGGTTTTGATACGATTTTGTCTTTAAAACTTAAAGACAAGCCGTTTTCTAAAAAAGCTGCAATTAATATAACTGAAGTAATAAACTGACTGCTTGTATTGGCTTCAATTGATGCATTACCACCTTTAACAAAATCTCCTTTTATAAGTAATGGCGGAAAACCAATATTATCTTGGTAAGAAATCTGTGCTCCCAATTGATTTAACGTATCCACCAATCCAGCAATAGGTCGTTCTTTCATTCTTTCGGAACCTGTTAATGACCAATTTCCTTTAGTGATAGAAAGTAAAGCTGTAAGAAAGCGCATTGCAGTACCAGCATTGTCAATAAAAATTTCGTTTGTCAACTTATTTTCTGACAATAACTGCAATTTTTTTAAAGTATTATCGAGCAAAATACTATCATCTGCCAGAGATTGATTTAAAATTGAAAAACTATTTTTGGCAAGATACTTAAGTATTAAAGCTCTGTTGGTAATACTTTTGGAAGAAGGCAGATTAATTTCGCCACTTAATACTTTATTTGAATTATTAAAATGAAGTGTTGTCAAAACTTAGTACATATTAGAATAAAACAGAATACTTTCTTCTATTAGTTTTTCGTCACAATCATTGTCGATGAGCGATTTGCCAATTTCAGTGATAAGAGTAAAATTAAGTTTTTTATTTTTATTTTTTTTATCTTGCTTAATAATTACTAATAACGCAGGAATATTTTGAGGATTAATTATATATGGGGTAAATAAAGAGCGAATATAATTATAAATGATAACAGCTTTATTTTCGTCAAAACCATTTATTTTGACAGAAATATAGGTTTCGCAAATTAAACCAATAGCAACAGCTTCGCCATGTAATAATGGGTTTTCGTCATTTGCTAACGAAAAACTTTCAATTGCATGAGCAATAGTATGCCCATAATTTAAAATTTTACGGATATCTTTTTCAAAAGGATCTGTATTTACTATATTGCTCTTGATATACACAGCTCTTTTGATAATTTCTGAATTTTCTAAAATATTTTGTGGTTTGATTTTTAATAACATATCCCATAAAATAGGATCCATGATAAGAGCATATTTTATTATTTCAGCAAATCCTGCAATCAGTTCGCGTTTAGGTAAGGTTTCTAAAAATACAGTATCAATAAATACTACTTCAGGGTCAGAAAATATACCCAGTTGATTTTTATATCCTTTTAAATTTACGCCAGTTTTACCTCCTATAGAAGCGTCTATCATTGCAAGTAAAGTTGTAGGAATATTAATATAATGCAATCCTCGTTTAAAAATAGATGCTACAAACCCTCCTAAATCGCTGATTACGCCACCACCTAAATTTACTATTAATGAATTTCTATCTAAATTAAAATCTGTAAATGTTTCCAAGATTTCAATTGCAGTTTGAATACTTTTGCTTGCTTCTCCACTCTTGATTTCTAGAATTTTAGCACGTCTAAACGATCGAATACTTATTAATTTAGGTAAACAATGCAATTTTGTATGTTCATCTACTATAATTACAATTTGAGAAAATGTTTTAATAATATGTAGAAATTGTTCAAAATCAAATTCGTTAATTTCTCCAATGTAAATAGGGTAAGGGTTTTCTGTTATTTTTTTTATTTTCTCCATACAACTGCAAATTTAACGTAGTTTTAAGGAATAAACTATAAAAAATCAATTATTTTTGTAAATTATCTACTTTTTCTCATTCAAATGTTTAATAATACAGAAATTGCGTTCCTTTCTAAATCGGAAAAAGAGCTATTAAGAGCTTATTACTTATTTAAAACGATAGAAAAACCCTGGATTGTAAATTGGGGAAATAAACTGCTTTCTTTTGCCATTTTTGTGCGATTTCCAGTTAAATGGATTTTAAAACCTACTATCTTTAGTCATTTCTGTGGTGGTGAAACCATTGAAGAATGTAAAAAAACCATATCAAATTTAGCTGAAAGTAATATTGGTTCTATCCTTGATTATTCTGCAGAGGGAAATCAGAAAGAATCAGATTTTGATTTTGTTATGAATGAAATATTGCAAGTAATTGAAATATCAAAAATAAATACATTCATTCCTTTCGCAGTTTTTAAAGTTACCGGAGTTGCTCGCTTTGAACTATTAGAAAAAGTAAATTCAAAAATGGAACTAACAGCTGAAGAAAAAATTGAATATAATAAATTATACGGTCGAGTTGATACAATTTGCAAAGCAGCTTTTCAAGCCGAATTACCAATACTTATTGATGCTGAAGAAAGTTGGATACAAGATGTTATTGATAAAATGACAATTGAAATGATGCAAAAATATAATCATACTAAAGCTATAGTTTACAATACTTTGCAGTTATATCGTCATGATAGAATAGCTTTTTTAAACAACTCTATAGAACATGCTAAAGAAAAGCAATATTTTCTTGGTTTAAAATTAGTTAGAGGTGCTTATATAGAAAAAGAAAGAGAAAGAGCATTGGTTAAGGGTTATTTATCTCCTGTCCATATAAATAAAGAATCTACTGATAAGGATTATGATAAAGCTATTGAGATTTGTCTAACTCATTCTGATATTGTGTCTATTTGTGCTGGAAGTCATAATGAAAATAGTAATGCATTACTTGCAAAGCTTATTGTTGCAAAGCAATTTAAAAAAGAGGATAAAAGATTTTATTTTGCACAGCTTTTAGGAATGAGTGATCATATTAGTTATAATCTGGTTCACAATGGTTATAATGTGGCTAAATATGTTCCCTTTGGTCCAGTAAAGTCTGTTATGCCTTATTTAATTAGACGCGCTCAGGAAAATACATCAATTTCAGGACAAACTGGAAGAGAATTGAAGCTCATAAAATATGAGTTAAAAAGAAGAAATCATTAATTAATTTAGAAATTTCATAACAATATTCCTGTAATTTTATTGTATTTTTGCAACTTAAAATTAAATATAATATTATTTTTTATGAAAAATAAATCAGTAATTATTTTATTATCAGTATTTATAACAGTATCATTGTTTTCATGTAAATCTCATAAAAACGGAGAGCAGCATGTAAATCAAAAATTAAGCAATTCGCAACCAGTAAAGCAAAGCTTAGCTGCAGCTCAAGGGGTTGTAAAAATAACAGCTCCTGTAATAATATATAAAACTAATGCAGATTATTACAATAATGTTTCTGTTATTTTGTCCGATGACAGAAAAGACATAGTTTCTTATCCAGATATTAAAGATGTTTATTATAATGGACAATTGGCTTATCCTACTCGTTTAGAAAATGGTTATCTACTCGACAATAGAGGTATTGGCAAAAATGTAGCCTTCTTAAGTTACACTTATGATGAATATAGTAAGTTAGTTAAAACTCCTTCTAAAGAAGAATTGATAACAAAGATTATTTCTAAAGAACCTTTATCGGAGCTTTATATATGTAATAAACTTCCTAAAAAAGATATAAAAGTACTTAATGAAGCCATAAAGAATGGCTTATCAAATGTGTGCGAAAATTTAATGAAGTAAAAATCAAACATAATTAATTAAATAAATATTAAAAATGAGAAAAAATCTATTTATTATTATTTTACTTTTCATTGGTATTAATTCTTTTGCTGGAATTGTACCTATTGAAACAGCCAGAAAAGTAGCTGTTAATTTCTATTATGAAAGAGCAAATGCTGTAAAGCCAATTTCTCTTGAGTCTGTTAGAATTACGCAGGAATTTACTGAAATGCAAAGTGTTACCCCTGCGTATTATGTTTTTAATATTGGGCTTGATAAAGGTTACATCATTGTATCGGCTGAAAGTAATACAATTCCTGTTTTAGCATATTCTTTTGAAAAGAATTATTATGCTGAAAATATTTCACCGTCTTTTAACTGGATTGTAAGATCTTATAAAAACGAAATAATTGAAACACGTGAAAAGAACATGGAAGCTACTGACGAAATAAACGGATTATGGGAAACTTATAGCAATTCTGCTTTTAAAAGTACATCATCAATTGCAACGGTATCTCCGTTATTAGCAAGTATCACTTGGGATCAAGGTTGTTATTATAATGCTTTGGTTCCTGCTAATACAGATGCTACGTATTGTAATCATAACCCTACAGGATGTGTAGCTACTGCCATGGCTATGATTATGAAATACAATGCTTGGCCAGCTCAAGGACAAGGCTCTTACTCATACAATCATTCAGGTAATGGTTTTACTAATAATTACGGAGTTTTAAGTGCAAATTTTGGAAGTTCTACTTATAATTGGGCTTCAATGCCAGAAAATGTAATTTCTGCAAATGCGGAAGTTGCTAAAATAATGTATCACTGTGGAATTGCAGTTGAAATGAGTTATGATGTGAATGGATCTGGTGCCCCTGTTGGTCCAGCAAATGCTTCATGGCCTACAGCACAAAAAGCTTTTGTAAATTATTTTAAATATCCTACTGCATCTTATTTTGCAAAATCAAGTTTTACGGATGCTAATTGGAAAACAAAAATTAAAACAGATATAGATGCTTCTCATCCAATTTTATATGCCGGAGATGATGGATCTGCAGGACATGCTTTTGTTTTGGATGGTTATCAAGGTACTAGCAATGATTATTATCATTTTAACTTTGGATGGAGTGGTTATGCAAACGGCTATTTTTATTTAACAGCCATTACACCAAACCCCGGAGGAATAGGTGGTGGCACATATAATTTTTCTTCAAACCAAGAAGGTATTTTTGGCATTGTTAAATCAACATCTGGTATTGAAACAATAGATGCTCATGCAAGTGTTGATGTATATCCTAATCCATCTAATGGCTTATTTAATATAAATCTTTCAAATTTTAAAGATTCAAAAGTAAAAATTGAAGTTTATAATCTGATAGGAGAAAAAGTATGGGAAAATAACTTAAATAAAGAAAATACAATGATAAATTTAACACAACTTACTAAAGGTGTTTATTATTTATCTTTAAAATCTTCTAATATTACTTTAACTAAAAAGATTACAATTGTGAAGTAATAATTCAATTTTGAAATAATAAAACCCCCTTTATCAATAAAATGATAAAGGGGGTTTTGTTGTTTTAAATTATCTTAATGCAAGCATTAATAATTCAATATCTTGAAATGGTAACTGGTAAGTTTCAGCAATATATTTGCTAGTTATGGTGCCGTTAAAAATATAAACGCCTTGTCGCACACCATAGTCAGACTTTAACATATTTTCAATACCCCCTGCTTCGCTAATACTTAGAATAATTGGAGCAAAGCAATTACTTAAAGCATATGAAGCTGTTTGAGGAACTTTTGATGAAATATTGGGGACACAATAATGCGTAACCCCATGTTTTACAAAAACTGGATTGCAATGTGAAGTAACCTCAGAGGTTTCAAAACAACCACCTTGATCTATACTAACATCAATAATTACAGAACCTTGTTTCATTTGTTTTACCATTTCTTCTGTTACAACACAAGGTGTTCTTCCATTATTTGAATGAATTGCCCCAACAACTACATGTGCTGTTTTTAATGCTTTCAATAAAACCTTCGGCTGTATAATTGATGTACATATTCTTTCGTTAATGTTATTTTGTAATCTTCGGAGTTTGTAAATTGAATTGTCAAATATTTTTACATAAGCACCTAAACCTATTGCTGCTCTTGCAGCATATTCCCCTACGGTACCTGCTCCTATTATCACAACTTCAGTAGGGGTGATACCGGAAACACCACCTAACATAATTCCTTTTCCGTATTTTAAATCGCTGAGATAATCCGCAGCAAGTAAAATGGCAGTATTCCCTGCAATTTCGCTAATTGAACGTGTAACAGGATAAGTCTTGGTTTTATCTTTTATATATTCAAAAGCTAAGGCCGTAACTCGTTTTGAAGATAATTCTCTGAAATAGTCTTTGTTTCTGTTGGCAATATTTAAAGCTGAAATAATTGTTTGGCGGGTTTTAAGCAGGCAGATTTCAGAAGCATCTAAAGGTGCTACTTTTAAAATAATGTCGGATTTAAAGACTTCTTCGTGGCTATAAACAATGGTAGCACCGGCTTCCGCATATTCTGAATTTTCGAAATGAGCTGCAATACCGGTTTCATTTTCAATAATTACTTTATGACCATTTTCAATAAGTAATCCTACAGCTTCGGGTACTAAAGCTACTCGATTTTCATTATTGAAATTTTCTTTAGGAATGCCAATTGTTAATGATGTTTGTTGTTTTTTTACTTCAAGTATTTCTTCCTGAGGCAATAATCCTTCTGAATATTTTACAAATACACCTTGTTTAGTGTCCATGTTTTAAAAATTTTCGCAAATTATAGTCCGACTTCCATCAGATTCATTTTCATTTATCTGTATTTTTACGAAGTTTTGTGGTAAAAGTTCTATAATTTTTTCTGACCATTCAATTAAACAATAATAACCGCTATAGAAGTAATCTTCATAACCTATGTCATAGGCTTCTTTTATGTTTTTTAAACGATAAAAATCGAAATGAAAAATACTTTCATCTTCTACAGTATGGTATTCATTAACAATTGAAAATGTTGGACTACAAACAATATCTTCAACATTTAGATAGCTGCATATTTCTTTAATGAGTGTAGTTTTTCCGACTCCCATTTTTCCGAAAAAAGCAAAAATTCTTTCATCTTTAAATAATTCAATAATTTCCTTTGCTATTTGTGGAAGCTTTTCTTGTGTAATTTGTTGAAAAGTATGATTCATAATTTCTTCTTCAAATAAGCATTATTTATTTTTTAAAGTAATGATGGGTATCAGCATTTCTTCCATAGAAATACCACCATGCTGAAAGGTATTAATATAATAGCTAACATAATAATTGTAGTTATTAGGATATGCAAAAAAGTCATTGCTACGAGTAAAGATATAGGAGGAACTTACATTTAGTTTTGGTAAATACGCGTCTTGAGGTTTTTTAATTTCAAAAACATCTTTTGGGTTATAATCTAACATTTTACCAATTTTAAAACGCAAATTGGTATTGGTAGTTTTATCGCCTTTTACCTTAACTGGATTACTTACTCTAATAGAACCATGATCAGTTGTAATTACTACATTTACATTTTTTTCACCCAAAAACTTTATGATATCAAATAACGGAGAATGTTCAAACCAAGATAGGGTTAAAGATCGGTATGCAGGTTCATCATCAGCAAGTTCACGAATGATATCCATTTCGGTACGTGCATGTGAAAGCATATCCACAAAATTATATACAATCACATTTAATTTATTTGCCATCAAATTAGGTAAGTTATCAACTAATTTTCTGCCAAAATTCAAATTTAGGACTTTATGATAGGAAGTTTTTATATCTATACCAAATCTTCGTAAATATTCATTTATTAAATCCGGTTCAAATTGATTTTTTGTTCCTTCTTCATCTTCATTGAGCCACAATTGGGGATATTTCTTTTCAATTTCAGAAGGTAAAAGTCCTGCAAACAATGAATTTCGAGCGTATTGTGTTACAGAAGGAAGGATGCTGTAATAAATTTCGTCGTTTTCAACGCGCAAATACTCTTCAATTTTAGGTTGTAGTGTTTTCCATTGGTCGTATCTCAAGTTATCAACGACTAATAAAAAGGTAGGTTTATCTTCTTTTAATAGTGGAAAAACTTTCTCTTTCAGTATAGTATGTGATTGAATAGGTTTCTCGTTGGTAGAAGGTTTTAGCCAATCTACATAATTTCGTTCAATGTATTTGCAAAATTGGTGATTGGCTTCATTTTTTTGCATTTTAAGAATTTCAATAATACCAGGGTCTTCTGATTTTCCTAATTCTAATTCCCAGTAAACGAGTTTTTTATAAATGTCAATCCATTCGTTAAAATTTAATCTGCCCGAAACATCCATGCTGATTTTACGAAACTCCTGTTGGTAGGAGTGTGTAGCTTTTTCGCTTTGTAATCGTTTGGTGTCTAAATTCTTTTTTAAACAAAGTAAAATTTGATTTGGATTAACAGGTTTTATTAAATAATCAGATATTTTTGAACCAATAGCATCTTCCATAATAGATTCTTCTTCGCTCTTTGTAATCATTACTACTGGAATATTTGGGACGATATTTTTCATTTGAATTAGCGTCTCAATACCTGATAAACCTGGCATTTGTTCGTCTAAAAAGATGATATCAACGTTGTTTGATTTTACTAAATCTAAGGCTTCTCCTCCACTATTTGAAGTAATTACGTTGTAACCTTTTGCTGTTAGAAACATTACATGAGGTTTTAACAAATCAATTTCGTCATCAGCCCAAAGTATCGTTATTTTATCTGTCATATTAAAAATATTGTTGTTTTATAGTGAACGTGTAATTGCGGAAATTGTTATAAGCAATTATTCACAAAATTACTTAAATTAATCAAGCTAATATAATTTACTTAAAATTTACATTGACGATTTTTTTCAGAAACTTCATTGTAAATTTTCGTTATTTTGCAAAAAAATAATACAAAAATGAATATTCTACTTTTAGGTTCCGGAGGCAGAGAACATGCATTAGCATGGAAAATAAAACAAAGTAAAAAACTAAATAAGCTTTATATAGCTCCCGGCAATGCTGGTACAGCATTGTGTGGTACTAATGTTAGTATTGATTTGAATGATTTTGAAAAGATTAAATCATTTGTATTAGAAGAAAATATTTCGATGCTTATAGTCGGACCTGAAACACCTTTGGTAGAAGGAATTCATGATTTTTTTCTTGCCGATAAAACAATTCAACATATTCCTGTAATCGGACCACAAAAAGCAGGTGCAATGCTTGAAGGCAGCAAAGATTTTTCAAAGAAATTTATGCTTAAACATGGTATTCCTACTGCGGCTTATAAAACTTTCACCAAAAGTCAATTGCGAGATGGAGTTGTTTTTATTAATTCTTTAGAACCACCTTATGTATTGAAAGCAGATGGGTTGGCTGCAGGAAAAGGTGTTATTATTACCGAAAATCAAGGGGAAGCTGTGCAAATATTAAATTATATGCTGGCTGATGCTATGTTTGGAGAAGCTTCGTCAAAAGTAGTAATTGAAGAATATTTAAATGGAATAGAGCTTTCTGTTTTTGTGGCTACTGATGGGAATTCATATAAAATATTACCTGTTGCTAAAGATTACAAACGAATAGGAGAGGGGGATTCTGGTCCAAATACAGGTGGTATGGGTTCTGTAAGTCATGTTCCTTTTGCCGATAAGGCTTTTATGCAAAAAGTGGAACAAAAAATTGTAATTCCTACCATTAATGGATTAAAAAATGATGGTATTCCTTACAAAGGATTTATTTTTATTGGATTGATGAATGTTAAAGGGGAACCTTATGTGATAGAATACAATGCTCGTTTGGGAGATCCTGAAACAGAAACGGTAATACCTCGCATCAAAAGTGATATTATTGATTTATTTGAAGGAATTGCTAATGGAAATCTTGCCGAAAAAGAAATTGTTTTTGATGAACGTACTGCCGTTTGTGTAATGTTGGTTGCCAATGGTTATCCTGAGGCTTATGAAAAAGGAAAACTTATTAAAAATCTTGATAATGTAACTGATAGTATCGTGTTTCATGCAGGTACAAAAACTGATACAAATGGAAATATTATAACAAATGGAGGCAGGGTAATTGCTATTACTTCTTTTGGCAATACTATTGAAGAAGCAAAAACAATCTCTTTGAAAAATGCTGAAATTATCGATTTTGAAGGAAAATATTACCGTAAGGATATTGGGAAAGATTTGGTGATATAGGGATTTGATGATTTGATGATTCGTAAAGTAGAAAGTTACTTTAATAAATATATAATAAATGCTTTATCTAACTCTTGCCATACTCACTTCTACAGCTATTTTGGTTTTATTTAAAATATTCCCGAAATACGATATTCATATTTTACAAGCAATTGTAGTTAATTATATAACGGCTACTGCTCTTGGCTTTGCGATTCAATGGGATTCGTTTAGTGTTAATACTGTTGTGCACGAAAACTGGTTCTTGTATGCTATTGTTATTGGTTGTGTCTTTATTATGACATTTCAGGTTTTTGCCTATTCTTCGCAAACTGTTGGTGTAGCAATTACAGCTATTTCGAGCAAAATATCGGTTGTAATTCCTGTTTTTGTTGGTGCTTTGTTGTATGCAAATGAAAGCTTGAGTCTGTTGAAAATACTGGGCTTGGGGTTTGCAATTGTTTCTTTCTTATTGGTTTTTAATAACAATGCCAATTTTAAGATTAACCCTAGGTTTATTTTTCTGCCCATTATTTTGTTTCTTGTAAATGGGATGAATGATACCATAATGACTTATGCTCAACGAAAGTTTAATGGTTTTAATACCATGTTGTTTATTAGTTGTGTTTTTTTCTCTTCATTAGTTGTAGGCGTAATTTGGCTAATTGTTAATTACTTTGCCCTTAAACAGAAGCTGTTGTTCAGAAATATTATTGCAGGTATATTGTTGGGAATTTTTAATTTTTTGTCAACCTATTATTTTTTCAAAGGAGTAGCTGTTGTTGAAAGTGCTGTTTTCTTTCCGATTCTGAATGTTGGTATTGTAAGTTTATCAGCTTTATGTGGCTATTTTGTATTTAAAGAAAAACTAAATCTGATTAATTGGATTGGGATATTGGTTGCTTTAGGAACCATTGTGTTTATTGCTAATGTATAAATTTGCTTATTATGTTGTTTGAAGATACGTATAAAACTATAAAAACCCGTTCTGAAGGTATTTACAAAGAAAAGGGAAGCAAATTTATAGCAGTTGCTTTGCCTGTAACTACCGAAAATGAGGTAAAAGAAGCATTGGCATTACTCAGAAAGGAATATTACGATGCCCGCCACCATTGTTATGCCTATATATTAGGCTTTGATAAATCGGCATATCGTATCAATGATGACGGAGAGCCGTCGGGTACTGCGGGTCGCCCTATTCACGGACAATTGATGTCGAAAGATTTGACAAATACATTGGTTGTGGTTATTCGCTACTTTGGCGGAACAAAACTAGGTGTAAGCGGCTTAATTAATGCTTATAAAACTGCAACCAAAGAAGCGTTGGAAGAAGCTGAAATCCTTGAGAAAATTGTAAACGATGTATATGAAATTAGCTTTGATTATTTGCAGATGAATGATGTGATGAAGCTCTTGAAGGATGAGAATCTACATCAATTCAATCAACAGTTTGAAACCACTTGCAGCTTGCAATTTTCGGTACGCAAAAACGATTCATCACGTTTATATGAAAGCTTCAGAAAGATTGAAAATCTAAATATTAAGTTTGTAAGGACGGAATAAACATATCTTACAAAAGTATCTTTCTTAATTAATGTTTGTTTAATATAATGGTATTGGAGTTTTTGCAAAATGATACTATAAATTATTGAATAGTTTTATAGATATTTTATCTCTCTATTTCAATAGTTTGTATTTTTTTTGTTTTGTTGTTGTAACTTTATACTAAACCTGTTCGTCTGATAATAAAATTGCGAGAAAATAATTACGTATTTGAATGACAACTACTGAATATAACTGTTGTGTAGATGATTTTGCTGACGGCGTTTATCGCTTTATCCTCAAAAATATAAAAGATGAAGATAAAGCTAAGGACGTGGTGCAGGATTCTTTTATCAAAATGTGGGATAAAGTAGCTGATATTTCTAACGAAAAAGCACGTTCTTATTTATTCACTACTGCTTACCATACCATGATTGACCAAATCAGAAGAGAGAAAAAGCAAACTACTTTAGATGATGCTTTTTTGAAAAGTCTGACAATAGAAAACCATTATTCTGATTTAAAAGAAGTGCTGGATGCTGCATTGGAACAACTTCCTGAGATTCAGAAATCAGTAATTTTGCTGAGAGATTACGAAGGATATAGTTATGATGAAATAGGAGAAATTACCAATCTCAACGAGTCGCAGGTAAAAGTATATATTTACAGGGCACGATTATTTTTAAAAAATTACATAGGAGAGCTTGAAAGGGTTTTATAATATATGAACATCAGCAAAGATAATTACGAAATCTATATTCTCGATTATTACGAGGGAAAGCTTAACGAAAGCCAATCGCAAGAATTGTTGGCGTTTGTTGATGCTCATCCTGATGTAAAAGCCGAATTTGATGCTTTCGAAAACATAAGCCTTACCGAAGATACTTCTATACGATTTGAGTTTAAGGAATGTTTGAAAAAAGAAGCCATTTCATCGAGCCGTATGATTAATGTAAGCAATTATCAGGAGTTTTTTATTGCTGATTCGGAAGGCGATTTAAGCATTTTGCAAAAAAATCAATTAGAAAAATTCCGTTTGCTACATCCTAATTTAAACAACGAATATCATTTATTTCAATTAACAAAGCTCTCAGCCGATAAAACTATTGTGTTTGAAAACAAACATCAATTAAAGAAATTCTCTATTTTTAATATACCTATTAATAAAAAAATATTTTATCAAACGGCTTCCATTGCAGCTTCTTTATTATTAATGGCTAGCGTTGCTACTTATTATTTTAGCAACAATACTAAAACAATACAATCAACCACCATCACTACTGCCGAAAACAATAAAACAAAAACTATTGTCAAGTCTGTAATAAAACCATCTGAGCCTATTGCCAATGTCAAGCAAAATAAAAAACAGGTATTAACTACCAAAAACAAAAGACAAGATTTATTGAAAGAGCCCATTCAAAATACAAAGCAATCTGAGGATTATAAAAATGATATTCCATTCTTAGCATCTATTCATTTGCAAAAAATAGATTTCGAAAGCCCTGTTTTAATTAACGATGAACACAGAAATTATTACACTTCCATCAATGATTTATTGGCTTTTGCCGACGATCAGATAGATAATAATACAGCCGAAAAAATTATTGACAACAAAAAAAATCGTCGTTTCGATTTTGATACTGATTTGCTAAAAAATCAACCCATTGCTGAAGCCGGAAGTTTCCTTAAAAATGCAGCCATTATTGGGTTTAGTAAAATAGAAGCAATAGGTTCGGATATCAAAAATACCTATGTGGCTTTAGAAAAAAAAGTTGGAAATAAGTAATTAGCTTGTAACAAAACCGACAAGTTTATCGTCACATTTTAAAATCAAATTTCATTCAATAAAAAAATCAATAAGATGAAAAAATTAGTATCATTAATTACCGTATTCGTATTATTATCAATCATACTTAAAGCTCAGAATTCAGATAGCGAATACAAAACCTATAATTTGCCTGTATTTACAGGAATTGAAGCCGGAGATCTTGCCAATGTGGTAATTTCTAATGGAAGTCAGCAAAGTGTGAAAGTGGAAAAAGACAACGATGGAGAAGCATCTTTAGAAGTGAAAGATAATATTTTAAAGATATCTTCAGGTACTATGACCAATTTTAGCAACGTAAAAATTATAATTGTTTGCACAGATTTAAAATATATTAAAGCATCGGGTGTTTCCAAAATAAAATCAAGCAATACGATAAAATCAAACGAATTAAAAATTAAAGCCATGGGGGCTTCTAAAATAGATTTAGATATTGATGTTCAAAGTTTAACTACAGATATTTCTGGTGCTGCAAAACTTGTTTTAAAAGGAAATGCGATACAACATATTTCAGAAATCAGTGGTGCTTCCAATTTGAATGCAAAAGAACTTGATGTTGTAAAAATGGATGTTCAAGGCAGTGGTGTTGCCAAAGCCAATGTAAATGTAAAAACAGAACTATCGGGTGAATTATCAGGTGTAAGTTCTGTAAAATATGATCAGAAGCCTATTATTGATAATTTAGGAGATAACGATGTAAAAACTGCTAAGAAAAATCGTGTAAATACAAGTGCCGATGATACAACCAAAGTTTCTCTGTTAGGAAGCAATATTGAAGTAATTGATGGCAAAGAAACAAAAATATCGATTGGAAATACTGAGATGATTGTTGGTGATGATGGAAAAGTAAAAATTGAAAAGAAAGATAAAAACAAGCCTTATGTACATCATTTCAAAGGACATTGGTCGGGTTTTGAATTAGGATTTAATGGTTATGTAAACAAAGATTTTGGAACAGCCCTTCCTGCCAAGTATGACTTTTTGAAATTAAATGATGTTAAATCAATAGGCGTTAATTTGAATGTTTTTGAACTCAATGCAAATATAATTAATAACCGCTTTGGAGTAGTTTCAGGTATAGGTTTGCAGTGGAATAATTATCGATTCGACGATAATGTTGTGCTTGTTCCTGATTCGAGTACAATATATGGTTATCATAATACAGCTATAAACAGTTATATAAAAAGTAAATTGGTTGAAAGCTGGGTAAGAGTGCCACTTTTCCTCGAATACCAAACTGCCAAAAAAAGAAGCAAACAATTTTATATTGCAGTAGGTGGTGTATTTGCATACAAAATAGGATCACACTCCAAACAAGTTAATTTTGAAGGTGGCGACAGAAATAAACCTAAGGTTTACAACGATTTTTATCTGAATCCTATTAAATTAGATGCTGAAGTCAGAGTAGGGTGGGGACCTGTTAAATTGTTTGCAAGTTATTCACTTACTCAAATGTTTAAAGAAAATAAAGGACCGGAATTATATCCATACACAGTGGGTGTTACCCTTGTAAGCTGGTAGTAACGACATAGCTTTTCTTTAAAAGCTATTTTTTCTCACAATTAGTTAAGTTTCGAAAAGTGTCAATTATGTTGGCACTTTTTTTTTAACGCGAATATTTACGTTTACAGAATATATCCTTTTCATTCGTGTTCTAAATTTTTATTATTTATTGCAAATTATAAACTACAAATAAATTAATTAGAAACCAGATTTTGGTATAAAAACAAAAAATAAGCAGTCGTTTTTAATAATATTATTATTTGTTGAACGTTATTAATTCCGAATTAAAAGCAAATGCCGAAATGCTTTAAAAAAGTAGGCAAAATTAAAAATCAAGTATTATGATAAACAACGAAGTTTCGGGTGTAATAAATCAAACTACGCTCGATAAAATTTTACAAAATTTGGATGATGCTTATGCTCAAATTCCAGTATTAGTTACACTTTCGGTTCAGCAGCGCAAAGAACACTATAAAATGGGCGATGCCAGTATTCCATTTGTGCAAAAAGCCCACGAAGAAGGCAAAAGTAACCCCGACTTAGTTCCTCCTTTTGTTGATTTGCCCGAATTTAAAAAGGATATAGATTATGATGCGGCATTGATGCAAATAGAAATTCGTTTAACAAAACTAAGCGAAAGAGTTTCGGATACCCGTATGGTAGTGGGTTCGGAAGCTATGAATGCAGCTTTGGCTATTTACAATTATGTAAAACAAGCCGTAAAGCAAAATATTCCGGGTGCAAAATCGGCACACGAAAATCTAAAGGCACGTTTTATGCACAAAAAACATGACGACGTTGCTCCTCCCACTACAGTGTAATTATTGTCTTTTTAACTGCAAAACAAGAGCCTTGTAATTGATTGATTACAAGGCTCTTTAGTTTTTGTGCTGTTGACATTCAATATTTTACAATAGGGGGTAAAACCACCGACGTCGATACTTTTTACCTCGATGTTGGTGGTTTTTATATCGAGCTCGGTGCTTTTTATATCAACTTCCACTCTTTTTTACTCGGGCTTTATATTTTTTGTATCATCATTCATTCTTTATGAATCAATATCCATTATTTTTATATCGAGCTCGATACTTTTTATATAAACGTCCATACTTTTTATATCAATACCCACTCTTTTTGTCTGGGCATTGAGTATTTTTACCTCGAGCTTGAGTGTTTGGCTGGGTATTGGGTTTAAAATAAAATCACCATTTGATGATTTATAAATAAAAATTATTACATTTGTCGGGAATAAATATGACATTTATCATACATATATACAAGCTAGTGGCAAGCATAACACCGCTCTACAGTCAAAGAACGTATCAAGAATGAATAAAATTGACATTAATTTTGATTTTCGAGAAGAATCTAAAGATAGAGACCCAGATAGATGGAGTCCTACTTTACAGGAATATCAACGAATTGTATGGAGTAAACCTTTACCGAACGGAAAAGTGTTTACTCTAAATAAGATAAGTCAGAATAGGCTTTGTCATAAATCAGAATTAGGTGAATTTTATTTATCAAGTGATATGGCTTTCTATGGGTTTATACGCAAATGTCATAGAACCGATTTTATTGTTTCTCAAATATCAGAAACAGACATCAAAAAATTTGAACAGTTAACGCTAAATACAATTGGTGGAACGATGATTTGGCCAAGTATAAGAATCGAAAATAAAATGACTATTAATGGTGCAAGGGGATTTAATAGACTAATTGCTGATAGACTTGATTTGACAATCGAATGTGCAAGACGATATTATTTAGATGAGGATAGTCCACTTTACGAAGTATTTAAGAGATATTCAAGTTTCTTTTCCTTATTTAATAATTTTCGAGGATATATAGATTTTTTTCTTCTTCAAGATTTTATAGACGAAAAAGAGGAAGTAAATTTTTCTATACCTTTTGACAATTTTGAACAACCAGCACTACCAAAAACAATAGATGAATATTTACAATATAAGACACACACAATGGCTTCAGTTAATAATAGAAACAAAAGAATTTTAGAAAGTATATAAGATGTCAGCCATTAACATCGTATTGGCAAACATTGGAAAACCACCACGAAAAGAGTAACACGACAAAAAAATGAAAATTGATATAACGTTTAATGTTTACACTGACGCAAATGGAGGCGACCCGGACAGCGCAAGCCCGACACTTCGTTCATATCATAAAGTATTATGGAGTAAAACATTGCCAAACGGAGAAAACTTTGACTTGGACAACAAAAAAAGTGGAACGTATTTATATCACAAATCCAAACTTGGAGAATTTAACTTGGGGAGCGATGCTATAACTCACTCGTATAGAAATCAGACAAGAAAACAATGGTTGATAAAACAAATCCCAAACGAAGTAAACGAACTTTTTGACATAGGTTCGACAATTGGTGCTTACACACTTTTTCCGAAAAATAAAATTGACAATAAGTTTACAATCAATCAAGCCCGTGGAGTTAACAGCTTAATTGACGACAGATTTGACCTGACTTTGGAATGTATAAAACTTTTTTATTCTGGACTACTAAGTCCACTTTACGATACATTTTTAAGATATAAAGACTTCTTCGACTTATTTGAGAATTTTAAAGGTTACATTAACTTCTTTTTGCTTAACGACCTTATTGATGAAAATGAAAATATTAAATTTTACTTGCCGTTTGACAGTTTCAAAACAAGACCAACATTTACGGACATTGAAGACTATTTGATTTACAAAAAAGGTGTAATGGATTTCATTAAAGCACGAAATAAACGAATAGACGATTATACAAACAAATGAAAAAACAAAATGCCAGCCACTAGCACATGGCATAGTGCATGCGGGTTTTAGCGGGTTTCGAAGGTTTGTGGCTCGTAAAAAAGGTCGGTGTAAACTGATAGGAAAGCGCTACGTAATCACGCACGACACCATACCATCAACCGTTAAAATGATAATTTAACAGCTCATCAGATTTCTGCAAATAAACGTAATAAATTTGCTTTTTTTTAAAACTGTCAAAAAAAACATTGACAGTTTTTTTATTTTTGCAAAAATTATTACTTTTACCAAAACTTTAAAAAATCATAAAAACACTATAATATGTCAGGACATAATAAATGGTCAACCATCAAGCGTAAAAAAGGAGCGTTAGATTCCAAACGTTCTAAAATATTTTCAAGAATTATTAAGGAAATAGCTGTTGCTGTTAGAGAAGGCGGCGCCGATCCTGACGGCAATCCACGTTTACGTTTGGCTATTTCCAATGCAAAAGGGGCCAATATGCCTAAAGAAAATCTGCTACGTGCCATTAATAAGGCTTCTGATAAAGACTCTGCCAGCTTCTCCGAAACTACTTTCGAATGCTATGCTCCTCATGGTATTGCCATTTTTATAGAATGCACTACCGATAATGAAAAAAGAACGATAAGCAATATACGGTCTTATTTTAATAAATACAATGGTTCATTAGGTACCAATGGTTCATTGCTTTTCTTATTCGACAGAAAAGGTATTTTCACCATACCGCAAGCCGACTTAAATCTTGATGAAGTAGAACTGGATTTAATAGATGCCGGAGCCGAAGATATTTCGCTGGAAGATGAATATTATACTGTTACAACAGCCATGGAAGATTTTGGGGCAATGATTAAAAAATTAGAAGAATTAAAAATAGTTGCAGAAAGTGCCGAATTGCAACGTATTCCTAAAAATACAGAAACCATTGATTTTGATTCTGCCAAAAAAGTAATGAAACTGATTGACGTTATTGAAGAAGACGATGATGTGGTGAATGTATTCCATAATATGGAGATGAGCGATGAACTTATGGCTGAATTAGAAAAATAGTCAGAAATTCAAAAGTTTAAAAAAAGTTCAGAGATTATAGTGAATTAACAAACACCATAATCTCTGAACTTTTTTATTGGAAATATTTTACTAAAACTTTTAATCAATCTTTTTAATTACTTCATAATTAACAATATCAACATCTTTGTAATAGAACTTTATTATTTGATTTGCCGTAAATCTATATCTTACCATTTTTATAGCACCTTCCTGGCTTAAACCTACGCCATGGCCATAACCTTTTCCTTTTAAAATTACATAATCCCCATCTTTTTTAACTGAAAAAAATGCAGATTTTAGCTCTAAATCCTTTCTGATATTTTTTAACGGAATACTATCATGAAAATAGATTTTTCTTGTGGATTGATCAAAATCAAATGCTTTCCGATGCATCAAAGTATCTCCAACAGGATAATTATAAGTATCTTTTAAATAATTAAGCCATTCACGGGCAGGCATTTTTTTCTCCCAACTACTGTTTCGCATGCCATTTGAAAATGTATCAACTACAGCTTTCAAATAAGTAGTCGGAATCGACCAGAGTTCTTCAGAATTAATAGTTTCACCACCTGAATTTGAACAAAATGCAGCCGAAATCATACGTTTGTTTTTATCTACAATTACATCACCGGCAGTAAGTGTAGTTGCCATTAAAATTTGAAAGTTATTACATCGGCTTTTATACACCTGGCAATGAACATCGTCGCATAAATTAAAACCCTCTTTGTAATGTTTCATCATATTGTTGATAGCATAGGTTCTCGAAATAATTGCCTGAATTTTGAAAAATTCCAACGAATCGCAGCTTCCTAATATTTCCGATTGAACTACACCAGCTACATAATGTTCTATATCAACATTATTAATAATCTTCAAAAACCCTTTTTCAATTGAAATATCAATATCGTCATCGTAAATACGTTCGTGTAAATCCTGATTTGAAGGTTTAATTTTAAAAATATTCTTTAATCCATCGCCTGCTATTTCTAAAGTATTGAATAAACCAAGATCTTCGTTGCCTTTTTTTATTCTTAGTTTGTTTTTTTCAATAGTGATGGTGACATTCTCACTTTTTTCAATTCCTCCAATCGAATTATCATTCCCATTTATGATATATTTACCTACAAGTGAAGTAATAATTGTAGATTTTATATTGGATTGAGAAAAAATCCGTACTTTAAAATCGGCAGCAAATAGTTTAACAGATAAACTTGAAATGATAATGAAGGATAATATTTTGAGTTTATTCATTTGTAATCGTCTATAAATCAGTTTTTATTCATGTATTCAACAATTAGTTGAGCTGTTTTTGCAGAAGCACCTTTTCCACCTAAAATTATCTTTAACTTTTGATATTCTTCTTTGAGTTGGTTTCTGAACAAATTGTTTTGTGTTATTTCCTCAAACTCATTTTTTAAATTATGAATGTTAAATTCATTTTGTATGAGTTCGGTAATTACCAGTTTATCCATTATTAGGTTAACCAGCGAAATGTATTTTACTTTTAAAAATCTACGGGCAATGTAATAAGATATAATATTGCCTTTGTAGCAAACCACCTGAGGAACATTGAGCAAAGCGGTTTCCAGCGTGGCTGTGCCGGAAGTTACCAAAGCAGCAAAAGCATTTTTCAACAGATTATAAGTTTGTCCGTAAACAATCTCAATAGCTTCATTTTTAATGATATTCAGATATAAACTTTCTTGCAGTGTATTCACTCCTGCAATGATAAATTTATATTGAGGATAGGCTTTGGTAAGCTCAATCATAAGCGGGAGCATGGTTTTTACTTCTTGATTGCGACTGCCCGGTAACAATGCAATAATTGGCTTTTCGGAATAATCATTTGCTTCAAAAACATTGATGTTGTTAGCATTTGCTTTTTCGATAGAATGGTTTTCAATGGCATCGAGCAAAGGATGTCCTACAAAATCTACTTCCATCGCATGCGATTTAAAAAAATCTTTTTCAAAAGGAAGAATCACAAAAAGGTGATCAATCACTTTTTTCATTTTCTTCACTCTCGATTGATGCCAGGCCCAAACTTGTGGCGAAATATAGTAAAATACTTTAATGCCGTTTTCGTGAGCCCATTCAGCAATGCGAAGATTAAAACCGGGGTAATCAATAAGAATGATAGCATCCGGCTGAAAGGCAGCAATGTCTTTTTTGCAAAAACTAATGTTGTTAAGTATGGTTTTTAAATTAGCAATTACCTCAACAAAGCCCATAAAAGCCAAACTACGGTAATGTTTAACAAGTTCCACACCCTGTTCTTTCATCAAATCACCACCCCAGCATCTAAATATTGATGTATTGTCAATATTCTTCAACTCTTTGATAAGGTTTGATGCATGTAAATCTCCTGAGGCTTCCCCTGCTATAACGTAATACTTCATCGTTTAAAAAAGTAAATGAAAAAAGCTATGAGGAAGACGAAAGTAACAAATAATATTGCCTTTCCTGTTTTCTCATATTTTAATGTTTGTAGATAATAACGCATCAGGAAGATATTAATTACTACTGACAATAAATATATTTTTATGTATTGTTGAATGTCAGTATACCCTAAGATTTGTAATATTATATAAATAACAAAAGCTGAAATTACAGGAAAAACAATTCCTATGATAGAACCCAATACATAATCGTCTTTTTTAAATCTTCCAATCATACTCACTAAGGGTTTTAAGGTTATGATGTGCTGTTAAATCAAAATGCAAGGGAACAATAGCTATAAAATTATTTTTCAACGCCCATTGATCGGTATCTTCGGCTAAATCGTCGCTATGAAAAACACCGGTAAGCCAGTAATAATCTCTGTCATGCGGATCTTTGCGGGCTTCAAAAGCTTCATCCCAGCATGCTTTGGCTTGTCGGCAAACCATAATACCTTTTATTGGACTTTTGTTTAAAGCAGGAATATTTACGTTTAAACAAGTATCTTTAGGCAAGCCCTTATCTAAAACTTCCAGTGTAATCTTCTTTATATATTCATCCACATGGCTAAAGTCAGCATCCCAGGAATAATCATCCAAAGAAAAGCCAATGGAATTAACACCTTCGATACACCCTTCGATAGCCGCAGCAATAGTACCCGAATAAATAACATTCACCGATGCGTTAGAACCATGATTGATACCGGAAACTATTAAATCGGGTTTGCCATGAAGTACTGCTTTTTCGGCAATTTTCACACAATCTACCGGTGTACCGTTGCAACTATATTCTTCGTATCCGATTTCTTTAGCAATTTGTTTAATTCTTAATGGAGTTGCTACCGTAATGGCATGTCCCATTCCTGATTGCGGACTATCGGGTGCCATAACAATTACATCCCCTATTTGTCGCATAATAGAAATTAGTTTTCTAATGCCGGGTGCATGTATACTGTCATCATTGGTAATAAGTATTTTAGGCTTCTTCATTCTCATGTGTTTTGTTAATTTCAGTAATTCCTCCCGAAACAATGAATTTCATTATTTCAGTGGATGAAGCATTTATATGAGTTACATTTCCGGCAGGAACAATAAATAAATTTCCGGAAAAGTTGTAAGAATGTGGTAGATAAACGGCAATCAAGTCTTCTTTTATACCAAGCATAGTTAAATCTTTTTGAGTAATGAAACCTAGCTTATAAATCTCTGCATCTTTATTCATTTGAACCAAAACAGCTTCAGTAAATTTCTTTTTTTGTCCAACAAAAGCCGACATGAAATCTTTAGTAGAAGTGTAAATGATTTTAATAAAAGGAACTTTTTCCATTATAGCATCAACCAACGAAACCAATGGTTTTGCCAATATTGATTTTCCGAAATAACCAATGATGGTAATTATAGTGAGTGTTAATAAAACGCCTAAGCCGGGTATGCGAATGGAGAGAATACTATCAAGTAAATCATTGGCTCGGGTATCGATATAATTAAAAGTCAAATAAATTATTAATACAGTTGCACCCAGAGGTGTAATATACAAAAGCCCTTGTAAAAAATAATTAAGCAGCTTTTTCGAATAATCGCTAAATTTAGGTTGCATATCGTTTGTATTTTGTTTTCAAAGATAGAATTATTTTCTGAAAATGGCTTGTTAATTTAATTTAAAAACAATTTCAAAGATTGCTATATTCAACATAAATAATTATTTAGCAAGTAATCGTTTCTCAGTTTCAATAATAGTATTGATAGTTTTTATCATATCAGGTAAATTGTCAACATGAATAATTTGATTAATTACTGATAGGCGTTCATCAAAACCATAACTAAACAAGCTCCAGAGGTCTTTCATCTTATTTACAGTTTGCGCTTCTGATTTATAAAGCCTCAATTCATGAATTAAATCATTTATGAATAAAGAAAATCGTTCGCTATCTCTTACATTTATTTCTACCCTAGCCTCTTTTAGTTGCTGCGGTAAAAGCGGATTGTAAAATACCCCCCTGCCTATCATCCATTTTTTAATACTTGGATAACGTTGTCGTATATTATTAAAATCATCAAGAGTGTTAATATCGCCATTGTAAATGATTTCATGCTTAAAATCGCCAATAATAGCCTGCAATATTTCATGTTGTATTTTACCTTCGTACATTTGTATGCCTATTCGTGGATGGATACAAATGTTTTGAAGCGGATAATCATTGAAAACAGGTATGAGTTGATGGATTTCATCTGTACTGTAATAGCCCAAGCGAATTTTCACTGAAAGTCGAGAACCAATAGCAGGAATTATTTTATCCAGGATGGAACGCAGTAATTCAGGATGAGGAAGCATGCCCGAACCTCTTTTGTTATTGGCAATACTTTTGACAGGACAACCCAAATTCCAGTTGAGCTCATCATAGCCCAAGTCTTGTAAAAAATGAGCCATTTGAATAAATAATTCGGGCTCCTTGCCTAATATTTGTGGTATTACGGGCATGGAGGAATTATTGGCAGGCAATACATCTTTGGCTTTGCGTGGATTTATCTTTTCGCATTGAGTAAGCGAAATAAACGGACTTACCGCCACATCAATACCTTCATAATGTCGGCTGTAAACATTGCGGAAAATAAAATCGGTGAAACCATGCAAAGGGGCAAGTATAATCATGCAGGCAAAATTAATGATTATTTTGGATGGGTTTAAATCTTTTTTGAGAGGCAGTTTGTTAATTAGCATTTCTGTTTTGGGTTATTGTTGGAAATAATTATACTCGTGTAAAAATTCTTTCAACAAATCTATTGAATATGAAATAACAGAAATCTAACTTAGTAAATAATTTAAAAATTGAAGCGACAAACAGAACCGTTTATTTCTCCAAGTCTTTAATTCCCAAATAAAAAGCTTACTCGTTGATTTGAGTAAGCTTTTATTATATATCTTATTGTTTTCACTTACTAATAAGCAAACAATGGGAAAGGTTTCATTAGTTCGTTAACACGGTTTCTTACAGAAAGAATAACATCTTCGTTGTTGATGTTTGAAATTACTTCATCCACCAGTTCCACAATAATGCCCATGTGTTCTTCTTTTAAACCACGGGTAGTAATAGCAGGTGTTCCTACTCTTAAACCTGAAGTTTGGAAAGGAGAACGGCTATCGAATGGAACCATATTTTTATTGATAGTAATATCGGCTTTTACCAATGTGTTTTCAACAACTTTACCGGTAATATCAGGAAACTTACTTCTGAGGTCAATCAACATCAAGTGATTATCAGTACCACCCGAAATAACTTTGTAACCCTTTGCCATAAATACCTCTGCCATTTTAGCAGCATTCTTTTTCACTTGTTTGATGTATTCCAGATAACTGTCGGATAAAGCTTCGCCAAAAGCCACTGCTTTAGCTGCAATTACATGTTCCAGCGGACCACCTTGTATGCCAGGGAACACAGCAGAATCTAATAATGCTGACATCATTTTGGTTTCACCTTTTGGAGTTTTTAATCCCCATGGGTTTTCAAAATCTTTGCCAATAATAATTAAACCACCACGAGGACCTCTCAAGGTTTTGTGAGTAGTAGTAGTAATAATATGACAATGAGGAACAGGATTGTTCAACAAACCTTTTGCAATTAAACCTGATGGATGCGAAATATCAGCCATCAATATTGCTCCGATTTTATCGGCAATAGCACGCATACGAGCAAAATCCCAATCTCTTGAATAAGCAGAAGCACCAGCAATAATTAATTTTGGTCTTTCTCTCAATGCAGTTTCTTCCATGGTATCGTAATTGATAAGACCGGTTTCTTCTTCCACACTATAATCAATTGCTTTGTATAGAATACCTGATGAATTTACAGGAGAACCATGCGAAAGATGACCACCATGCGATAAATTCAACCCCATAAAAGTATCACCAGGTTTTAAACAAGCCAACATCACAGCCATATTTGCCTGAGCACCTGAATGCGGCTGAACATTTGCCCATTCGGCACCAAAAAGTGCTTTAGCTCTGTCAATTGCTAATTGTTCTGTTTGGTCAACAATTTGGCAACCGCCATAATAACGTTTACCAGGGTATCCTTCGGCATACTTATTGGTTAATACTGATCCCATTGCTTCGAGTACTTGTTGGCTAACAAAATTTTCGGAGGCAATAAGTTCTAATCCATGCATCTGACGCAGACGTTCTTGTTCAATCAGGTCAAAAATTTGATTATCTCTTTGCATAACTATACTATAATTAATTTATTTAAAATTAGATGCTGCAAAATTATAAATTTAATTGTCATTAGCATTAATCTTAACTATTTTTTGCTATAAAAAAAGTGCTTCAGTCGATTCAAAACTTTGTTGCGAAAATATTCTTCGGCGAACATAAAATCCTTATTTTTGTAAAAAACTAATATACATAAATACTAATGATAGCTTTTGAAAAATTTACGTTGGAAAACGGATTAAAAGTACTGGTTCACAAAGATGAATCTACCCCTATAACTGCCGTAAATATATTATATAATGTAGGTGCCCGAGATGAACATCCTGATAAAACAGGATTTGCCCATTTATTTGAACATCTCATGTTTGGTGGTTCTAAAAATATTCCGGTTTTCGACGAACCACTCGAAAGAGTTGGAGGAGAAAATAATGCCTTTACCAATAACGACATCACAAATTATTATTTAACAATTCCTCAGCAAAATTTAGAAACCGCATTTTGGCTTGAATCAGACCGTATGAACGAATTGGCTTTTTCAGAAAAGAGCCTTGAAGTGCAGCGTAATGTTGTGGTTGAGGAATTCAAGCAACGCTATTTGAATCAACCTTATGGCGATGTATGGTTATTGCTTCGCCCATTGGCATACAAAAAACATCCTTATCAATGGTCAACAATCGGGAAAGAAATATCGCATATCGAAAATGCTGTAATGGAAGATGTGAAGTCTTTCTTTTATCGCTTTTATCGTCCTAATAATGCCATCATGGTAATTGCCGGAAATGTGGAAGTAGAACAAATTAAAGAAATGAGTAAAAAATGGTTTGGAACTATTCCTGCCGGCGAACAACTGCAACGTAATATTCCTGCAGAACCATTGCAAACAGAAGAGAGAATGCTGACCGTTGAACGCAATGTTCCTTATGATGCTATTTACAAAACCTATCATATCTGTAAAAGAACAGAAAAAGACTACTATACTTTTGATTTGATTTCTGATATTCTATCCAATGGAAAATCATCAAGATTCAACAACGAACTGGTGAAAAAACAAAAGCTATTTAGTGAAGTTAATGCATATCTTTCGGGAGATATTGATAATGGTCTTTTTATTATATCAGGAAAGTTGAACAATGATATTACAATGGAAGTTGCCGAACAAGCAATAGACAACGAAATAGATAAACTTAAAAATAATTTTGTTGAAGTTGACGAATTGCAAAAAGTAAAGAATAAAGCAGAATCGTTAATGATATTTTCGCAAATGAAAACCAATGATAAAGCAATGAATTTAGCATATTTTGAATTACTGGGAGATGCAAATATGATAAATACAGAAATTGAGAATTATAGAAATGTAACACAGGAGAATATTAAATCATTGGTTACTAAAACGTTTATTAAAAGCAACTGCTCTAAATTATATTATCTTGCAAAAAAATAACAGCATCAGACACCAAAACTAAGTTTAATATTGTCTATAAAATGTAAATGATATCTGAAGCAGAAATAATAAGCGGATGCGTAAAAGGAGATAAAAGGGCTCAAAAAGCCCTATATGACAAATACTCAGCTAAAATGTTTGGGGTTTGCATAAGATATTTCAGAAGTAGAGATGAAGCTGAAGATGCATTACAAGAAGGATTTATTAAAGTTTTTAATAATATTGATAAATTTAGAAATGAAGGTAGTTTTGATGGATGGATTCGAAGAATAATAGTAAATACTGCGCTTAATTATTACAAAAGCAATTTAAAGCATTATTATTCGGTAGATTATCAAGAAATTGAAGAAAATGTTGAAGATACAAAACTAAATTTTGATAATTTTTCAGTAGAATTTCTTTTAAGTATTATTCAATCATTACCTGAAGGTTATCGACTGATTTTCAATTTATATGAAATAGAAGGATATAATCACAAAGAAATAGGAGAAATGCTTGGGATTTCGATAAATACATCGAAATCACAATTGATGAAGTCAAAAATACATTTACAAAAAAAACTGAATAAAAAAATTATATAGCACCAAATGGAACAAGGAAAAGACATGGGAGATTTATTCAGAGAGGCTTTCAAAGATTTTGAAAGAAAGCCCTCCCCAAAGGTGTGGAATAACATTGAAAATACCATAAAAACACCTTTATATAGGAAATTTAATTTTTCAAAACCAATGAATTTAATCATTGGAAGTGCCATAATTGTTTCAATTATGGAAATCTTATATTTAGTTCAACCAAATAAACAACAAGTAAATACTCAGCTTCAAATAAAAAACACAGAAGTTGCTGAAAACAAAAAACAAAACATAATTACTAATGAAGAAAATACTGTTGTTTCTTCTCCAAAAATTATAAACAAGTCTCAAAAAGCAGCCAATATTAATACGAATAATGATTTAAAAATTAATATACCCAAGGAAAATACTACAAAAAGACAGAATATTAAAGATTTGATTGCTCAAGCAGATAACGATCAAATTATTTATGAAAATCAAAAGAAGCAAAACTCAGCAAATACTGCTGCTTTAGCTAAAACAAATACTGCAATAATTAATAAAAGCAATAATGATAACCAAAATACAATAAAAAACAATACTGTTATTTCAAAAAATAATCCTGTTACTGAAATTAGTTTTTCACCTGACCAAACTATTTGTAAAGGCGATAAAATAAAATTAAGTGTAAATGGTGGCGTTTCTTATTTGTGGAGTACCGGTGAAAAAACGCAATACATTTTAGTAAATCCAACTTCATCTATTGATTACAGTGTAATTGCAACTGATGAAAATGGCAACCGAAAAACAGGCTTGATTTCCGTTACTGTTTCTAATTGCAATGCTCCTTATATTCCAAATGCTTTCTCACCTAATAGTGATGGACAATCAGATATTTTTAAAGTTTATGCAAATGATATTTCAAAGTTTGAAATGGTAATTGTATCACGTTCGGGCCAAGTTGTTTATACTTCTAAAAATATTAATGAAGGATGGGATGGAAACATGAAAGGCAAACAAGCTCCCGAAGGAGTTTATCTATATACTATTAAATACACTAACGAACTTAATAAAGAACAAATCATTACAGGACATGTAACTCTTATCAGATAATTAATGAATCAAAATATAAATCGAAGTTTTTCACCCGAAATACTAACTATCAATCCCGATTCATTCGGGATTGATAGTTTAGTGCCATTAAAAAATAATTTTCTTAATGGAATACCTTATTATCAAATTAATAAGGGAACTCAAGATGTTTTAAAAATAGAATTCCTTTTTAAAGCAGGAACATCTTATCAGGAAATACCTTTTTCTGCTTTTTCTACCATTCAATTATTAACAGAAGGAACTGCAAATTATTCTGCTGAAAAAATTGCAGACTCCTTTGATTATTTTGGAGCTTATATCGAGAAAGAAATTGATAGAGATTTTGCATCTGTTACAATTTACTGTTTAAATAAGTATTTAGAAAATATTATCCCGTTTGTTGAAGAAATAATAAAATGTCCTGTTTTTCCTGAACATGAAATTTCTATTTTTAAAGAAAAGCAAAAAACGCAACTAACCATTAACAATCAAAAAGTTAATTTCGTTGCTAGAACTAAGTTTACAGAATTAATTTTTGGATCAAAGCATCCTTATGGACAAAAAGCAGAAATTGAAGATATTGAAAAAATCGAAAACAAACATTTAGCTGACTTCCATAAAAAACATTTCCATTCTAATAATTGTAATATTTTGATTTCTGGTAGAATAAAAGAAGATACTGTTATTTTACTTGAAAAGTATTTTGGAAATACAAAATGGGGAAATGTTTCAGAAAATATTATATTAAAAGACCTTTCAACAACAATAGATAATCAACAGCACAAATTATTTATTCAAAAAAATGATGCTGTACAAACAGCAATAAGAATAGGTCGCGTAATGTTTACAATTAATGATCCCGATTTTCATAAATTTGAAGTTCTAAATACCATATTGGGTGGTTATTTTGGATCGAGACTCATGAAGAATATTAGAGAAGATAAAGGGTTTACTTATGGTATTGGCTCAGGATTATTGCCTCTTAAACATTCCGGATATTTTTTTATAACAACAGAAGTTGGTCAAGAATATACAAAGCAAACCATTGATGAAATTTATAAAGAGTTGAAAAAACTCAGAGAAGAGCTTGTTACTGATGAAGAATTATCGTTGGTAAAAACATATAAAATGGGCGAATTTATGCGAAGTATTGATGGGCCATTTGCTATTGCTGATATAGTTAAAACAATGATTCAGTTTGACTTGACAATTGATAATTATAAAAATTATATAAAAACTCTTCAAATAATAAATTCTGAAGATATTCAAATTATAGCAAATAAGTATTTACAAGATAATAAATTATATGAATTATGCGTTGGTAAGGAATAATTTTTTTTATTTCTATACAACCTTTTTGTAAATTTATGGTCTTTATCTATTAAATGAATAAGAACTTAATAGCCATATTATTATTTTTTATTGTTACACAAAGTTTTGCTGTGTTACCTCCTTCTTTGCGTTGTATTTCCGTTTCAAGTAATGGAAATATTAGTTTGAATTGGGTTATTCCTACTAATATTGCAAGTTTTGATAGTTATCATATTTACAGAAGTAATTCTTTAACAGGATTATATACTAAAATAGACACTATATTTAATGTAAATCAAACAACATATTTAGATGTTGGAGTAAATGCTAATAATCAATCATTTTTCTATTATATTCAATGCAGATCCACAGCTAATATATATACTTCTTCATCAGATACTATACAAAGTATTCGTTTAATGGTAATAAATTCAGGAACTGGACTAGCCAATTTAACTTGGAATTCAATTCATTCGCCGACATTTCCAGTAACTTCTTCATTTTACAAAATTTATAAAAATAATTCGGTTTTAGCTTCGTGGACAAGAGTCGATTCTACACAAAATTTGTATTATAATGATACTGTTAAGATATGTCATGATACCGTTTCTTATAAAATTGAAGTAAGAGATGCTTCGAATTGTTATTCAATATCTTCAATTGATGGTAAATTATTTGAAGACTATACAGCTCCAATTACTAATGGAATAGATACTGTGAGCGTTGACCGTATTAACGGTAAAACAATCATTGGATGGAAACCGAGTCCATCATTGGATACCTGGGGCTATATTATTTGTCATGGTTCACCCTGCATCGCTCTGGATACAGTGTATGGAAGATTAAATTCAAGTTACATTGATTTGCTAAATAATCCTTGTTTAATGACTCAAACCTATAGAATTGCTGCTTTTGATAGTTGTTTTAATACTAGTTTATTCAGTAATAATCATACTACCATTAAGTTGAGTGGTGATTTAGATATTTGTGCTAATAAAATTTCGTTAAATTGGACTTCTTACATTAACATGAATCCTACTCTTCAAGGCTATAAAATTTTTATGAGTAAAAATGGAGGAAGTTTTAATGTTATTTCTACAAATAATGCTACAACTCTTAATTACACTTTTCTTAATATTGAAGATAGTACAACTTATTGTTTTTATGTTCAGGCATTCGAAAACACAGGACAAAAAACGTCCAGTTCTTGTGAAAAATGTTTCTATGTTAAAAAGCCATTAAATCCGAAATATTTATATATTAGATCAGTATCTGTTGTCTCAGATAATCAGATAGATGTAAAAGTTTTTACAGATCCTTCCGTTGCTACTTCTGGGTATAAGATTTTTAAATCAAAATCTCCGATTGGTTTGTTTACTTATCTTACTACAATTCCTTATACTGCGAGTGCAAATTATACTTACAATGATTATGCTGTAACTGCTAAAAATACAGCGTATTATTATAAAGTAAGTAATACTGATAGTTGTGGGAATATTGGAATGTCTTCCAATATAGCCCATACAATGTTGTTAACAGTAACATTTGTAGATGGTTATGTTAATAAATTAGAATGGACAGATTACGGAGATTGGGTTGGAAATGTATCTTCTTATTCTGTTTTTAGAACAATAAATGATGGAGTAAATTTATTAAAGTTAGCTGATGTTTCACCATTAATACCTGGAAGTTTATACCAATATTTAGATGATATTCAGAATTTAACAGAAAGCAAGGGTAAATTTATATATTATATACAAGCAAATGAAAATCCAAATGCTACCTATAATTTTGTTGAGAAAAGCAATTCAAATGAAATAGAAATTATTCAAATGCCTGAAATGTATATTCCAAATGCATTTGCTCCGGATGGCGTAAACAAGGAGTTTAAACCAGTTATGTCTTTTGTAAATAGTGAGAATTATTTTATGCAAATTTATAATAGATTCGGGCAATTAATATTTGAAAATAACAATCCAGATGTAGGGTGGAATGGGACATTCAAAGGTGAAATTGTTGCTTCGGGTGTATATGTTTATTTGATAAGATATAGCAAACCCAATCATGATGTTATACAGAAAAAGGGTATTATCACCATTGTTAATTAATAGGGGATATTGGGTTTTGTAAAAAATACGTTAATTTTCTCGTTTTTTTTCATTTAAATACTATGAGGTTATTATTTTAATTATCTTTGTAAGTTGAAATATTCTAAGCAAATTTATTACTAAATATAGAATCTTTATATATTATTATTCATCATTAATTTTTAACTCGTTATGAAAAAAGTCTTATTTTTTGTAGTTGCATTAATTATGACATTCTTCGTTTCTGCTCAAACGATTGTTTTTCAGGAAAATTTTGAATCTCCATCTATTAACCTTACAACTACGGCTGATTCTTTAGGTATTCCTATAACCAATTTTAAAGCATGGGCAACTACAACAAACCTTCATAATTCCGGATCTAAAGCAGATTCAAATGTCCTGCAAACTGCGTTAAGGACAATTTACTTAACTTCACCCTCGTTTGCAACGACAGGAAATAATTATGTTCTTCTTGAGTTTGCTCAAATCTGTAAATTGTATCTTTCAGATGGAGGAACTGTTGATGTTTCTGTTGATGGTGGGATAACCTGGACTCCTTTGGGTGCTGCAAATTACCAAGGAGTGGGTAGTATGACTTTACAAGCAGGAACCCCTAAATTTTGGGATAATTCATATACCGATTGGTCATCTGGTACCAATACAATTCCTACCAATTCTTGGTGGAAAAATGAAAAATTTGATATTTCATCGATTGCTGCTAATAAAGCCAGTGTTAAAATCAGATTTAGATATACTTCTAGTGGTGGTATTGATATTGCTCATGGTTTGG
Organism: Bacteroidota bacterium; assembly: GCA_013377005.1. Classification (GTDB taxonomy): domain Bacteria; phylum Bacteroidota; class Bacteroidia; order Bacteroidales; family JACABE01; genus JACABE01. Next base: position 33,888 of record JACABE010000015.1, read on the forward strand.
GTAGATATGGCTGGTTATTAGATGATATAAAAGTAACAGCAGGTCTTTCTGAACTCAATCCTCCTATTGTTACTATGATAAATTATCCTATCGATACAGTTTATTATGGCGGTTCTTTTAACGTGTCTGCTTATGTAAAAGATGTTTCTGGTGTTGACTCAGTATTTGTCAATTATAAAGTTGGAAGCGGATCATTTATTCAACTAGCTATGACTAAATCAACAGTTGTAGATAGTTTATATTCAGTTGATATTCCTTATGTTGGATATGGAAAATCTGTTTCTTATAATGTAGTAGCAAGAGACGCATCTGTTTCACACAATTTAGCTTACATGCCTAGTTCTACCAGTTACTATACTTTTTATACAAAATATATGATTGGAAGTGACGTAATTGTTGGAACGGGTACAGGTGCTCAAAATTATCCTTTCAAATCAAATGCAGATTATACTAAAAGTGCTTCTATCTATTTAGCAAGTAGTATTAATAGATTTGGATTAATAACCCAGTTGCAATGGAAAGTATCTACTGCACAACCATCTATAAATATCCCTGTAAAAATATACATTAAGCAAATACCTACAGCCACAACTACTATGACTGCAGATACTTGGGCTAATTTAAAAAATGGTGCTCTCTTAGTATACGATGGAACTCAAACATTTGGTGCCACTGGATGGGCCGCAATTGCGTTGACAACTCCTTTTAACTATAATTCCGGTAATTTAATGGTTTTATGTGAGGCTAATAATGTTACAGCTGCTTCTGCTACTCCGTCTTTCAATTCTACAACCGGAGTATCAGGCGTACATCAATTTTTTGCTTCAAGTGCTTCTGCAACAGGAACTTTAAATACTTCTCTTCCCAATATTACTATTAACTTTTATATGCCACCACCACCTACTCAAGATGCTGGAATTTCTGAAATTACTAATCCAACAGGAAGTGTAAATGCAGGAACTTCATTTAATTTAAATCTTAAGATTAAGAATTTTGGAACTACAGCATTGTCAAAAGCTACAGTTCTCTATTCTGTTGATGGTGATATTCCAGTAACTATTACATGGAATGGACAAGGTAGTTTAGCTAAAGATTCTACTAAAATTTTTACAGCTGCTAACTTGAATTTATCTGCAGGAATACATACAATATCTGCTTGGACAATATTGCCTAATGATAGCCTTGACCAAGATATCTCAAATGATACGAGTTCTATAAGATTTTATGCCTGCCCGGGTGCTTTAAGTGGATTTTACACTGTAGGTGGAGCTACTGCTGATTTTCCAACATTTAAAGATGTTTCTGTAGGTTTATCACAATGCGGTGTTGGTGGTCCAGTTGTTTTTTATATTTCACCCGGAATTTATTCCGATCAGATTACATTTCATGAGATTCCAGGAGCTTCAGCTATTAATACTATTACTTTTAGACCTGCTCTCAATTATGATAGTACTTCTGTAATTTTGAACCATTTATCTACCTCCGCAGCTAACTGGATTGTAAAATTTGATAGTGCTGATTATATTACTTTTAAGAATATTAAATTTGCACCTGCCGACTCTGTTAATTCTGTAGCAGTTATTTTTACTAATGGTGCTACCAATAATAAAATGCTTGGTTGTTTAGTGGTTGGTTATCAAGGAAGTGTTGCTAATCAATCTCTGATAAATATTGAAGCTTCAACATTGGCAAACGGTAACAACTTAATTCAAGGTAATTATATTAAAAATGGTTCTTATGCAATATTAATTAAAGGTACTTCAGCTTCAAAATTAAAAAATACGATTATTAAAAATAATAATATTTATGATCCTAAAGTTTATGGTATTTTTACTCAATATGTTGACTCTACTTTAATTGACTCAAATACTGTGTATTCTCAAGTTGCAAATACATCAAGTAAATATGGTATTTATCTGAAGTATGGCAATAATTCAAATATTATTACCAAAAATACAGTAAGTCTTACAGGTGGAACCAATATGTACGGTATTTTAACTGACAGCTGTACTTCAACAGATGCTACTAAGGGATTAATTGCCAATAATTTTGTTAGCGTATTAAATGGAACTACTTTTGCTTATGGAATTCGATTGAATGTTACAACCAAGTATAGAGTCTATTATAACTCCGTGGTTACCAATGGTGCTAGTGCAACAGATACCAGAGCAATTAACGTTGTTGGTACAAGTTCTGGTATGGATTTGAAAAATAATAACTTGTTAAGTAATAAATATCCTATTTATGTTGAAGGCTCTAATTCTGTTGCTTCCAGTAATTATAATAATTATTTTTCAACAGGAACTACTTTTGCTTATTGGAATGCCACTGCTTATGCAAATTTAGCGACATTAACAGCTGCCAGTTTAAAAGATATTAATTCAATCTCTGTGAATCCTTTTTTCGTTAGTTTAATGAATTTACACACTTCTAATGGTTTATTAAGAGCTGTAGGTACTCAACTAACTGATGTTACAAATGATATTGATGGTGTCACTCGTCCAAATCCTCCGTGTATTGGTGCTGATGAGTTTTTACCTGCAACAAAAGATATTGCATTTGTTTCATTTTTGAAACCAACTGGAGGTTGCGGGATGACTTCAGCTGAAGATGTTAAAATTGTAATCAAAAATGTAGGCATAACTACTATTTTACCTAATACTGTTATTGCTCGCTATAAAATTGATAATTTAAGTCCTATTTCAGAAACTGTAAATCGCACCATTAATCCAGGTGATACTGTTCATTTTATATTTGCTACAAAAGCAAATCTGATAGCTTCTTCAAGTGATGTTACATTTAATTTTAGAGCATGGACTGATTTATATGGCGACTTAATACAAGTAAATGATTCAAGTGCAGTGTTTCCTGTGGTTTCAATGTACACTCCACCTGCACCTACTGTTGCTATTGCTACTACCTCTTATGCAACAAGTATTACTTTAAATGCAGTTTCTGCTAACTCTGTTGTATGGTATAGCTCTCCAACATCTCCAACTGTTTTGTTTTCAGGTTCATCTTTTACAACCCCAATTTTATATGCTACAACTACTTACTACGTTGCTGCAAATGCAACCAATTGTTCTAGTCCAAGAGCTCCAGTGGTTGTTACTGTAATTGTTCCTTCTAGTGATGCTGGAATTTCTCAAATTATTACTCCTTCAGGATGTTCTTTAAATCAAGTAGCTATTTCTGTGAAAATATTTAACCATGGTAGTGATACGCTTAAAAGCTCAAATACCACTGTTAAATACAAACTTGACGATGACGTTTTTATTACACCTGAACCATTAAATATTAATATTCTGCCTCATGATACGGCACAATTTACATTTTCAACGCTGGCTGATTTTTCTGCACCAACTGCAGATAGATATATTAAAGTTACTGCTGTTGTTACTAAATTAAATGATACACAAAATAACAATGATATTCTTGTAAAGGATTCTATAATATCTCGCCTTTCGCCTAATATGCCTGTTACAAATAACGTATCTGTATTTGTTGGAAACAGCACTACTCTTACTGCAACTTCAAATGGTAATATATCCTGGTTTCACCAGCTAACAGGAGGAAGCAGCATTGCACAAGGAAATTCTTATACTACACCTAACTTATTTGTAACTGATACATTTTATGTTTCGGCAAGTAATTCAAGCTCTTTTAATGCACAGGTTGGAACAGGTACGTCTACTCAAACATATCCTTTTTATTGCAATTGGGGTTATACCCGAAGTGCATCGTTATATCAGGCAAATGAAATAGGAGGATATGGGCTTATGAATCAAATAGAATGGAATGTTTCGACTGCTGTTTCGACTGCAATCCCAATTAAAATTTATCTAAAAGAAACTTCTTCTACAAGTATGACTTCTGATACTTGGGCTAATTTGATAAGCGGTGCTACTTTAGTTTATGATGGAACTAAATCGTTTAATGCAGCAGGTTGGTATCCAATACCATTAGCTTCTTCTTTCAACTATTTGAGCGGAAATTTAATGGTGCTATGTGAAGCAAATTATGGAGGATCTGGAATATCTACCTATCCATCTTTTTACTATACTGTTGCTGCAACAGGTAGTCATCAGTATCAATATGCTGATATTACACCTTCAACATCAGCACTTACTCTTAATACTTCTAGACCAAATATTAGGTTAAGTGGAAACGTTACCGGTTGTACTACCTCTCCAAGAGTTCCTGCTATTGTTAAGATATTACCTACACCTCAAAATGATGCCGGTGTTACGGCTTTAGTAAATCCTAATGGCACCACAACATCTACTGTTCCAATTCCGATTAGAGTAAAAATCAAAAACTATGGACTAGCTCATTTAACATCAGCTAAAGTTTCCTGGAAATTGAATAATGTTATAAAACCTGATTATTTATTTACAGGAAATGTTTTATCAGGTGCTGATACTACTATTACAATTGCTAACGAAACCTTTGCTGGTGGCTTATATTGTATTAAAGCATGGACTAAAAATCCTAACGGTGCATTAATAGATAGCATTCCTTCAAATGATACATTGCAAAATGTATGTTTTACAGCTTGTTTGAATGGTAGTTACACCATTGGTGATACTACTGGTGGTAATTTTCATAATTTCCCAACTTTTAATTCTGCTGTAAATACATTAAAAATGGTTGGTGTTTGTGGAAATGTTACTTTCTTAGTTGACACAGGTACCTATAATGAACAAATAAGAATATCTGAAATACAAGGAGCTTCGGCCTCAAATACAATTACTTTCCGTTCTGCCAGCAATGATAGTACCAAAGTAATATTGAAATACGCTGCCACTTCAGCTACCGATAACTATACATTAAGGTTAGATAGCGCTGACTATATTACTTTTAAGGCAATGACAATTAAAGCAGCAGGAACTACTTATGGAAAAGCTGTAGAACTTATTAATAGTGCAACTTATAATACACTATCAAATAATATTATTGAAATGCCTCTTAACTCGAGTTCTGATTTTTATGGAATTTATGATTCAACAGCTATTTCTGCTTATAATAAATATCAGAATAATAGAATTTTGAATGGTTATTGTGGTATTTTTAGCTATGGTGCCAGTTCTTCAAGTTTGAAAAAGAAAATTGAAATTACAGGGAATAAAATATTGAATTTCTATTCTTATGGTATTTATTCTTACTATCAGGATTCTATTAAGATTATTGGAAATCAAATAAGTTCAAATTTAGCAACTGCAAGTGTTTATGGTATCTATGCAATGTATAATAATAATGCAATTCAGATATTAAAGAATAATATTGTTCTTTCTACTTCAGGTTCGCAATGGGGTATTTATATTAATAATTGTATTGCTACTATTGCTGCTCGTGGTTTAATTGCTAACAATATGATTGCTCTTTCTGGTGGATCAACTACAACAAATAATTATGGCTTGAATCCAGCTAATTCAAACTATCTTGATTTTTATTATAATTCTGTTAGAGTAAATGTTCCATCACTGGCTGGCGGAAGAGCCTTAAATATAGGTAATAATGGTACTAATTTAAGATTGCTTAATAATAGTTTTGTTAATACTGGTGGTGGTTTTGCTTATTATGTTCTAACTACAGGAGCTGTAAACAGATCTAATTATAATAATATTTATACTACTGGTAACATATTGGCTTATTGGGGTATTAATAGAAATACCTTAGCTAATTTACAAACAGCAAGTAATAAAGATACCAATTCAGTATCACTGAATCCTTCTTATAATTCTGTAACAGATTTACACTTATTTTCAATAGATTTGAGTTTGTTAGGAACTCCAATTGCTGGTATAACTGATGATTTTGATGGAACAGTAAGGGATGTTTTAAAACCTACTATTGGAGCTGACGAATTTCCTTTGTTCCCTAATGATGCTGGAGTTACTATAATCAGACGTCCTAATGCAGTTGAAACCGAAGCTGCTACATTCCCTGTTATTGTTACAGTTAAAAACTGTGGTATTAATCCTATTACAACAATGACAGTTAGCTATAAACTGAATAATGGAGCTCCTGTTAATTATACTTACAATGGAAATCTTTTATCACTGGATACTGTTTCAATAACTTTCCCTACTAATATGACAGTTCCTGCAGGCAATGATACTATTTGTGCTTATACTACATTAACAAGCGATGCCAATCCATTTAACAATCAAATTTGTAAAAGTTTTTGGGGTACACCTCTATATGATGCTCAGGCTAGTATTTCTCCCTTTACTGAAGGATGTGGTTTGGCGAATGACACGGTGAAAGTATTAATTGCTAATCAAGGTATTATGCCTATTAATGGTAATTTATTAGTAAGTTATCAAAAAATAGGGAGTCCTACTATTACTACAGATATTGTTGCAGTTCCTATTGCTGTTGGAGCCAATTATCTTCATAAATTTAATACACTTGTAAATTTAGGAGTAACAACTTCTGATGTTACTTATAAAATAAAAGCTTGGGCTACTTTAACCAACGATAATTACCATGCTAATGACACAAATTTAACAACTGTTGTTTCTTTGCATACACCGGCAACACCTTTAGCTTCTGCTGTTCTTCCTATTCCTTATGCCACAACAACTACTTTGTCCGCTACATGTACTACTAATGATTCTATCAAATGGTTTAATGTTCCTACTGCTGGTAATGCATTATATACAGGAAGTCCTTTTGTAACGCCTATATTATTTACACCTACTACTTATTATGTTGAAGCAACTACAAATTTTGCTACTACTGCTACTGTAGGTCCTGTATCTCCAACTGCTCAAGGAGGGGTTGTTGGTACTCAAACAGTTCCTTGGAATGTTAATTTCACAACATTTAATCCTACTTCTATTAAATCAGTTGATATTTATCCGATTACATCTGGTCAGACCGGTGTGATTCAAGTTAGACAAGGATCTACAACTACGGGAACTTTATTAGCAACAATAAATTATACAACTACTGTATCTGGTGGAAATATACCTCAAACTATACCTATAAATTATGAACTTCCTGTATCTGGTAGTTATAACTTATATGCAAGCACACTTCCTGCTTCCGGTATAACTTGGGATACATCAGGGTCTGTATATCCTTATACATCTTCTTATGCTAAAATTACCGGCAATGGTTATAATCAGAATTGTTTTGTAGGTTTGTATAATTGGAAATTTGGTACAGGTTGTTCAAGTCCGAGAATACCAGTTGTAGTTAATGTTGGTGCTCAACCACAAAAAGACGCAAGCGCTGTTTCATTGATTACTCCTGTTACTGCTGCAAATTTAACTTCGTATGATACAGTAAAAGTAATAGTTAAAAACTATGGTTCTACCTCTTTTAGCAATTTTTATATGCGTTATAAATTGGATAATAATTCTACTGTTACAGAAACTGTGAACTTAGCAACTCCTTTAGCAACAGATAGTTCAATTAAATACACATTTGTTAATACTGTTGATTTAAGTTCAAATAATTTGCCTCAAACATTTAATATAATGGTATGGGTTGATTTAGCTTCAGATCCTACACATCAGAATGATACTGTTAAAAGAACTTTTATTAATCTATTCCCAACTTATTGCATATCAACTGCAACAGATACAAGTGATGATGATATAGGTAATGTTACATTTGCTGGTATTAATAATGGAAATCCATTGCCTGTATTGAATAATCCTACTGCAAATCATATGTATAGTGATTTTACTTCACTTACCCCTGGGCAAATACAACCAAGTTTGAATTTTCCTATTTCAGTAAGTGCTATTTATAAAGCCAGTTCCTGGAGTGGTTATTGCAATGTTTTCATTGACTACAATAGAAATGGTGGATTTGAACCGGCTACTGAATTAGCTTTTGGCGGAGATATTAATGGAACTAATTTATCAACCATTACAGGTGTTGTTTCTGTTCCTTATACTGCTTCTGCCGGTTTAACAAGAATGCGTGTTGTTTTGAGAGAAAATGGTTCAGCAGCTTCAACATTGCCTTGTGGTACTTATAGTTTTGGTGAAACAGAGGATTACACAATTAATATTCTTCCTCCAATTCCTCATGATGGAGGTATTTATAAACTTGTGTTAAATGGATTTTACCCATATTCATCTCCTAATCCTGTACCTTCTCAGTTCCATCTTATTAATTATGGCTCAAATAATTTGACAACTGCTAATATTAATTATACTGTAAACGGAGTTGTTGGATCAAATAGTCCTACACCTTGGTCAAAACCTAGTGGCTTGCCTTCGCTTCAAAAAGATACTATTTATTCAATTCCTATTTTACTTAATCCTGGTATGAATAATATTGTTTCTTACACTAGTAATATTGCCGGTGATGTTAATACTCAAAATGATACTGCAAAAGTGAAAGTGTTTAAGGAGTATTTTACAGTTCCACCTTATTTAGATAACTTTGATGTAAATAACTATTGGTATACACCTGATACTGCAAATGCTCGTCCTATATTAAATCTTTGGCAACAGGGAGTACCTTCATCTGCATTTCCATCTCTCAATGCGGTTCATTCTCCAACAAAAGCCTGGGTGACAAATTTGAGTGGTAATTATCCAATAAAAGATACAAGTATTTTATATTCACCAGTGTTTGATATTTCTTTGCTTGTACCTGATTCCTTGAAATTCTGGCAATGGCGTCAATTTGGTACTGGTGTAAATGGACAATTACAATACAGAGGTTCAACTGGTGCTTGGTTGCCTTTGGGTATTCAAAATGATCCAAATGCAATCAATTGGTTTAATACTTCTACTAAAACATGGTCTGGTATCGATACTACTTGGAAGCTTTCTAAATACTATATTAAAAATTTAATGACATCTCTGACATCTCTTGGCTCAACCATAGTTCAATTTAGATTTGTATTTACATCCAGCGCAACCTCTACTCTAAAGAAAGGATGGGCAATTGATGATTTTGAATTGACATTGCCTCCTATTCCTCAGGATGGTGGTGTGATAACTATTACTTCGCCTTCTACTACTTCTCAAATTGGAGATATTCAAACGGTAAGTATAATTGTTAAAAATTATGGTACTGATCCTTTAGTTGATTTCCCAGTAACATATCAGGTTAATGGTGTTTCAATTGCAACTGAGGTTATACATTCAACATTACAGCCAGGACTAACAATGCCATATACTTTTGCTCAACCGTTTACTGTTGGTAGTCAGAATTATGATATATGTGCTTTTACTGGAATATTGAATGATATTTATACTCAAAATGATCCAAAATGCAATACTATTATTGTAGTGGCTGCTTCAAATGATGTTGGTGTAATTTCTATAGAACAACCTGATGTTTTTGTAAGTACTGGTTCTTCAGTTTCTATAAAAGTTACAATTAAAAACTTTGGTTCTGTAACGCAAACTAATATACCATTATATTATCAACGTGGTAATCAGCCTGTAGTTAGAGACACTTGCTTTGTTAGTATACCTGCCGGTGCTACTCAACCATTTATTTTTACAATACCATTGGTTATCCCTAATGGTAATGGATTTAATTTTTATGCTAAAACTAATCTTCCAACTGATGTATTTACTCCTAATGATAGTACTTTTATGACGGTTAATATTTGTCCTGTTTATACTGCAGGTATTATTATGGGACCTAATAATGTAAGTCCGGGATCCACAGGTGTTACATATTCTATTACTGCATTAACAAATGCTACTTCTTATAATTGGGTTTACACTCCTTCTGCTGGTGTAACAATTCACGGTCAAGGTACGCCTTCAATAACCATTGATTTTGGATCAGGAGCTACTAATGGTGTGTTGACTGTTTATGGTGAATCTGCCACTTGTTGGGGTAGTCCTTCTCCTGATTTTAGTATACAAGGACTTGGAATTGATGATATTGATGGAGAAAATTTTTGGTTAGGACAAAATATGCCTAATCCAACTACCGGTTTAACGAATGTTGAATATTGTTTGCCTAAAGCAGGTGATGTTAAATTTAATATTATGAACTTGTATGGTCAAAAAGTATATACATTTAACGAAAAAATGGATGCAGGTAAGCATTATATTGATTTAAATGTTAATGATTTATCAGCAGGTATTTACTATTATACTATTGAATTTAAAGGCAAACGCCTTGTAAAGAAAATGGTTGTTACTAAATAATAGTTTATATCATATATTATTACAAAGGCAGCCTTAAAGCTGCCTTTTTTTTTATAAAAATAATTAAAAAATATTTTGCTGATTACAAAAAAAATACTACTTTTGCAGTCCTTTAAAATTTAGAGCAATGAAAAGAACATTTCAACCATCAGTAAGAAAAAGAAAAAACAAACACGGATTTAGAGAAAGAATGGCAACTGCCAATGGCCGTAGAGTATTATCAGCTAGAAGAGCTAAAGGAAGAAAGAAACTTACTGTTTCTGATGAAATGTTTAAAAAATAATCTATTTTCTTTATTTCCGATAATATAATAATTATAAAATTATTATATTTGGAATACTATTAAGTTTTTATTTATCATTTTAAAGTATCTTTCCACACATATTTTTTAAATAAAGGCATTACCTAAACGCAGCAATAATCATATTGCCATCAAATGTTTTTTGTATTATAACAATTAATAATTTTATTGCATTGCTTCAAATACAAATCTGTATTTCTAATAATGTTTAATTGCTTTAAAAAGTCATATCTGATTTTTTTCATTGTTGTAATATCTGTAAATTCTTATTTCGGTTTATGCCAAAAATACTTGGTAAGAAGTAATTCTATCACTTGTCAAAATTGAATTGAGATACAAAAAGGTTATTGAGATTTTTCGTTATTGAACTGAATGTGTGATAAAAGAATATCTTAACTATGCTTCAAAGTATTCAATTTGCCCAAAAATAACGCTACTTTTAATTGTGAGACAAGGAAGATTGCTGTTGAAATCGGAAGACATAAAAATCTGAGAACCGAAACCATCTGTACTTCTGTCAATCATTTGCGTTTTACCAAATATGGTATTAGAAACAATCTTATAATTAAGGTTTTCTGATAATTTAACTTTAAAATCTCCGAATATGCAATTGATTTCAATTGTTTTATCTTCGTTTATGTTAATTGTACTTATATCTAATTTTGATTCACCAAAGATATTGGAATAATCATTTAATTCTTCACCATAGGACAAAATATGACTCCCGAATATATTCAGATTTTCCATTTTTTTTGCATGAAAATTTCCATTTATCAACTTAATTCCGAAATAAATAAGTACACAGGAAATAAGTATTGTGAAAAAAGGAATATTAATATTAAAAAATTCTTGCACCAAAAATAAGGTACCCAAAAGAATTAAAATAATACCCCAAAAGCTTGTGCTGAATAAAATTTTTGCTTTCATAATAAAAGGATTTAATGATTAATGATTCAATTGTTATATTTTTGAATCGTTCTATTATTTCTAAATCTTACAATCTAACAATTATAAGAACTTCTATAGTCCTCTTTGTTTTTTTATTTGTTCATAAGCAGCATTTAATTGTTGAAATTTTTCTTTAGCAGCATTTTCAACGTCAGGACCCAATTGGCTTACTTTATCAGGATGATACTTTAGTGCCATTTTACGGTATGCCTTTTTTACTTCATCATCGGTAGCATCAGTAGTAATCTCCAATATTTTAAAAGCACTTTCAGTATCTTTAACGAACATTGCTTTAATGGAAGCAATATCATTAAATTGTATATTCAAATAATGAGCTATTTCCTCAACTACAATAATTTCATCCGAATGAACATATCCATCGGCAGCTGCAACACCAAAAAGAAAGTGAATCAATTGCAAGCGAGCAGAATAATCCATATTTTGCTTAATTTGCAAACATACATCTCCAATAGGAATGTCTTGTTTTAAGATTTCACGAAGCATTAACATTTTTTGTTCAGTAACTTCTGTACCAAACTGTTTTAAAAAGAATTCCTTAACGTAATCAAGTTCTGATTTTAGTACTTTTTTATCGGCTTTCATAACACTAGCCGTTAAAATAAGTAAACTGGCAATGAAATCACCAGATTGAGTTGTTTGATTAATATTTGTTACTGTAACACCATCAAGCATTGAGCCGAACGCAAAACCTAATATTCCTCCTATAGGACCACCAAAAGCCCAACCCAACGTTCCACCTATCCATTTTCCGTATTTTCCCATTTTTATTTATCAATTTATTTGTTATAATAATTCTTTATTTTAATGAGATTCGTTTTAATAACTCAAAATTTAAAAATATAATTTATTGAACATTATCCTTATTTTATGCTACTGAAGGAAGTATCTGTAATTAACTTGAGTAAAGATGCTCCTTTTGTTAGCATAAAAATATGAATTTATAATTCATTTTTTTCTTCTGTAAACTTAATTCCATAAGATTCCAACTCAGCAAGAATTGGTTCATATAACTCTGCTTTTACCGGTGTGTGAACACCAGTAACATTAATTTTACCTGTTAAAAGTAATTTAGTTGCTATTGCCAAAGGAATGCCCACGGTAATAGCCATTGCTGTATGAACGGTATCTTTACCAATTACCACTAATGAGGATGTAATTCTATATTTTTTATCAGATTTCTCGTATTCAAACTGATGTTGCATAACGATTAAATCTTTATCGTTTTCGCCTAAAACCCATTTATCAACCAAAATTTTTTGTAATACCTGAGCAGGAGTTGCATCTTTCATTTCTACTTTTGTGTTTCCGAATAATCCCAACCAATGTAAACGATGCATAATATCAGAATCCATACTGATATTAAATTTAGTTGCTATTTTTTCTTCAACACTTAGTTTTTTGTCGTAATTAAGGAAAAGATTAATAAACTGACGATAGGTCAGATTTTCTGAATTTTCAACAATGTAGGTATCATCAGTCATTCCTAATTGAACAAATATATCCCAAGCTTTACAATAGCCCGGACGACGCATAGTTCCTCTAAACATTGTAGGAATATCATCTAAATTGTATGTTTCACGATATTTTAATGAATCTCGATTAGGATAAACTTCAAATTCGCCTAAACCAGGTACACTTGTAGTTTCTACTCTGCTGAATAACTGATGATAAGGAAGGTATTTGTAATTCCCGTTTACTATATATTGTGAAACGCCTTGTCCGGCAACTACAACATTGCGGGGATTCCAGGTAAATTTATAATTCCATGGGTTATTATCATATTCAGGAGCTATTAAACCACCTGTTGATGATTTAAAAGACAGCATTTTGCCACCTTCAGCTTTAATCTTGTCAACCACTTTCATTGCTGACATATGATCAATACCGGGGTCAACGCCCAATTCATTCAACATGGCAATGCCAAGTTTTTTTGCTTCTTCATTCATAGCTTTCATTTCAGGAGAAACATAAGAAGCTGTGAGCATATGTTTTTTATGCTTAAGGCAACACTCAGCTACCAATGGGTGAAAACGAGCGGGAAGCATTGAGATAACTGCATCAGCATTTTTTATTTCTTCTTCTTTTTGAAGTTCATTAAAAATGTCAAATTCAATAGCTTTTCCATTAGGATGATTGCTGATTTTTTCCTCAGCTATAGCCAAAGAAACATCGCCTAATTTAATTTTCCAATTATTTGCTTCAGAGTGGTCTAATAGGTATTTTATTAAGCTAGATGAGGATAAACCAGCCCCCAAAATCAATATGTTTTTCATGTGATTATGTAATTAAGAAATTATACTGCGAAATTATAATTATTTTAAAAACAAACATATTTATTCAGCGAAAAAATGAACAAAGTAAAAAAAATGATTTTTTTACTTTGTTACTACTATCCCTAACAATAAAAATTAATAGGATTTTATAATTACATCTTAAGTTTTTTAACTTTGCATCTTCATATCCAAAAAACATGACAAGAACCCAAGCTTTAGAAATACTTCGACAATTTGTCAAACAAGACAATATGATAAAGCATAGTCTCGCTTCAGAAGCTGTTATGCGGGCTTTAGCTGTTAAATTAAACCAAGATACAGATAAATGGGCTTTAGCAGGATTGCTCCATGATTTAGATGTAGAAATTACCAGTGCTAATGCTTTAATACACGGGCAAAAGACAGTTGAAATACTCACACAACTGGGTGTTGATATAGATGTGATAGACGCTATCAGTATGCACAACGAATGTTCTGCAAAAGCTGAACGATATACTATTTTTCATCATGCTTTAGCTGCCGGAGAAACTATTACAGGATTAATTACTGCTACTACATTGGTGTATCCTGAAAAAAAACTTGCATCAGTTAAAACGAAATCTGTAGTAAAACGTATGAAAGAGAAGAACTTTGCTGCATCAGTGAAACGTGAAAATATTATGGAGTGTGAGTTGATAGGTATTCCTATTACAGAATTTGCAGAAATAGCGATTACAGCCATGAATTCAATCAGTGATGAATTAGGTTTATAAATACAAAAACAATGAATCAATCAAAAAATTACAGTCATAAACAAGGCTTGCCGCCTGGTTCTTTGATACATACAGGTGAAGTTTATGAATCTAAGGTTAGTATTGAATATATATGTTTTGATGAAAATGATTTTAGCATAACTGAAAATAATGATATTCGGGAGATATTCAAATTATTACAACCTCAAAAAGTTAATTGGATTAAAATAACTGGTTTGCACGATGTAAATATTTTTGAACAAATAGGAAAGCATTTTAATATTCATCCTTTAATGCTCGAAGATATTTTGAATACACATCATTTACCTAAATTTGAAGATTATGGCGAGCAGCTTTTTTTTACACTAAAAGACCTATCTATAAAGGATGAAGATGTATATATAGCAAAAAAGCAGTTAAGTTTTATTTTAGGAAATCATTATTTAATAAGTTTCGAAGAACAAAAAAGTGATTTGTTTATTCCTATAGTTGATCGCATTAAAACGCATAAAGGGAAATTGCGATCTATGCAGAATGATTATCTTCTGTATGCACTAACTGACATTATTACTGATAATTACTTGAAAATAATCGACAACATGGACGATGACATGGAAGCAATTGAAGAAGAATTGCTTAATAATCGCTCCAAACTAGTACTTAATAAAATCTTAAGCAAGCGAAAACAACATTTATCACTTAAAAAATCAGTAATTCCAATTTTAGAAGAAACTAAAAAACTACATCATTCCGAATCTCATTTGATTAATGAAAAAACTTATATTTATTTTCAAGATGTAATTGACCATTTAACGCAGGTAACACAAAATTTAGATACTTTTCGTGAAATGATTTCTAATCTTTCAGAATTGTATCTGGCAAACAATGACATCCAAATGAATGATGTAATGAAACGATTGACCGTAGTTTCAACCATTTTTATTCCACTTACTTTTATTGTAGGTTTATATGGAATGAATTTTAAGTACTTTCCAGAATTGCAATGGGAATATGGCTACCTTTATATATGGCTTTTCATGGTAGGACTAACAATAGGGATGATCATTTACTTAAAGAAAAGAGAATGGTTTTAAATAAGTTTCCATGGAATCATCAACGTAGATTTAATGCATATGCTAACTATTTTTGTCAACATTTTGGTGAAAGAATACAAAAACTCTCTATAGATGCAGGTTTTACCTGTCCTAACAGAGATGGCAGAATAAGTATTGGTGGTTGTACATATTGCAACAATGATGCTTTTAATCCATCTTATTGTCTTCCGGAAAAATCAGTAAACCAACAAATAGAAGAAGGCATTGAATTTCATACCAAAAGGTATCGTCGTGCAGAAAAATACCTTGCTTATTTTCAAGCATTTTCAAATACCTACGCACCGCTTTCTGACCTTAAGAAAATATATAATCAAGCTTTGCATCATCCTTCTATTGCAGGTTTAGTAATAGGTACCCGTCCCGATTGCATTGATGAAGAAAAATTAGACTATTTTGCTCAACTCTCAAAAGAGAAATATTTAATAATTGAATATGGTATCGAAAGTTGTTACGATAAAACACTACAAACTATTAATCGTGGACATAATTTTGAAACACTAAGAAAAATACTTGAGCTAACTGCAGCAAAGGAAATTAAAACAGGAGGACATATTATTTTTGGTTTACCAAGCGAAACCAAACAAGAAATGCTTGCTGAAGCCGAAATATTATCAAAACTTCCTTTAAATAATATAAAGTTTCATCAGCTACAGATTATTAAAAATACAACGATGGAACAGCAATATTTTAAATCGCCTAAAGATTTTATTTTCTTTGAACTAGATGAATATATTGAATTTATGGTTGATTTTTTGGAACGATTAAATCCTTTATTTGTAGTTGAAAGGTTTGCAGGAGAAGTTCCTCCACGTTTTCTTGTTAATCCTGGTTGGGGCTTAATACGTAACGACCAAATTCTTCAAAAAATTGAGAAAAGATTAGAAGAAAGAGAAACCTGGCAAGGGAAAAAATACTAAATGGGTAAAAGTTGATTACAAATCCTCAATTTCAAGAGTCTTAATCTCTTTGCAAAATGAATCATCAAAACTACAAACAGCTAATTTGTATTCCTTATCAAATTGGTATTGTTTAAAATAAATATTATCAATAGGCATTTTATCAACTAAAGTAATATCTTCATTTAATACATTTACTGTAAAACTGCTTAGCGGCTTAGTTAGACCCGTTCCAATAGCTTTTAAATAACTTTCTTTTAATGTCCACAAGTCAAAAAAGTAATCTTTTTTTAATTCCTTATTTTCAATATTGTTAAGTTTCGTTAACTCCTCACATGAATAAAATCGTTTTGCAACTTCATAATTGGGTTCTCTAATTAATTCTATATCAATTCCAACTTCTTTGTTAGAAAAGGCACCAACAACCCATTTTCCAGAATGTGAAATATTAAAAAACATTTTCTTTGTTCTTATGTAGGGCTTTCCATTATCTCCTTTTTGAAAAATAATATCTTTACTACTTATATTTAACTTTATAGATAAAATCTGTCGCATTAAAAGTTCACCCAGTAAGGTTCTTTGCAAACTATCTGTGTGCTTATAATTATTGTATTTAGCAGCATTTTCTTGTTGTAACTTGCTGATTAACTTTATTTTATTTCTTTCAAAATTTTTCTTGTCAACTAATTTTATTGCAAATATTTCAAGCATTTTTTTGAATATTTTATAAATACAAAATTACATTATTATAATAAATAAAAAATAGTTTTGATTTATCGTTGTAGAAATGAGATAAATGATTAATTTTGCACTCTTTTTGAAAATAATAAATAAAGTATTTCAATTTTAGTTTGAAAATCATGATTTACATAACACTACCAGACAATACTGTTAAACAATATACTAAAGGAACAACTGCACTTGAAATTGCAAAAAGTATCAGTGAAGGACTTGCCCGTAATGTATTAGCAGCAAAAGTGAACGAAGAAATATGGGACGCTACACGTCCTATTAATAATGACGCTCATTTACGTTTATTTACTTGGAATGATACTGAAGGGAAAGCAGCTATGTGGCATTCTTCAGCTCATTTAATGGCAGAAGCCATTGAATTATTATACCCAGGTGTTAAATTCGGTATTGGTCCGGATATAGAAAATGGATTTTATTACGATATAGATTTTATGGATTACAGCATTTCTTCTGATGATTTCAAAAAAATAGAAGATAAAATGCAGGAACTCGCAAATCAAAAGCAAGGATTCACACGTAAAGATATAACCAAAGCAGAAGCACTGGATTATTTCAGAAGTAAAGGTGATGAATACAAACTTGAATTGATTGATGGACTTGAAGATGGAACTATTTCTTTATATCAAACAGGAGAATTTATTGATTTATGCCGCGGACCACATATCCCTGACACCAGCTTTATTAAGGCTATCAAACTACTAAATACAGCTGGAGCCTACTGGCGTGGAGATGAAAAACGCAAACAACTTACACGTATTTACGGTATTACATTCCAAAAACAAAAAGAATTAACTGAATATCTTGTTTTATTAGAAGAAGCTAAAAAACGCGACCACCGTAAATTAGGCAAAGAACTTGAACTTTTTACTTTTTCTGCTAAAGTTGGAATGGGTTTACCAATCTGGCTACCTAAAGGTGCTGCATTACGTGAAAGACTTGAGAATTTTTTAAAGAAAATTCAAAAAAATGCAGGTTATGAACAAGTTATTTGTCCACATATTGGTAATGTTGAATTATACAAAACTTCTGGTCATTTTCAAAAATATGGAAAAGATTCATTTCAACCCATCTCAACTCCTGTTGAAGGGGAACAATTTTTCCTAAAACCGATGAACTGCCCACATCACTGTGAAATATATAATTTTAAACCACGTTCATACAAAGATTTACCAGTAAGAATTGCTGAATTTGGAACTGTTTATCGTTATGAACAAAGTGGAGAATTACATGGACTTACAAGAGTAAGAGGATTTACACAAGATGATGCGCATATATTTTGTCGTCCCGACCAGTTAAAAGAAGAATTCATCAATGTAATTGACATAGTTTTATATATTTTTAAGACATTAGATTTTAAAAATTTCACAGCTCAGATTTCCTTGAGAGATAAAAATAATGCTGAAAAATACATTGGCAGTGACGAAAATTGGGAAAAAGCTGAAAATGCTATTATTGAAGCTACTCAAGAAAAAGGCTTAAGCACAACGATTGAATATGGTGAAGCTGCCTTTTATGGTCCTAAGTTGGATTTCATGGTGAAAGATGCTATTGGAAGGAAATGGCAATTAGGCACCATACAAGTTGATTATAACCTACCTGAACGATTTGAATTAGAATATGTTGGAAATGATAACCAAAAGCATCGTCCGGTAATGATTCATAGAGCACCATTTGGTTCAATGGAACGTTTTGTTGCTGTATTAATTGAACATACCGCAGGTAAATTTCCGCTTTGGTTAACGCCGGAACAGTTTATTATTCTGCCGATTAGCGAAAAATACACAGAATATGCAAAAAAAGTTTTAATTTTGCTAAAAAATTACGACCTTCGCGGCAGCATTGACGATAGAAATGAGAAAACAGGAAAAAAGATCAGAGATGCTGAACTTCAGCGTATTCCGTTTATGATTATCGTTGGAGAAAAAGAAGAAAATGAAAATACTATATCAGTTAGGAAACAAAGTGAAGGAGATTTAGGTAGTTTTACAATAGAATCTTTTGCAAAAATTATCAATGATGAAATTTTTAGTTTAATTGGTTAATATAAAATAGAGTATAAATTAAATAAGGAGGAACACAGCTATAGCTACACCATTTTACAGCAGAAATAGAGGACAAAGGCCTTTAGAGAAAAAAAACGAGGATCTACACAAAATAAACAACAAAATTACATCACCTGTAGTTCGTGTTGTTGGTGAAAATATTGAACCTGGTATATATAATTTCAAAGACGCTATAAAAATAGCATATGACCTTGAACTTGATTTGGTTGAAATATCTCCAACAGCTAATCCACCGGTTTGTAAGGTTATTGATTACAAAAAGTTTCTTTATGAACAAAAAAGAAAACAAAAAGAAATTAAAGCTAAATCGGCTAAAATTGTTGTAAAAGAGATAAGACTTGGACCACAAACCGATGATCATGATTTTCTATTCAAATTAAATCATGCAAAAAAGTTTCTACTTGATGGTGCAAAAGTAAAGGTAGATGTGTTTTTTAAAGGTCGTACTATTATATATAAAGAACAAGGTGAAACAATTCTATTAAAATTTGCCGAAGCTCTATTTGAAGTTGGTAAACCAGAAATGATGCCAAAATTAGAAGGAAAAAGAATGATGATGATTATTGCACCTAAAAAATAAAAAAATAAACATTAATTAATATATCACAGCAATGCCAAAAATGAAAAGCAAATCCAGTGCTAAAAAAAGATTCACTCTTACAGGAACTGGAAAAATTAAAAGAAAGCATGCTTACAAAAGTCACATCTTGACTAAAAAATCTATTAAACGTAAACGTAATTTAACTTACAGTACTACAGTAGATACAGCAGATGAGAAAAGAGTAAAAGAAATGCTTTCAAAGTAATTAAAAACAATTAGTATTAACCTTGTTTGTAGCACAAAAGAGTCCTAAAAAAACCAGGAACGCTTAAACAAAAAAACAAAAAAAATGCCAAGATCAGTAAATTCAGTTGCTTCAAGAGCAAAAAGAAAAAGACTTCTGAAATTGACTAAAGGTCAATTTGGTCGTAGAAAGAATGTATGGACAGTAGCAAAAAACTCTTTGGAAAAAGGGTTGCAATACGCATACAGAGACAGAAGAGTAAAAAAACGTAATTTCAGAAACTTATGGATTACCCGTATTAATGCAGGTGTTAGACCTTATGGTTTATCTTACTCTGTATTTATGGGTGCTATTCACAAAAAAAATATCAGTTTAAACAGAAAAGTATTAGCAGACTTAGCAATGAATCATCCAGACGCTTTTAAAGCAGTAGTTGATTTAGTTAAAAAGTAATTTACTGTTTAACCCAAAAGTCACCACTTTAAAAATGATGACTTTACAAAAAATATTTTTAATAATGGGTGTAGATTAATTAAAAAATTTCAGTAAATTTGCACTCCCTAAAAAACAATAAAAAAATAGCAATCATGAGCAAGCCGGAATTAATGCAATATGTTGAAAGCCTAGTGGAAAGAAAAGAATTTCCTAGCTTTAAAGCAGGCGACACTATTACAGTTTCATATAAAATCAAAGAAGGTAACAAAGAACGTATCCAACAATTTCAAGGAGTTGTTCTCCAAAGAAGTGGTAGCGGTTCTACCGAAACTTTTACAGTTAGAAAAATATCAGGAAATACTGGCGTTGAAAGAATTTTTCCTATAGCTTCACCATTTATTGACGCAATTGAAGTTAATAAACATGGTGTTGTAAGAAGAGCACGCATTTTCTACTTAAGAGGATTAAGAGGCAAGAAAGCAAGAATTAAAGAAAAAAGAATGTAGTTTTTGTTTTTCATAAAATCTAAACCCCAACATATTTATTTGTTGGGGTTTTTTTATTTTAAGCTTTATTTTTAAAGAAATTATGCTTAGGTTTGCTCTTTAATTAAAATATACTCATCAATGAAAAAAATTATTATTATTCTTTTAATTTCAACAACTTATTTCAACTTAATGGCTCAAAATAATAAAGGAGGCATTACACCTGAAACACTTAACGAAATTATACATTCATATAAAAATGATGCCAATAACAAAGCTATTGAAAATGCAATATCCAATAACGAAATTAAAAAACTTGCATTAAATAGACAAAATGTCGCTACAAGTGATACGTATTTTTCTAACAGAATTAGTTCGAAAGGTATTAGCGACCAAAAATCGTCAGGAAGATGCTGGCTATTTACAGGTTTAAATGTTATCAGAGCAAAAGTTATCAGCAAATACAATCTTTCACAATTTCAATTTTCTCAGAACTACGCTTTCTTTTGGGATCAATTAGAAAAATCAAACTTATTTTTACAGGAAATTATTGAATCAAAAGATAAACCACTGGACGATAAAAAAGTGGAATGGTTATTCAAAAACCCAATTGGTGATGGTGGTCAATGGACTGGTGTAGTTAATATCACACAAAAATATGGCTTGGTTCCGTCGGATATAATGCCTGAAACAAAAAATGCTGATAATACAAGCGTGATGTCTTCTATGTTAAGCTATAAACTTCGTGAAAGTGGTTTGCAACTAAGAGATATGGCAAGTAAAAATATGAAACCTGAGAACTTTGAAAATAAGAAAAAAGAAATACTATCTGAAATTTACAAAATCTTGGTTTACTGCTTAGGCGAACCACCTGCTGAATTTAACTGGCGTTATAAAACTACCGATGGAAAAGTAAGCGAACTAAAAAAATACACACCACTCTCTTTCTATAAAGATTTTGTTAGTGTAGATTTGAATAATTATGTAATGTTTATGAACGATCCGTCACGTCCATTTTATAAACTTTACGAAATAGAAAACGACCGTCATACTTATGATGGTAATAATTGGAAATACATTAATTTACCTATAGAAGATATTAAAAAAATTGCAATAGCTTCAATACTTGACACAAATGCCCTCTATTTTTCTTGTGATGTAGGCAAACAACTAAATGGAGAAAAAGGCTTGCTGGATATCAACAATTATGATTTTGAAAGTTTGTTTGGTATGAAATTCGGAATGAATAAAAAACAAAGAATCCAAACCTTTGAAAGTGGTTCTTCGCATGGAATGACTTTAGTAGCAGTAGATTTAGCAAACGAAAAACCTATAAAATGGTTGTTGGAGAACAGTTGGGGTAGTAGTTATGGTTTTGAAGGACATTTGATTATGACCGATAAATGGTTTGAAGAATATATGTTTCGTTTGGTAGCAAACAAAAAATATGTTTCTCAGGAAACTTTAAAAATATTAGAGCAAAAACCAACAATATTACCTCCTTGGGATCCAATGTTTGCCAATGAAGAATAAACTGAATTAATATTTTTAAAATTATACTATAAAATTATGCCAGATTTCCAACAGAGAATGGACACATTCAGAGAAACAAGAAATACGCTTGGGGTAACAATTCACGATTGGCTTGTTAATATTGGATTTGAAGAAAATAGTGCCATAATTCTTAAGGGTGCTATTATTGTTCTTGGTTTATTTATTTTGAGCTACATTGTTTTATTTATTGCCAAAAAAATAATCGTAAAAGTTCTACATGAAATTGCTAAGCGTACCGAAAATACTTGGGATGATATAATGGTGGAACGTGGTGTTTTTCATCGCTTAGCGTATGTTGCTCCTGCAATATTAATTCATGAGTTAATGCCTAATATGCTAAAGGATTATAGTACATGGATAGTGATTTTACAGGCTGCCTTAGAAATATATATGGTGTTGATAGTAATTATGGTGTTGGACGCTTTCTTTAATGCGTTGATAGACATTTATCAAAACTATGAAATTTCTAAGTTTAAACCTATTAAAGGCTATATTCAGATTATGAAAATTATCATTTATCTGATCAGTGGCATTATCATTATTTCTATACTTATCAATAAATCACCTATATATTTATTAACAGGTTTAGGTGCCATTTCTGCTGTATTAATGTTGATTTTTAAAGATACTTTATTGGGTTTTGTGGCAAGTATTCAACTTTCGAGCAATGACATGCTTCGTCCGGGCGATTGGATTACTATTAATAAATTTGGTGCCGACGGAACGGTTATGGATATTAACCTTACAACTGTAAAAATAGAAAATTTTGATAAAACAATTACAACAGTTCCCACTTATTCGTTGATTTCTGATGCTTTCCAAAACTGGCGAGGTATGCAGGAATCGGGTGTTAGAAGGATTAAACGTTCAATCATAATTAATATGAACAGTGTAAAATTTTGCACCCCCGAAATGTTAGACAGTTTTAGTAAAATTACACTCATAAGCAATTATATTAAAGAAACTCAGCTTTCGCTGAAAGAATTTAATGAATCGAATAATGTTGATCATGATACAATTATAAATGGGAAACGTCAGACCAATCTTGGTATTTTCAGGGCTTATTTTCAGGCTTATTTGAACAATAATGAGTATCTATCAAAAGAAAACACATTAATTGTCCGTCAATTACAGCCTACCGAAAGAGGCTTGCCAATTGAAATTTATGCATTTAGCACCATTTTGGAATGGGAAAAATATGAAGATTTGATATCTGATATTTTCGATCATATATTAGCGGTTATTCCTCATTTCGAGCTACAGATTTTTCAGAATCCAAGTGGATCTGATTTTAAAAGCTTGGTAAATGTTCAGATATAGCAATTTTAGTTGAATGCTCAATGACATATTATCAATATTTCCGCTATAAATAGATTACATCAAAAGGCTTCAATTGATTATTTCAATTACTCTTTTACAATTTTATCCGCAGTCATCCGATTAATAATTATTAAGTCGGGGTGCGACTCTAAGTCGCACCCCGACTTTTTTGGCAATTAGCTGTTTTCTCCTATTGTTAGTCGTAGCGTCTCGCTTCGACTATAATAACAAGATTCACTTGATGATATCTTTGTTTTTACAAAAGATATATTATTGTATTATTTCGGCAAGATGCCGCATATATAGCATCGTAGCGGGACGCTACGATGAACAGGGATGAACAGGGTTTATATTTCCCCTTTGTGTAAATCCCAAACAGGGAAACACAATTCGTAGTTATTCCAAACAATGTCTCCATAATCGAGTGTGAAGGCTTTAAATAATTCCTTATTGAGATATTTGTTTGTCATTGGATTTTTCGATTTTCTTAAAAACTCTTCAAAATCAACCGTTCTTTCAACTCCATCTGAAAACTGGAAATTAATTTTATAATCGCCTTTATAGCTAACTTCTTGTATTGAAATAATCATGGCTTATAGTTTTTTTGTTATTGTTTCAGAAGCTATCGGTATATTGTAAACGAAAAAGTCTATCCATTTTCTTACAATATCTTCTCTGTATGCTTCTACAAGTCTTTTGAATTTTCTTTGGTTTTGTAAATCGATAGGTTCTTTGCCCATAACCTCTGAAATTATTATTTCAACAAATTTCCCATCTTTATAAATAATCTCCGCTTTACTCTCTTTGCCCTGATATTTGCAGTGTACATGAATAGGTTCATGTTCATTAGAATAAAACAGTATTATCAAACCAAAATACTCATATAATTTCGGCATTTCCTTTTTTTTCTACAAAAATACAAAATTAATAGGCAATATTTATTAATTCCTGATTTTTGCCCAAAATTTACATCATGTTTAAACGAAATGCTTGCTTTGTTAGTCGTAGCGAGACGCTACGACTATAATAACAAGGAGCAACTGTTGATATCTTTGTTTTTACAAAAGATATATTATTGTATTATTTCGGCAAGATGCCGCATATATAGCATCGTAGCGGGACGCTACGATGAACAGGGAAGAAATGCAATATTTGTTTTGATAAAACCTTATTTTAGTTTTCTCCAACCTTAGTAGCAACAGATAATCCCCCTGTAATTATTACCTTATTAAAATTATAAATAAGCTAATAAGGTTTGATTTGTGGTTGATTTTATTTTTCTACTAAGGTTAATTTTTGCGAATAAGGTTTTAATATTCCCATTCCCTTATTTTTTTAAACATATTATAGTCTAGCGTCTCGATACGATGAACATGGTTAAGAAAAAAGCAACGAACGATATATACTAATTGCATTGGCTTTGCTGCGATGCGATTTTAAAAGTGACTTCATTTGCTCAAAATTAGCATCAAAATCTTCTTTTAGGGTTTTTAATGTTTCAATACAAACGTTATCGTCTTCTGGTAAGTTTATTTTTTGTCCTTTTATATCTATTGTTTCATTTAGGAAACGAAACAAGTTTAATTGAATTTTACTTGTAAAACTTAATTTCTGTTGGTTATTTCCTTGTTTAAAATAAACATCGTAGTGCCCAAATAAATTATCCATTCCTATATTAGCTTTGGCATATTTGGCATCCCAATCGGGAATGCTTATGCTTCGTGTTTTTTCTCTTTCTATGAGCGATGCATAACTTCTGATTTCCGAAAAACGTTCACTTATCAATTGAATAGCATCTTCATCGGACAGTTTTCCTTTTGATTTCTTTGTAATAACAGAACTTGATTTCTCTTTTCTATCTTGAATGTACTTACATGCTTCAAAATACAACTCATCTACATCTTTTGCTGTTAAACCAAGTGCTTCAAAAATTAAAATATCTAATTTTCGTCTATCTTGTTGATGAATTTCTTCAAAAATAGTACTTTGTTCTCGTGATTTTAATGATTGCATTATTTCGGCTAATTCCTTTTCTTTTCCTCTCAATAATGAAGGGTTTAAAAGCAAAGTGTTTTTAATAACATTTACATCAACATCACTCAGTGTTTGCGAACCTGTGAGCTGGCGAGCAAATAAATCGAAAAGAAAACGAAACGAAATACTATTCATTAAAAGAAACAAAGTATCTGAATATTCTTTATACTCCTCAATTACTGTCATTGCATAACTTACCTTATCGCAAAATACTTTTGTATCTCTGTTGTCAATAAGTCTAAATTTTTCTCCAACTTTTGAAGGAAAAATAAAATCTCCAACCACAGCATTAGGTAAAAGGTCATACCATATTTTTTTATCTTTTAATGATTCTCTTTTATAAATGTCTTTTTCTTCTGCATCTTCAATGTATTTTAAAATTTTATTTTTGAATTTACTTAGTTTATTTTTATTATCATTACAAATAATAACGCTGAATTTTAGTTGCGATAAATCAACATCAAGGTTATGTGCTTCCTTTTGAGATTTGAAAATTGGTTGTGTGTAAAAGCGTTCAATAATATAATGCTGTTGGTTCATTTCGCTGTAATACCAACCGAATTTATCCCACATTCTTTTATGGTTGGCAATATCAGCATCTTGCTTTATACCAAATTGCAGTTTGTATAAATTATCCGATAGATTAAGAACACTTTCGGTTTCGTCTAATAAATAAAAAAACTCATTAGCACCCGAAGTAAATCCTCTTTTAACATCAATGAATTTTTTTGCCGAAAAAAGTTTTCCTTTACTGGCACTTATTATTTTATGATAAATGGCTGGCGAACGGAAATAGCGTGCTCCCCAATTGCCATTTTCGTATTTTCCTTCGCTTGTGCTGTATTCTTCTAATTCTTGCTGGTTTACAATAGTAATGGAGTAATCGGCATTAATGGTGTTTTGTTTAAGGTTTTCAATTTCATCTGCCCATTTTTCAACTTGTTTAACCCTGTTGTTATCGTTATAATTGCCCAAAAGTTTTTCATAATCAGCAGTAACTTTAACAAAACGGATATTGTTTGCAAAGCGTTCGTTGGCATCACTGCATTTTTCAAGTATAAGAATAACTGTATTAATTGAAGCAGTATCAAAACTTCTTTTGGATTGATGGTCAATAATGGCAATTATTTTAAAATGTTCGAGCAAGAACTTTTGCAAACCTGTACCAAAAGAAACATCTAACCAACTACTACTAATAACATAACCCAATCTGCCGCCTTCACGCAAAAAAGCAGCGGTGTGCATAAGATAATATACATAAAGGTCGCTTTGTTGGTTTATTTTTTTAAGCCCAAATTCTTTTAAAGCAAGCTCATTCCATTGTTGTTTATGCTGTATTAACTCTTGCCTTATATATGGCGGGTTGCCCACACAAGCATCAAAAACAGGAATGGCAACATCTTTGCGCTTTCCATCTAAGTTTTTAACTTTAAAACTTTTGTTGGCATTTAAAAACATTAAATTAAAATGCGAGTTGCTTTCTACTTTGCTAAAATCGCTTTGGATAATAGTTGGGTAATTATCAAGAGTCTTTACACTTTGCAACGAAAGGTTCATGGTAGCCAAAAAAGCAGGGAAAGCAGCAATTTCGACACCCCATAGCCGTTCTAATAATTGTTCGTGCGTAATTTTCGGATTGTAAAATTTAAGGAAGTGGTAAGCACGTACTAAAAAAGTACCTGCACCGCAACCACTATCTAATATCAGTTTTGTATCGAGCTTAATACAGAAAGCATTTACAATATCTACTTCGTTGGTATTGGTAAAATGTTGTCCACGGTCGTGTTGTTCTTGGTTATCTATTAAAGTATTGTAAATAGCTCCAATTATATCAGCATTTAAGTCGTTAAAATTAAGATGACTAATTTGTTCTACATTTTGGCGAAGTACAGGCAAATAACGTTCTTCAAATTCAAATTCATCAAGAATATTTTCGCTAAAAATTTTCTCAAAGTCGTGTTGCAATACATCATCAAAATATTTGCGTAAGGTTTTGTTAAGAAGTTTTTTATCATTTGGAATTATGATAGGTTTTAATTTTAATTCCGGTACATCGCGTTGCAAATAAGTATAGAAAATAAGCTTTAAGAAAAGCAAATAATTTGACAGTTGACAAATGTTGTAAACATCGCTATTGTCAAACTTGAAAGTTACGTTAAAAATATCCTGTTCGGTTAAATACTCACGCAATCGTTTTTGTAATTTCTTTTCTTTAGATAAACGTAAATACATTGGCTCAATCATAGCCGCAGAAGCTTCGAGAATGTAGTTAGATAAGCGGTTTACAAAGAATTTATCAATTGTATCCCAAGTAACTTCTTTTATTCCATGAACAATATCAGAAAGTTCCTGAAGAAAGATTTTAAGTTTTGGGATTATATCACGTTCATAAGATGGTAGAAGTATATCATCATCTTTTTTTACATTACTTAATGTGTAAATCTTGAGTTTTCGTTCCTGTAAAGTAGTATTGGGTTTAAAAGTTTGAAAAATAATAAGCTGACGAGGTGTTCCTGTAATAAAATACTCAGCACCATTCATATTGGCTTTATTGGCTGCATCCATTACCAATTCATCATCAGAAGCATCCCAACTTGCATTTTTTAGCTCAATATAAACTTTTTTGCTTGCATCAATATTTGAATAAATAATACCATCAGAAAATTTTGCAGTAGTAGTTCCTGTATTTTCTTCCTGAGTAATTTTATGAAAGCCTATATTTTTATTCTCGTCGAGTATTCTTTCGGCAATAATAAAAAGTCTTCCCTGAAAAGTTCGTTCGTTAGCTGATTTCTTCATAGATAATGCAAGTAAATAATTAGGTATAGTGTGTTTTATTACACCTTAATCTTAATTCCTCAAAATTATAAAATATTCCTTACTTACAAACCTAAACAACTGAAATTATTTATACTGTCAATATAAGTAACTATTCCGAGAAATGTAAAGTAAAAAATATAACTAAAAAATAAATGTTTACACAAAATATTTCACACTCTCCAATTTGCAATAAAAACATTCGATTTACGATTATACTTGCGACACCTGTTTATTATTCTCTTTACAAAACCCCATCCTTTCACTCAGAAAGGGTGGGGTTTTGTTTTTCTATCTATTCGCACCCGTTAAGCGTAGCCTCTTCGCTACACTTGCTTTAACAAGGCGTCCCGCCTCGTTTATTCTTTCATCATCGTAACTCTTATCTCTAAAACAAACAGCCTCACAAAATAGATGAGGCTGTTTGTTTCGTAATTCGCAATTGTTTTACACAATCGGTGGTGTTGGAGGAGTAGGTGGCACAACTTTCTTTTTCCTTCCGCCTATAAAACGTTTGTCATAGTATTCGGTAACAAAGTCGGGTGCTGCATCTTGGTAGCCGTTCACCAGTTTATCGAGCCGTCTTTTTAAATGAGTATCCACAACTTTAAATTCCGCATTCATTTCTTTATTGGTACTTTTACCTGTAGTTACTATTTCTTTTCCTTTTGGTGAAGCCAACTCAAAAGCGTCAACAGTTGCCGATTGTACGGCAAGATATTCTGTAGGCAATCCCCAATCTTTTAAACCTAAGGCAACAGGTATTGCGTCTGTTGCAATTTGTCGGCATCTGGCAATTACTATTTCAACATTGCCTTCTTCCAAATCTTTGGGCGAAAAATCAAATTTGCCTCTCAATTCGGCATCATCAATACTGTCGGCATAAGCTACACCGGCATCGCAAATTTTAGAGGTAGCTTTAATCATTGCATCACGCTTCTGTTTTTTGCCTTGTGTAGCATCATTAGATTTTTTGTTTATTCTGTCTTTTTCTTTAATCTGAATGATACCCGCTTTGAGAGCGTTAACTTCGGCATTAAAAATTGTGGATGCTGTCCAGATTGCGTTTTTTAATTCCAGATATACAAGAACAGCTTCATACATCTGTAATTTTCTTACATGTGGTTTGTCCATTTTGTTTCTCCTTTCTTTTTAATAAATAAATTGTTTTTAAGCAATTGATACGTTTATAAAAAATTTAAAAATTGCGTTAAAATTACAATAAATTATTTAACAAATCCAAACAAAAACAAAAATATTTTTAATTTGCTAAATAATTATTATGGTAAGAAATTTAAACTATTGTTTTCAATGTCAGGAAACCTGTGCACGATAACTAAAAGCCTGTGCACGATGACCAAAAACCTATGCACGATAACTAAAAACCTATGTATGATGTGCAGAATCCTGTGCACGATGTGCAGAAACCTGTGCACAATGACCGGAAACTTATGCACGATAATCAGAAACCTGTGTATGATGTGCAGAAACCTGTGCACAATGACCAAAAACCTGTGCATGATGAACGGAAACCAATGCATGATGACCAAAAACCTGTGATTTTTAGTGAGAGTGCGACTTTGAATCGCAGCCTCACTTCGTCACTCCCTCACCGGCTTATAGTATAAGGTATTAAAAATTTAAGCGTAAGAATTGTTTTTGTTGCTGCCTTACGTATATTTATTATTTTGTTTAAATAGCATTAGAAATTATTACTACTTTTGCAGTATTAATATGGGCTGTTAACTCAGTTGGTTTAGAGTGTTACCTTGACAGGGTAGAAGTCACAAGTTCGAGTCTTGTACAGCCCACTAGCATATATCTTTGATATCTGAAAGTTTGAGAATGTAAATCATTTTATTTAAATACACATTGATTTATATATTTTTTAAAAGATAATTAAATAATCTAAGACACATTAAGTCTCAAATAGACATTTGTTTAGTTCAGTTATAAGAGCATAACAAATCTTAATAAAACACTACAAACTCATCATACTTTGCATAAAATATCAGTAAAACTTTAAACCATTCAATAAAAATACATTAATGGACACAAGCATATTTACCGATAAAACACACATCCCTTCGAACAACGACTTATTAATTTCATTAGGTGAAACTTATCCAATATGGCATATAATTAAAGAGTATGTTTGCTTAAAATACTCAACAGCAAATGAAGAATGGAATTACTCTGGTGAAAAATATGGTTGGAGTTTCCGTATAAAAGATAAAAAGAGGGTAATCTTATATCTATTACCAAGGCATCAGCATTTTAAAGTAGCATTTGTATTTGGGCAAAAGTCCACCGATATTATCCTCAAAAGTCATGTATCAGAAACAATCAAAAATCAGCTTCAATCAGCTAAACAATATGCAGAAGGAAGAGGAATTAGAATAGAAATTAAAAATGAAAACCAACTAAATGATATTAAAGAACTAATAAACATAAAACTATCAAATTAAAATGAAGACATATATTTCTATGTTGAGAGGAATCAATGTAAGTGGTAAAAATATCTTAAAAATGAGTGATTTAAAGCAAATGTGTCAAAGTTTAGGATATAAAAATGTCTCTACTTATATTCAAAGTGGGAATATTATATTTCAAACTGATGAATGTTCATTAAATATATTAGAAACAACAATATCAAAAGAAATACTGAAAATATTTTTCATGAATGTACCGGTAATTGTGATAGAAAAATCAATGCTAAAACCTATACTGGAGCAAAATCCTTTTTTAAAAAAAAGAAATAAAGACGCTGAAAAATTATACATTTGCTTCTTGTCAAACCTGCCTGACAATCAATTGTTAAAAAAAATTGAACCAACTTCATACCTTCCCGACGAGTATATAATCGCTGAAAAAATGATCTATATCTTTTGTCAAAACGGTTATGGTAATACAAAACTCAACAATAATTTCTTTGAAAATAAATTAAAACTCAATGCAACCACTAGAAATCTTAAAACACTTACTGAATTAATTAAAATATGTGATACTTTTTAAGGAAATTGTATACTAAAAGCATCTGATTCAATGGTTAAATTTATTACATTATTTTTTCAGATCAATACTTAAAACTTAATTTTATTATGTAAATTTGTGGATTAATATTGGTTTGTAAAATATAAATCCAGCTCATTATGTTAAATATAGCATTATTTGGTCCTCCTGGTGCAGGAAAAGGTACACAATCAGAATTTCTGATAAAAAAATACAATCTGTTTTACATTTCAACTGGCGATTTACTAAGAAAAGAAATTGCTAATAAAACCAAACTGGGTATAGAAGCTCAAAGTATTATTGCTTCAGGTGGACTTGTTTCAGATGAAATCATTGTTCAGATAATAGAAAAAACAATAACAGATAATCCTGATTCCAATGGTTTTTTATTTGATGGTTTTCCCCGAACCTATATTCAAGCTTACATATTAGAAGGTTTGATGTTAAAATTAAATACATCTTTGAATTGTCTGATAAGTATTAAAGTCAATAAAGAAATATCAGTTAGTCGTCTTTTAAATAGAGGCATCACTTCTGGTCGTTCAGATGATAATGAAATTGTCATCAGAAACCGTTTGAAAGAGTACAATGATAAAACCTTACCCGTATTACAGTTCTATAAAGATAAGGGCGTATTTTATGAAGTAAATGGTGTTAATTCTATAGATAAGGTAAATCTTGAAATTACTGATATCATCAATCGTGAACTCAGCAAAAAGCTTCTCAATATAGTATTGTTCGGTTATCCAGGTTCAGGAAGAGGTTCTCAGGGAAAAGCATTAGCCAAAGCCTATGGTTTGGAATATGTTGCGACCGGTGAAATGCTTGATAAGGAAATCAAAGACAAGACAGAAATCGGGAAAAGGATTATGGATTTGTACGAAAACGGACAATTAGTTCCCGATGAAATTGTAGTTCAACTAATTGAAAAAAAACTATCTCATTCAAAAGGTATTAAAGGTTTTATCTTTAAAGGTTTTCCTCGAACATTGGTTCAATCCTATATTTTAGATGGATTATTAAAAAAACACGGTTCAAGCATTTCTAAAATAATAGAAATAGAGGTTCCCACACTTGAATTAATTAAACGATTGGATGAACGTAGTAAAACAGGTAACTGTATGCCTTATGATACCAGTACTGCAAAAATTGTACAGCGTTTGCAGGAGCATGAATCAAAAACAGTGCCTGTTATTGAAAAATACAATCAATTACATGGAGTGAGTAAAATTGATGGTATGGGTAACTTTGAAGAAGTATATAAAAAGATCTCCTTTGAAATTGAAAATGGTTTTAAGAATCTGAGATAAGGAAGAAGAGATTATTAAAATCATTGTAGAGTTAAATATTCTATTGATAACTAACGCAGAAATTTTAAATTTTATTCTAAATTAAAAAATCTTCCCAATAGGATAAACGTTTAAATGTTTATCCCAGTAATCTGTTTTACTGTAAAACCAATTAAGAATAGCTCTTGGATTTTTGGCAAATTCAGATTCTGATAATTTTTTCTGTTCAAATTCCTTTTTTAGATTGGCATCTTTGGCTAACATTTCTCTTGCCATTGCTTCCATTACATAAGATTCAGCATATTCTTTTTGCTCAAAAACAGAATTAAAAAATCCCCAAAAAACTAAAGAACTATTTGCTTTGGGTTCAAGTAAGTATGCAATTATGCGTGCTCCAGGCTGATTCATATCAATGATTACAGAACCTATTGGATAAGTACGTTCTTCCTCAATACTATCCATATCAAAATCTGTTAATGGAAGTCTGCTCTCGTAAGGAGTTGAAGACCATTTTGGATGATTAAATTTATAAGAATGAACGTTGACTTTAAGAGGTTTTGAAATGGTTTTCATTGCAATACCGTGTAATTTTAGTATATTAATTACTTCATTCCATTCGGGAGGTATTATATATGATTTTGGCAACATTGTACTTTCTGTAGCTTCTGTTTTATTAAAATAAGGAATCTTAAAAGTAATAGATTTTGTATTGTCGTATTTAAACCATTCTCCACCAGAAACATCGCTCTTTTCGCTTATATATTCTACACCTAAAAAGTCAATCCAAGTACTATCTTTTTCTGAAGTTTCAAAGTTTATGGCAAAGTTTTTTTTTCTAAAGTTTTCACTTGCAGTTTTTTTATCAGCTTCTGCTATGAGTATATGTAGATTCTTATTTTCTATATTAAGTATATTAAGTGTATTTTCAATCATTTTATAAGTTGATTCAACACGAATTTTATAAGTTTTAAGCATGTGGGTTTCTATTAGTAATCCAGGTCTGTTTCTTTCAATAGTATAACCCTGCGAAAGCATTGGAGGGGCTACGTTGCTAATTAATCCGCTTCGAGGATCATGCCAATTACGAAAAGTTACATATGGAAGTATTGGTAAACCTTGTTGAAACATTAACTTAGTAATAGGCGCTAAATAATTTTCTTTTTGCCATTTTATCAATGCTTCATCAACGTTACCATCAGTTTCTATACCATAAGTAAGTACATATTGATAATCAGCACCATCTGTAGTGTGACAATCAATAAAAAAATCAGGCATAAAACGATTAAACATTTCAAGCCAGTATTTCATTTCTATTGCATCAGCTTTTAAGTAATCTCGATTTAAATTCAAATTATTTGCGGTGGTTCTCCATCCCATTTCTGTTGGACCGTTTTGATTGATGCGATTATATTTCCCGAAACGTTCGTGTCCATCAACATTAAAAATAGGAATAAACAATATAGTTACATGATCAAGCAACTCTATCTTTTTTTTATTAATAGCAATATCACGAAAGAGAAGTAATCCTGCATCTTTTCCATCAGGTTCGCCTGCATGAACAGCTGCTTGTATAAGCAATATTATATTTCCAGACTTACGGATAGATTCTGGTGTAAAGTTTCCGTTTTTATCTATAATCAGTAGTGGCATTTCACGTCCTTGAGGGCTTATACCGAAAGATGAATATTTTACCCAATCTGAAGCCTGATCAAGTAGTTTGCAATAAGAAATAGTTGCATCGTAATGAGGTGTTTCTTTATACCCTGACTTTTCAAAATATGTTGAAAAATCTTTTGTTTGTGCAAACATATTAAGATTAATTAATAACAGGCCAAAAAAGATGTAATTTCGCATAATTCTAAAAACTTAAAAATAATTTACAAAAATAGTTGGTAAAAATAATAAAATTCTCACCTTTGCAGGCTTATTTTTTTAAGACTTATAAAAATGAAAATTTTCGAAACAATTACTGAAACACAATTATATCTACAAAAAAACAAAAACGATAAAAATAAAATCGGGTTTGTACCTACTATGGGGGCTTTACATCAAGGTCATCTTAATCTTGTAAAACAAGCAAAATCAGAGAATGATATTGTAGTAGTGAGTATTTTTGTTAACCCTATACAATTTAACAATGAGGAAGATTTGCTTAAATATCCTCGTACGCTGCAAAAAGATGCAGATTTATTGCAAAAAGTAGGTTGTTACATCATTTTTGCTCCCAATGAAAAAGAAATATATCCTGAACCAGATACTACTATTTATAATTTTGGACTTTTAGATAAGGTAATGGAAGGCAAATTTCGTCCTGGACATTTCAATGGTGTGGCAATAGTTGTAAAAAAGCTTTTTGATATTGTAATGCCTGACAATGCTTATTTTGGAGAAAAGGACTATCAACAATTACAAATAATAAAGTCTTTAGTTAAGCAAATGAATATTCCGGTAAATATTATTCCTTGTCCGATTGTAAGAGAAGTTGACGGACTGGCAATGAGTTCAAGAAATATGAGATTAACTGATGAAGAAAGAAAAGTTGCTCCTTTTATTTATCAAATACTTTTACAGGCAAAAGGGAAAATGAATAAATTAAGCCCAAAAGAAATTACACAATGGGTTAATCGACAAATAGAAATTCAACCTTTATTGAGAATGGAATACTTTGAAGTAGTTAATGCAACAACCTTATTGCCAATTTCAAACTGGGATGATTGCGAACATGCAATTGGATGTATTGCTGTTTTTTTAGGAAATATTAGATTAATAGATAATATTAATTTAATATGAATTTTCTATCTGAAATTCAAACTATTATCATCAAATACATCAAAAATTACGCTAATTCAATTAAAAATGATTAATTTTGCCACATCATGCAAATAGAAGTTTTAAAATCAAAAATACACAGGGCAATCATTACCGAAGCTAACATCAATTATATCGGTAGTATTACGATTGATGAAGATTTGATGGATTCCGTCAATTTAATTGAAAATGAAAGAGTTCACATTTATAACATTAATAATGGTGAGCGCTTTGATACTTATGTTATCAAAGGCGAAAAAAAATCCGGAGTTATTGGTATAAATGGAGCAGCTGCCCGCAAAGTTGCTGTTGGTGACTTAATTATTATTGTTTCTTATGCTACCATGGATTTTGAAGAAGCTAAACAATTTACTCCAAGCATTCTTTTTCCTCAAAACAACAAAGCTTAAATTTGAAAAAGAAAGTTCTACTCATACTAAAATTTGTTTTTTTTATAGGATTAGGAATTTTCTTCATTTGGTGGTTTCAGCGCAAACTTACTCCAATTGAAAAACATGAAATTACTAATTCTTTCCGATCGGCTAATTATATTTGGGTGTTTTTAGCTATAATTCCGGGTATTTTAAGTCATTTAAGCCGATCAATACGCTGGCAAATGTTACTTAAACCAATGGGGTATAAGCCTAAGCTTAAAACAACCTTTGCTGCAGTGATGATAGGTTATTTTGCAAATTTAGCTTTTCCTCGTTTAGGTGAAGTGATGCGTTGTGGGGTTTTACATAAATATGAAAAAATTCCTGTTAGTAAATCTTTTGGAACTGTAATTACCGAAAGAACCATTGATATGATAATATTTTTTATCCTATTTATTCTTACATTAGTCCTTGAATTTCATAATTTGAAAGATTATGTTTATGATAAATTTATCATGAAATATCCTGATAAATTAAGCAGCTTTAATGTTACCAATTTCTTATTTTTTTTTACATTAGCTTTCATTGTCTTTATTGTAATTTTGTTTTTTGTTTTCAGGAAAAGAATCATAGCATCTAATATTTACCTTAAAATAATAGTAATTTTATTAGGATTTGTAGAAGGTTTAAAATCACTTTCAAAAGTAGATAAACCGTTGTTTTTTATCTTTCATTCGCTTTTCATTTGGTTGAATTATTTTTTGATGACTTGGCTCATTTTCTTTTGTTTCGATCAAACTTCTTCATTAGGATTAAGTGCAGCCTTATTGGCCTTAGTTATGGGATCTTTTGGAATTATGATAGTGCCAGGAGGAATTGGAATTTATCCCTGGATTATTTCAATAACTCTTGTAATATTTGCCATTCCGGAAACAGTAGGATATGCAATGGGATGGATTGCATGGTCTTCGCAAACATTATTAATTATTATACTTGGTCTTATTTCCTTGGCAGTTTTACCTTTATTGAAAAAGAAAAATGATGAAACCATTTGAAATAATTCACTCCAAAATATTATCTACGGATAATTTGCAAAGAATGCTTGCTTATTGGCATTTCAAAGAAATGAAAATAGTATTCACTAATGGATGTTTTGACATTCTGCATGCCGGACATATTGAATATTTAGCTAAAGCGGCTTCGGAAGGTGATATAATGATCATTGGTCTTAATTCAGATATTTCTGTTCGTAAGCTAAAAGGCAATCATCGACCTATCAATGATGAAAATGCAAGAGCATTAATAATGGCATCTTTGAATTTTGTAAGTGCAGTAGTTATTTTTAACGAAGACACTCCATATAATCTAATACAATTAATACAACCAGATATTTTAATAAAAGGAAGCGATTATAAACCTGAAGATATTGTTGGTTATAATATATTGAAAGCAAAAGGTGGCGAAGTAAAAACAATTGATCTTGTTCCTGGATATTCAACGACTTCCATTGAACAAAAAATATTTAAAAGTTTATCAGAGAAATAAATTCTATTTTTCCTTCTTTGTTTCTATTTAGTTAAGAAAAATATCCAGTGTATATGGCTAAAATTCAACCACTAATTTTACGTTTAACTGACGTGGTGTTAAGTAATTAGGAACTGCATATTGACGATTACTTACATCGCTTATCCAAATATAAGAAATGGTATTGCTTATTTGCAATAAATTAAAGACTTCCACACTTATCCATATTGTCTCTAATTTACGAAAAATGTTTTTAGAAGAAAGTTTTGCAGTTTTACTTTTCAACAAATAAGAAGAACCAATATCAACTCTTCGGTAAGCAGGTATTCTGAGTGTTTGCTTATATCTTTCCGAATTGGGTGGTCCAAAAGGTAAACTTGCTCCATATACCAAATTTAAATGCATTTTTATATTAGGGATTCGAGGCAAATAATCTTGGAAAAATAAACTAAATACGACTCTTTGATCAGTTGGACGGGGAATAAATCCTGGTTCTATAGTATTTCCATTATTATCAACATAGCTATCATTATCAATATTTTCTTGTGTTTGCATTATTGATAAACTTGCCCATGATTCAATACCTTTTACAAATTCACCATTTAATCTAAAATCAATACCTGTTGCATAACCATGTGCTTCATTTTTAGCAGAATATCTAATACGAACATTATCAATTTCGTAAGGAATTAAATTGTTCAGGTATTTATAATAAGCTTCTGAAACAAATTTAAATGGACGATCCCATATTGTTAAATTCCAATCCATTCCTGCTACAAAATGAATAGATTCTTGGGACTTAAGATTTAAATTAAGCACACCCTTTTGATCCCTTAATTCTCTATAAAATGGAGACTGATAATACAGACCTGTTGAAAAACGAAGTACTATATCTTTCTCCCATCTTGGTTTGTATGAAATTGTAGCTCTTGGACTTACTAATAATTCTTGATTCAAATCCCAATAGCTAAAACGAATTCCACTTGTTAATGACAACCGATTAGTATCGCCATCAATAGTCCATGTATCCTGAATAAAACCTGATACACGATTGGAAGATAAGTCGTTTTTAGCTTTATAAACATTTTGCAATTCGAGTGGATAATGAGGTGGATTATTGCTTCCAATAGAATCTGGTGGATTAGGTAAAGTATAATCAGACGAATCAACCAATTTCCATTCGTTAAGTTTGTCAACTATTTGTTCTAGTTGATATTTGGCGCCCCATTGAATAAAATGATATGTTTTGGCAACAGAACCTCTGTTTTCAAAATTTATAACAGTAGAGTTTAAATAATTACGTGCATGATTAATATAGGTACCAACCCCAAGATTAAATGCTTCCTGTGCAAAAGTTTCCTTTCCAAAATCTGCTTCTAATTGAGATAACCAATATTGACCTTGAATGTCAAAAGTTTCTTCTTCATAAGATTGGAAAGCAGAAATAGTATTTTTTATATTTATATTACTTTTGGGTTTATAATTTAAAGATAAAGCACCAAAAAATGTTTCAAATCTATCCAGTTCTTGTCCATCAAAATATATTTTTAGCCGTAGGGCTTGATTGATAGTTCCAAAATCAGTTTCTCGATTTTCGGGGACTACATTGTAAATATTACGGGCATAATTACCTAAAAATGAAAGTTCTAATTTTTCACTAAAATCATAAGTTAAAAGTGTTTGGATATCAGTAAATGAAGGCCTGTATTCGCCCTTGGTTTGCATCGAATTTAAAAGATACTGATTTGATTTTTGTCGAGCTCCAATCAAATAGCTTAATCGTGAGTTCATTAAAGTCCCTTCTAAGTGCATACTTGCGCCTAATAAGCTCATGGAAACATTTCCTGCAAAAGAAGTTGGCTTTTTGTATTTAATATCTAAAACAGATGACATCTTATCGCCATATCTGGCATCGAAACCTCCAGCTGAAAATAAAATGGAAGAAACTAAATCAGAATTTACAAAACTCAAACCTTCCTGCTGGCCTGAACGTACTAATAAGGGACGATAAATCTCAATGTCATTCACATACACCAAATTTTCGTCGTAATTTCCTCCTCTTACATTGTACTGTGAACTTAATTCATTATTTGAGCTCACTCCAGGCATCATTTTTATGATTGACTCTACACCTCCAGAAACACTTGGGATTTGAGAAACATTTTTAGGATTGAGCCGATTTAAGCTAGAATTTCTTGTTCGTGTATCTTGTATAACAAATTCAGGTAATTGATTAGTGATTTTTTTTAATTTGAAATTTATTTCTTTAATATTGTTAGGAGCTAATAATATTTTTTCTTTTTGAGATTCAAACCCTGTAAAAGATGCAATAATTGTTAATTGAATATTGGCAGGAATTGTTAATGCATATTTCCCATTATGGTCGGTTGTTATTCCAATAGGGTTAGTAATATCAAATATACCAATATTTACATATTCAATAGGATTATTTTTTTCATCTGTTATCTTGCCAAAAATTTTTGCTTTTTCTTGTGCAAAACTTTCTTCTTGAAAAAAGTATAAAAACAGTAAATGAATGAATATATAAATGAGTTTCTTATTTGTCAATGTATTTGATTTTTTGTAAATTCAACAATTTAATCTTTACTTTTAAAATCTCCATTCTGCCATGCCTTAATAAACTGAGCCCAAGCAATTGGGTTTAAAAGGTTATTTGGAGGTAGCTGACCAGCATAATATAATTTGTTGATTTGTTGGTCTATATAATTTTTATAATTCATACTTCCATCCATTTTG
This sequence comes from Bacteroidota bacterium, assembly GCA_013377005.1. Lineage (GTDB taxonomy): Bacteria > Bacteroidota > Bacteroidia > Bacteroidales > JACABE01 > JACABE01. The sequence continues at coordinate 74,328 of JACABE010000015.1, forward strand.
TACTCTCTTACCAATATTTTTAAATCTTCAAGAGCCAAATTTTTCATTGCAATATCATAATCATCAGATGGCACTTTTAATGCATAAAATGCTTGTTTAAATTGCTCTCTGGAAGGCCATGGGTGAATAACTGTTTCTGATAACATAATAGTATCATTAGCAAGAGCCTTTATAATAGAATATCTGTTTTTTGACAATGTATCTGGTATTGTTAAATATGCCTTTTTATAACCAATTGCAGAAAAAACAATTTTATCCCCTTCGAGTGCTGCAAAAGAAAAAAAACCATTAAAATCAGCTGTAGTTATTTTATATGAATTCTTTATTATAATATTTGTAAATGGAATTGGCTTCAAGCTATCGGAAGTAACTACTATCCCCGAAAATTGAATAGGTCGTCTTTCTCGTTTCTGAGCATACAAATCACTAAATATCAACAATAAATAAACTAAAAAAACTATATTAGCGATTATTCTCATTTATACGCAAAGATAAATTTTATTTTTAGAAATTACAAACGTGTAAAATACTTTTTTATTTTTTAGAAATAGTATAAATATTCTTATTTCTCTCTTTGCTTTGTTGAACATAAAAAAAGCTGTCAAATAGTATTTCAACTATTAAACAGCTAATGAATTTTTTAGAAGATTTATTCGTTATAATTTTTTCTTTTTTTTAATTTAAATTTATTTTCTGTTCCATTTAAGAGTCTCAAAATGTTTTTTTTGTGTAAAAATGGAATGAAAACAGCTATTAAAATAGAGAATATTATTAATGAAGGATAATGAACTTTAAAAAGAAAAACGCAAATAAATGGAAATGCAACTGCAGTTGTAATTGAGGAAAGCGATACATAACCAGATGAAATTAATACAATTAAAAATAAAGCTAACAATACAAAAAATGAAGAAGGATATAAAGCTATTATTACACCTACAAGAGTAGCAACGCCTTTGCCTCCTTTAAAACCAACATAAATAGGAAAAATATGACCTAAAACAGCAACTAAAGCAAGTACAAGTTTTAGATTAACAATTTGTTCTGGTACATAAAAGTCAGGTGCAAAAAAATTACCTAAAAAAACAGCTAACCAACCTTTAAAAACATCTAAAATTAAAACTATCAATCCCTGTCTAGGACCTAAAACCCTGATTGTATTTGTAGCTCCTGCATTACCACTTCCTTGAGTACGAATATCAACACCAAAGAAAGCTCTTCCAATCCAAACTGATGTAGCTATAGAACCAATTAAATAAGCCGTAATTACACCAATTATAACACTATATGTAATCATTTAGATAATGGTTTAAAATGAACTGCAAAGATACGTCTATTTTAAAAGATAGAGAATGAGCTTTTGCTTATTTATCAACAATGTTATAATAATAAGCAGTTCTATAACGATTTAGGTGGTGAAAAATAATCCTTAAAAAATGTTAAATAACTGATTTGTCAGATGCTTTCAATACTTCAATTAATTCACTAACTATCATTGCAGTTGCACCCCAGACTTTATGATTTCCGAAAACATAACAAGGTGCAATAATTTTTTTATTGCCAATTACAATAAATTCATTTTCCGAAATATTATTTGGAGATAATAATTCCTCAAGACTTACTTCTATAACTTTGTTGACTTCTTTGTGATTAATTGTAAATAATTGAGGTACGGGTGTATACCCAATAACTGGCAAAACCATAAAATTACTTCGTGGTATAAATAACTCTGATAATTTTCCAAGTATTTCAATAGCCGAAACATCAATTCCTATTTCTTCATTTCCTTCTCTAAGTGCTGTATTAATAAGATTAATGTCTTTTTCTTCATATTTACCTCCCGGAAAAGCGATTTGCCCACTATGCACTCCTTCATATTCCTGACGTTTAATAAAAACCGTAAATAGTTGATTGTTTTTTGGATATAATAATATCAGTACACTACTTAATTTCGGGATTTCAGTAGTAATATCATCATAAGAAACTAAAATCCTGTTTTTTGGCATCATACGTTGATGAGCTTTATTAGAAGGCAAGTCCTTAAGGAGTTCTAATTTTAATTCAGTTATAATCTTGTTAATAAACATGTTGATAAAAATAACAAAATAAAATCAAAAAAGTCGCAAATTAAACGAAATATATAATACTTTTGTAACATATTTATTAACTAAAATGTCAAAAGCAAATGAAAAACCTTATTAAATTAGGATTGGTACTCTTAGTAGTAGTATCTATGGGTGCTTGCAAAAGTGGTGGAAAACCAGAAACCATTGCAAAAGAATTTTTAACAGCTTTAAATAAAATGGATTATGATAAAGCTAAGACTTTTGGAACTGAAGAAACCGGTAAAATGGTGGATATGATTAAATCAATTTCAACTATGGGTGGAGATGAAGCTAAATTAGCTGAAGCTAAGAAAAAAGCTGAAAAAGCTCAAATTGAAATTATAAAAACCGAAATGCTTGGCGATACAGCTGCTGTTTGCCAATACAAATTAATTGGTATTGAAGGACAAGATCCAAAAGAAGATAAAATTGATCTTGTAAAAAGGAGTGGAAAATGGCTTGTTAATTGGAAAAAAGAAGGAATGGGTGGAGAACCTACTACTCAACCTGCTGCTGATTCAACTAAAGTTGATACAACCGCTGTTGTTAAATAAAAATCTTAATTTGTTCAGATAATTACTTTGAAAAAAATTCTTATTATTTCATCTGTAATTATTGTTACAATTTTTTTGTTCCTGTTTGTGTATAATTATCATACCGAACAGGAACATTTTTTTTCCACTTATTCCCTTTCTAACGAAGAAATTAATAAATTAAAAAATGGAGATATTATTCTTCGTCATGGATATGGAATGGCAAGTGATATTATTGTAAAATCTTTAAACGAAGAATATGATATTTCTCATTGTGCTATTATCGTGAAAGACAGTAATCAAATAAATGTAATTCATAGTGTTTCTCAATCTCTTTCTGATTTTGATGGTGTACAAATCCAAACGTTGAAAAGATTTATCAGCGATTGTAAAAAGAATTCAATCATAGTTGTAAGATACAAAAGTCCCACACATACTGATAATAATGCTATAGCTGAAAGAGCTTCGTATTATCTATCAAAAAAAATTCCTTTTGACAATGATTTTAATATTAAAGACTCTAGCAAAATTTATTGTACTGAGTTGATATGGAGATGCATTAAGGATGCTTATAAGATTGACATTTTCAAAAATCAGCTTAATGATGAAAATCTAAAGAATCATTATAAATTTAATGCACTTTGGGATAGCAATCGTTTTGAAATTATTATCAATCATCATTTGAGAAAACTGTAATCTTTTAAAAATAGTATTTCTAACTTTTTTCTATTAGTTTTGTTAATTAAAAAAATATTATGGTTAAAGAAAAAATAAAACCTTCTGATAATAGTGAAGAAGTAATAAGTGATATAAAAGAAATAATACTTTTCAATGATAATTTTAACACTTTTGATTTTGTAATAGAAACATTGATTGATATTTGCAACCATGAACCTGACCAAGCAGAGCAGTGTGCCATGATAGTTCATTACAAAGGTAAATGTGCCGTTAAATCTGGTTCAACATACGATTTGGAACCTATTTATATAGAAATGTCAAACAGAAATCTAACAGTTGAAATAAAATAATTATCATGCTTAAAAGAAATCATTTATTGTTATTATTATTGATAACTACAGTAGCTTGCTCTGTAGTTCCATTTTCAAACCGTAAACGTATCAATATCGTTCCTGATGATATGATGCTAAATATGAGTTTTACAAATTATTCTGAATTTTTAACTCAGAACCCACCTCTGCCTGAATCTGATGTTAATACAAAAATGGTAAAAGAAGTTGGTAATAAACTGGCTACGGCTGTGAGTAGTTTTATGAATTCCAAAGGAATGGGGGCAGAAATTAAAGATTTTAAATGGGATTTTAATCTGGTTAATAATAAAGAAGTGAATGCTTGGTGTATGCCTGGTGGAAAAGTTGTGGTTTATACCGGATTATTACCTATATCTATGAATGCTGAAGGCTTAGCAGTTGTTATAGGCCACGAAATAGCACATGCAATAGCAAAGCATGGCAGCGAGAGAATGAGTCAGCAATTATTGATACAATTAGGTGGTATCTCATTAACAGCAGCACTGGATAAAAAACCAGAAGCTACTAAAAATATTTTCCTGACAGCATTTGGTGTAGCATCTACACTTGGAAGCCTTGCATATTCCAGAGAACATGAATCTGAAGCTGACAAACTAGGATTATTCTTCATGGCTATGGCTGGTTATGATCCTAATAAAGCCATTGCATTCTGGGAAAGAATGAGTCAGAATGGTGGTGCAACTCAGCCTGAAATACTCAGTACGCATCCAAGTGATGCAAACAGAATTGCTGATATGAAAAAGAATTTACCGGAAGCCATGCAATATTATAAAAAATAAGTTAAATCAAAAAAATATTTAATATTCAGATACTAGCTAAAAATTACTTTATTAACCCGTTGTGCATTTAGGAAAGATTTACTTTTAAATTGTTGGTAGGTCTAA
>JACABE010000016.1:0-15795 GCA_013377005.1 Bacteroidota bacterium
CCATCTCCACAACTGTTATTTCCTTTTACTGTAATACTTCCTGAAACAGCAGATGCTCCATAATTTACGGCAATTGAATTGGTAGAACTTGTTCCAGTGACTCCTGTTGGCATTGACCATACATAAGAAGTTGCATTACTTATTGTCGGAACAGTATAGGTTGTACTGTTTTGTCCCTGACAAACAGGTGACAATCCGCTTATCGTTCCAGCTGCTACTGGTAATGGATTTACTGTGATAGATAAAGACGAAGAAATTCCATCCCCACAACTATTATTTCCATTTACAGAAATACTTCCTGAAAAAACAGATGTTCCATAATTTACTGTAATTGAATTGGTTGAACTTGTTCCACTGACTCCTGTGGGTAAGGTCCATACATAAGAAGTTGCATTGCTTATGGCAGGAACAGTATATGTCACATTGTTTTGTCCTTGACAAACAGTTGTTAAACCGCTTATCGTCCCGGCTGCTACTGGTAATGGATTTACCGTAATAGATAAAGAAGAATTAACGCCATCACCACAACTATTATTTCCATTTACAGTAATACTTCCCGAAAGAGCAGATATATTATAATTTACGGTAATTGAATTGGTAGAACTTGTTCCACTGGCTCCTGTGGGTAATGTCCATACATAAGAAGTCGCATTGCTTATTGAAGGAACTGTATAAGTTAAACTATTCTGCCCCTGACAAACATTTGACAAACCGCTTATCGTTCCGGCTGCTACTGGTAATGGATTTACTAATATTGACTTACTTGATATAGTTCCATCTCCACAACTATTATTTCCTTTCACAGTGATACTTCCTGAAACAGCAGATATTCCATAATTTACGGTAATTGAATTGGTAGAACTTGCTCCAGTGGCTCCTGTTGGTAATGTCCATACATAAGAAGTTGCATTGCTTATTGTCGGAACAGTATAGGTTATACTGTTCTGTCCCTGACAAACAGGTGATAATCCGCTTATCGTTCCGGCTGCTACTGGTAAAGGATTCACAGTGATAGATAAAGAAGAAGAAGCACCATTGCCACAAGCATTATTTCCTTTTACTGTAATACTTCCTGAAACAGCAGAACTTCCATAATTTACGATAATTGAATTGGTAGAACTTGTTCCAGTGACTCCTGTTGGCATTGACCATACATAAGAAGTTGCATTACTTATGGCAGGAACTGTATAGCTTACACTGCTCTGTCCCTGACATACAGTTGTTAAACCACTTATTCTTCCGGCTGCAGCTACTAAAGGATTTACTGTGATAGTTAAAGAAGAAGAAGCTCCATCTCCACAACTATTATTTCCTTTTACAGTAAGACTTCCTGAAATAGCAGAAGCTCCATAATTTACAGTAATTGAATTGGTAGAACTTGTTCCACTGGCTCCTGTGGGTAATGTCCACACATAAGAAGTTGCATTACTTATGGCAGGAACTGTATAGGTTACACTATTCTGTCCCTGACAAACAGTTGTTAAACCGCTTATCGTTCCGGCTGCAACTGGAATAGAATTTACATTAATTGCTAAAGAAGAAGAACTTCCATTTCCACAAGTAGCATTATAACCTTTAACAGTAATATTACCCGAAACAGCAGATGCACCATAATTAACTGTAATTGAATTAGTAGAACTTGTTCCACTGGCTCCTGTAGGCAATGTCCATACATAAGAAGTTGCATTGCTTATGGCAGGAACTGTATATATTACACTGCTCTGTCCCTGACAAACACTATTTGAACCACTTATACTCCCAGTAATACCTGTTCCTAAATTTGTAATCGTAGAATTAACATAAAGACTATCATTATAGGCTACACCAAATCCGTTAGCATATTCACAATCTCCTCCAAAATTAGACGTGTTATTAAATTGAATGGTAGGAGAACCAGATAAAAGTGTAAAATTCAAATCAACAATTTTACCAGCAGTCAAATTAACAGTATTAGGTGATGTTGGAACCAACCAAACTATTTTAATATATCTCACATTTGGACTTTCAAGAACAGAATTTACTGAAATCCCACTTAGTAAGCTATTTGCATTTGAATAAGAATTATAAGTTATTAAATTAGGATTAAAATCGAGTCGTAAAGTTAATGCTCCAACTTGAACAGCACTATTTGTAGTAATTGATACATTAAAGCTTCCATTCGGACAAGCACTTACTGAAGCTGCTGTGGTTTTAGGTGCATTCTGACCATGCAAAAATTGCATTATTAATGATAATAGACAAATAATAAATATTTTTTTCATTTTAATTAAATTGATAAAAGTTCATTTTTTGAATTTAAAAATACAAATTTAGAATCCATATAAATAACATATAAAAAAGCTTTATGTTTAATAAGCTTTTTAGCTTTTAATATAATAACAATTAATTATTTTATTCATTAGATGTATTCCACATATATAAGATAATTAAATTCATACTATTTTTTAAGATTATTAAGTATAATTCAAAAAAAGACATTTGTAATTTTGTAAATACTTAATTTCTATTTATTTTATAAATACTTTTTCAAAAAACACATTTCTATTGGTAATAACTCTTACCAGATAAAAAGTATTTCCATTCATATTAAAACTAAGCTTACCTTTTGTATTCTCAACTAGTTGAATTAATTGCCCCATTGTATTGTAAATAGCTATTTGTTTAATATCCTCATTACTGTTTACATAAATTGCACTATTGTATGAGTAAATACTTGTATTCTCAGATGCATTATTTAATATTCCTAAAGGAGATGAAGAAAATAACAGTTGAAAACGGTTTTCATTATCAGTAGTTGTTGCAGTAAAAGAATAATCTGTATTTTGATGTAAATCAGTAATATTATTTGTTGATAAATCCTTTAAATAAACATAAGTATTATTGAAGAAACTATTTAAATCACTTGCATGAATAGTATAAACGGCATCTACACCTGCTTTAAATCCAACAGGAACTACAGAATATTGAGTAATCGTAGTTAAATAATTTATGCTCCATTTTTTATTAAATTTTATTGAATATAAACTTGGAGCTGATGCATCAATACTAAACATTTTTTCAGCACCACCCTGATCGCTTGGATTACCAAATTTTATAATAATTTCATCTCGATAATTATTAGCTGCTCCTTTAACCTCAAATCGAATCAAATCATCAGAAGTTGCAGTAGATTTAAGAAAAACTTGCGAAGAATGAACTCTAACATTATTATTCATGGTAAGCGTTCCTGCAGTAGCTGCCTTTACCCAAAAACCTTGAGATGATGCAATATTATTAGATACACCTAATGTGAAAATTGAAGAACCACCATTTGAAATATAGGGACCATATTGACCGGCAATTGGATTCCATATCCACATTGCATTGTTTCCATTTCCTGCATTATCTAATACATTTCTTGTCCAACCACTTACAGCATCCCAATTTATGGATGATGGATAAGGATTAGCAATATAATTCCATCCACTGTAAGATCCAGCAGTAACTGTAAGAGGAATACTAATAATACCTTGATTTAAAATACCTAGAAAGCTTTTTGTTACAGCATTCTGATAGGAAACGGCATAACCTTTTGCAGGAATAAAATTGGTTCCACCATTAACAGTAACAAAATTTGTTGTATCAGCATATTCTATCCATTCACCGGTAAGTTCATTCCAAACATAAAAATTATCAAGCCCATTAAAATTAGGGCTAATAGCTTGTGAAGCAACTGGAGATGATAACATGTGAAATTCTTCCGGATTTAAATGTGGAATATAACGTTCAACTCTTGCCGATACATTATCAGAACTAGTTATAAGCGAAGCGGTTCCACTTGCATTGGATTTCAATATTAAACCTGTATCACCAGAATTATTAGTAAGAACTCCATTAACAGTTAAAGCTTTACCAGCATCAATTGTGAGGCTTGAACCAATACCTATAGTTAAATTATTACATATAGCTGGATTTGTTGAAGGCAGCGTTACATGAGGTTGATTTAAAACCCATGAATTAATAAAAATGTCATCAGAAATAGTTGGCAGGGAATTATTATCCCAATTAGATAAAGTAGCCCAATTATTAGAAGTATTGCCCAACCATCTATATGGAAAAGGTGAAAATATCAATTGAAACCGCTTTGCACTATCAGTAGTTGTTGCTTCAAAAGAATAAGTAGAATTATAATTTAAGCAAGTAATAATATTATTTGTAAGATCCTTTAAATAGATATAAGCAGTAGGTGAAAAACTACTAAAATCACTTGCTGTGATGGTGTAGTTTCCATTCATACCAGCTTTAAAACCAACAGAAACAATAGGGTGCTGAAAAATAGTAGTCAGATAATTGATACTCCATTTTTTATTCAATTTTGTGGAATACAAATTAGGTGCTGTTGGATAGAGACTTAAGATTTTTTCGGCACCACTTTGATCACTTGCATTCCCATAGCTAACAATAATCTCATCTGTGTAAGAAACTACAGAAGTTGTAACTTTTAATCGAAGAGTACCATGCATAGCATTAACGGCAATAGGCAAATAAGCTAAAGCTCCAGCTCCACAAGAATTTATACCTTTTACAGTTATATTTCCGGATACAGCAGAAGTTCCAAAATCAACAATTATATTATTTGTCGAGCTTGTTCCTGTGGCACCACTTGGTAAAACCCATTCATAAGATACCGCATTTGCAATTGCCGGAACAGAATAAGATACATTGCTTTGTCCCTGAATAACACTTGTAGTTCCTAATATAGCCCCTGCAGATGATGGTAATGCACTAATGATCAATAATGCTATATTGGAAGTTGCATTATTTGCCCCACTACAATTTGTTAAATAACAACGATATTGAGAAGTAGCAGCATTAGCAATTCCGCTAACAGACATAGTAGATGTTGTTCCATTTATATATGTAGCCCCAGTAGGAACAGCATTTGTAACACTTTCCCAGTTGCCTCCATTATTATATTGCCATTGATAAGTGATAGGATTTGTTCCTATGGCAGAAACCGAAAATGATGTAGTATTCGAAGAAGTACAAGCTGTTTGAGATGAAACGGGCTGAGAAGAAATAACAATAGGAGAACACAATTCATTAACAGTTACTGTCAATAAAAACGTTGTACCAATACAACTTCCAAAAACAGGAGTAACCACATAAGTTGCAGTACCCGTACCTGCTAATATTGTTAATGTTTGACTAATATTTGTTATACCTGTAAGTTGTGCACTTCCTCCGGTTACACCGCCCGTATATGAGGGTGTTGTCCATGTGTAAGTTGTACCAGAAGGAACTCCGATTGGAATTACTGTAAAAGCATTTCCACTCATTACCGTTGTTGTTTGATTAGATATTATTGGTTTTGGATTTACATTTACTACAAATGTATTTGAACTACCAACACAAGAATTAAGTGTAGGTATTATTGTGTAAGTTGTCGTTCCTGAATTTATTGCTGTAGTATTTAATGTTTGAACAGGAATTGAGGCTATACCATTTGCAGTAAATCCGCTAATTCCTGTTGTTGCAACCGCCGACCATACGAAACTAGCTCCGGTAGGTGTTGATATTGGTGTAACTAATGTTGTACTTCCGCCCGAACATATTGTTTGTGAAGCAATAGTATTAATAATAGGTTTTGGATTTACATTTACTACAAAAGTGTTTGAACTTCCAACACATGAATTAAGCGAAGGTACTATTGTATAAGTTACAGTTCCTGGAACAATTGCTATAGTGGTTATTGTTTGAACAGGAATTGAAGCAGAACCACTTGTTGTGTATCCACTAATTCCGGTTGTTGCAACTGCCGACCAAGCAAAACTAGCTCCGGCAGGTGTTGAAATAGGTGTAATTATTGTCGTACTTCCTTCGGAACAGATAGTTTGGGAAGAAATATTGTTTACTATAGGTGTTGCGCTTACAACTAAAGATGCAGTATTTGAAATTGCAGTATTTGCACCACTACAATTTGTCAAATAACATCGATATTGATAAGTAGCTGCAGTTGTAATTCCATTGATTCCCAATGTATTTGTTGCTCCATTTGTATAAATAGCTCCTGAAGGAGTTCCATTACTTACATTTGTCCAACTTCCAGCATTATTAAACTGCCACTGATAAGTTATTGGAGCCGTACCAGTGTTAGCTTCAACTGTATATGATACACTACCTGACGAAGTACATGTTGTTTGAGAAGCAACTGGCTGTGTAGTTATAACCAAAGGTATGCATGTTGATGAAACATTTATTGTATAATCTTCTACTTCACCCCAAGCAGCACTTCCACAAGGGGATGTAGTTTCATTAGTATAATGTATTCTGATTCTCATTCTTTTTTGCCCTAAAGAAACAGCCGCAGGACATATTATTTGAGCAGTATAAGGTCCTATTCCAGGTGAACCAGCAGCAATAATTGATGGATCATCTGTAAAATCATCATTGTTATTCCAATCTACCCAAATACCACATTGATCAGTTGGATATTGTAAACTTCCATTTGTAACAGAAATTAGCAAAGATGAATCTATAGAAATATTTGTAGATAATACTGAATAATCTGCATAGCCTCCAGTTGAACAAGTTGTATTATTATTGATTGTTCCTATTGTAACATTTGAAATATGTTCGTCGCAAGAATTACTATTTGCACTACAATAGCCTATCGTTGTTGCATTTCCCGTTAAAGCTGGATTTTTATAACAATTTCCTGTTGAATTATATTCATAAATAGCATAATAACATGTTGTTCCTGATGTTAATGAAGTTAAATTAACAGAAGAACCTGTACCATTATAAACTACATAGTTCCCTGTACCTATTTGCGTTCCACTGCCAAAAACAGCGTTGGCCGTATATGCTGTTCCATTCACAGGATTTTCATTAACAGCACTTGCTTGTCGGGCAATAACCAAAACAGAATTACCTGTACCTCTGGTCCAACCTATGGTCATTGAATTATCAGCAATAGCTGAAGATATGAATGTAGTTGCTTGTGTAGTAGGTGTTGTACAGCTTATACCTCCCATAAAAGCAAAAGAAACAGTTTTATTTGTAATATTTTCAGTTATTCCAGTAATAGGTTTTGCTGTATTTGCTGCAGTCCATGACATTGATTTTGGAGTAGTTGCATCAGTAAAACTGGTTTTACTTCCAGTTCCAGGAAACGGACATCCTCCACTATTTATTGTACCATAAGTAGTAGGTGGATTTCCTGTAGCATTAGCACAAACAGGATACAAACCCTGATGACTTCCTGCATTAATACCACTTGCAGTACTAATATAACTTCCATCAACATGATAAATAATCATACCATGACCAGGAATATAAGAATCAAATTTTAACTGCTGTCTGTTTTCTATAAAAAAATACTCATTCGCAGTTGTTGTATTGTAACGATAAAAACTATTGGTATATTCAGCTGCATTGTTAAGTGTAATTTGAGATGCAGAAGTTATTGTAGTAGGTGAAGCCCAATTGTAAATCATAGTTTTAATATAGCCATTGGGATGAGCAGGTTTATTTCCAGAAGTCCCATTCCATGATCCATTTGCCATCAAATCCCATTTACCAGTTCCATCATATTGTCCACCAGTAGCATAATCTATATCATAAAAATCTGGAGCTCCAAGGTTGTGCCCGAATTCATGACACATTACTCCTATTGTTCCCATTCCTGTTGAATTGCGTTCAGGCATTGTTGTATAAGAATTGACTAAAACACCATCAAATGTTCTTTGAGCAGCAGTAAATCCAGCTGAAGTTAAATCCCAACTATGTGACCATACGTCCAATGTACTTCCGGTTTCTTCCTGTCCCTGCCCTTGATGGAAAATTGCAACACCATCAACTACTCCATCTCCATCATTGTCATAATCTGCGAAATTGACAGCGGTCTGGTTATTTGCAGCTGTCACAGCATCTAATGCAAATTGCCCCCATAAAGTATCCGGCCCATAATAATTATGTGTATTAGGTAAGGTCACCCATGCAGTAACTGTTGTTACAACTGTTAATTGGCCATAAGAAACTTCGAGATAATAATCCTTAAAACTACCGGTACCATTGTAATTTAATTGATTCATATAATTGTCGAAATTGGAACTTGGGTAAGTTGTTGTTGTATTTGAAAAATTAGCTAAGATTACTAATAACTTTCTATTACCAGTAGTGGGAAAAGAATTTTGTAGAGTTGTATTTTCATTCGCCCAAATACTTTGCATTTGATTTATTTGAGAAACAGAATAATGTAATGCCTTTGGAATTGATTCTAAAAAAAGATTATCTTCAACTGATCTCTGATTTGTATTTCTTACGATAAAACCCGAAGGAATCATATTATTATTTTCATCGAGCTTAGCATATTCATAAGCTCCTTGTTTATTATGAACTATTGAATATCCATCCATGGTTTCAGCCCATCTAACCTTTTCATCTCCTTTAAGAAGGATGGTAATTTTACTGCCATCAGGTTGTGTAAACTCAATAGGATAAGGATAAGCTGTTACTGCTTTTGCTGAATTAGGTAAAAAAAATAATTGCAAACACAAAAACAGTGTAAAAAAAAAGCTTGCTATTCTATTCATAATATTTATTTAAAGGAAGTTCGTATGCTCAATAAATTTTAAATAAAATAAAAAAACATCACGAATAAAATGATGTTTTTCATTTAGTATGCAAAAATAATACATTTTTCTAGTTAGGGATTAATATTAAGTAATAAAATGCTATTTGGAATCAAAAAGTTATGAAATATATTAAATTATTAATAACGAATTAATTTTCCTTTTTGCTGTTTATCACCAATTTTTAAATTATAAAAGAAAATACCTTTTCTAAGCTTAGTATCATCAATAATAATACTTTGTATTCCTTCGCTTTGTTTTTTATTTACCATCACATTAAGTTTCTGACCAGCAATATCATAAAGAGTAAATTCAACATTATTGGATTCTTTTAAAGTGTATTCAATGGTTGTTTTATCAGTAAATGGATTAGGGAAAACATTTATATTAAACAAATTCGTACTGTTTTCTAAAATTCCTAAAACAGTAGTGATTCCATTTCCTGTGAGAGCAGGTGTCTTAAAACAATTGCTGGCAGAATTATATTCGTAAACAGCATAATAATATGAGGTTTCCGGCATTAATGCCGTTACATTTACAAAAGTTCCATTTCCTTTATAGACTACATAATTTCCACTTCCTAATTGAGAACCATTACCGAAAATAGCACTAGCAGTATAAACAGTTCCACTTATAGGATTTTCATTTACTGCACTTCCTTTACGAGCAATAACTAATACAGAATTACCATTTCCTCTTGTCCAAGCTGTAATCATTGAGTTGCCGGTTATAGCTGAAATATTAAAACTTGTAGCTTGCGAAGTAGGCTTAGTACATACAACTTCACTACCAACCAATGCAGGCAATGCATAGCAACTACTTGTTGTGTTATATTCATATATTGCAAAATAATAAGTTGCTCCAGCCAGTAATGCATTTATAGTTACAGTATTTCCTGTTCCTTTATAAACGACATAATTCCCTGTTCCTATTTCAGAACCACTACCATAAGCAGAATTAGCAAGATAACTATTTCCACTTACAGGATAAGCATTTACAGGGCTTCCTATTTTTGCTACTACAAAAACCCCAGCAGTTCCGTTTCCACGTGTCCAACCTATAGTAAGAGTATTGTTAACTGATGAAGACGTAAATGCTGTAGCTTGAATAGTTGGAGGATTACATACTGTTGCATTTCCTGTTAAAGCTGGTATTTTATAACAATAACCTGCACCATTATACTCGTAAATAGCAAAATAATATGGAGTTCCTAATGTTAATGCAGTTACATTCACAGAAGTTCCTGTACCATTATAAACTACATAGTTTCCTGTACCAATTTGAGATCCGTTACCAAAAACACTATCAGCGCTATAAATTAAATCATTTGCAGGATCAAGATTAACAGCACTACCTGCTCTGGCAACAACTAATACAGAATCGCCACTACCTCGAGTCCAACCTATAGTCATTGAATTATTTGTTAAATCAGAAACAGTAAATAATGAAGCTTTTGAAGTTGGTTGTATGCAGGGTAAAGCCACATCAAAAGATATAGTAGAACCTGCTGTAGTGATATTAGAAATTTTCAATCCACCAGTATTACCATTCTGAAGAAAACTTGAAGGGTTTGTCGTATCATTCATTATTGTCCTGCCAACTGTAGATGAGAAATATGCATTACTTAAGTTGCCATTTGTTGTAGCTGTTCCACCTGGTCTGTAAACATATACTTCATCAGGCGGTCCATTTGAATTACCATCTATAGATGGATTAATTCTGTATACGATTAAGCCGGAACCAGGAATATTAGATTCAAATGTACCTGATTGGTTTCTGTATTCAACCATAAAATATTCGCCTGTATAATTAGGAGAAGCAATTTTATAACAATTGTTCGTTGGCGAAGTTAAAGGATTTAAAGTATATGTTCCTGTAACCGTAATTTCAGGTATAGAGCTTATCCATGAATAATCAGTATATTTCCATTTCATATATGCCAGCATGTGTCCATTGCCACCATCCATAATATCCCATGGTCCTGCTGGAGAAATTGCACCCTGATTTGTATAATGATATAAATCAGGAGCACCTAAAGCATGAAACATTTCGTGACATAATGTATTTACCGACACCTGAGATTCAGGCTGAAAAGTGTAGTCGTATACTCTTTTCCCATTTAGAAAAACAGTTTGGCTGGTTAAAGACCATCTATGAGCCCATAATAAATCATTCCAAGCACCATTATTACCTCTGATAATAAAACAAACATTGTCAACATTACCATCTCCATCTCCATCAATATTTATTGAAGAAGGGACCGCAGAATTTGAATTTATCCAATTAATTGCATTTGCCAATAATGTATGTTCTCTTATCCTTTGATCAGTAGTACCGGTATAACCTATCGGATTCGATACGGCATTATATGGTTCGTAATAACCACGTGCATTTGCATCCTGATATGATAAATTTGTTGTAAGAGCACAAGCAGGATAGTGAGTGCTGTTAATTGTTAAATTATCATAAGAAACTTCTTTATAATATGCTTTAAGCGAATTACCTGTAAGAAGGTTAAACTTATTATCATAAGTTTGACGAGAAGTTGTAAATTCATTGTTGTCAGAAAATCGAATATAAACGACAATGTTGTTTAAGCTTCCTATATGAGGAGCTCGGCTAGGACCACCTTTTCTATTTTTTTCAGGAGCGAACATAGTTTCACGTCTTCGCTGATATTCTTTCTCTGAAATTTTAGCCCATTTTTTCAATCCAGTAAGAGATAAATTTCTGATTTCTGCCAAATAAACTGAAGGTTTTAGCAAATCTCCGTCTTGTTCAGCATAGTAATAGTATCCGTTTGATGCTTGTATTATTGTATATCCATCAGCATCATGTAACCAATTAAAAAATTCATCACCCGATACAAAACAATTGATAGTTTTTCCATTGGGCTGAGTTATTGTATAAGGAAGTTTTTCAAAATAAGCTGCATTAGTAATTGAATATGCAAATATTAAAGAAAAAATAAGCAATACTTTTTTCATAAATAGTGATTTGAGGATTTTGCTATTTCAAGTCTTTAAAATAGCACCAAATAATTTCAATCAGATTCTTAAAATCTATTGCAAAAATAGTATATTTTTCTACTTAACAGATAAAATATTAATCTTAAAAAAACTATTTATAATCAAAAGCTTATGAATGATTTTTATTTATGAGAAAATTTCATTTTTAATTTTATAATAGTCTTTTATTTTCAGAAAGAGGAAAGTTAATGCACAAGACAATAAGGTGATACCAATAAACCACAATTCGCTGTTTATTAAGTTTTGAGTAGCATAAATAGCTGTAGCAATGTTACCAATAATTATCCATTGAATAACATAAATAACCGTAACGTTTTTGCCAGTCCATGATAAATAGCGAATCGGCTTTGTATTTTTAAATTTATTATTCAAGTAATTGATAAATAAAACATATAACAACATAAAACCAATTACCCATAAAAAAAACACAAAACTATGATGATAATACACAGATAAATTAAGAGATATGCTGAATGCATAAGGCGTAAAAATAAGGATTATCAAACTTAGCAAAGCAACTGAAATCCAATGAAATTTTGAAAAAGGAAATATGAAGCTTTGATACTTATCATAAATAAGTTTAAATATATAAGCAAGCAACACATAAGAAAACCAAGGGAACAAAGGAAAATACGAAGGATCGGATTCACCTATAACAAAATTTAAAAATAAATTTTGTGCTTGTTTATCCATTGCAATTAAATTACCCGAAACTGCAAATAGTAATAATATTGGAATATATAAAAATAAACTTTTTTTTGAAATCAATCGCAAAAACCCGATTAATAGGACACTTAAGCCAGCCAGTGTTAAAATATCAGCCCCAAAAATAAAGAATAAAGTATCTAAATTATATTTCCCATGAATAATAGTAATAAACAAATGAATGGAACGAACAATATTGAGCAATATACCTCCCAGAAATAAAACAATACCTCTTTTAAGAAAATATGGAAAAGATTGATTGGAAACTGCCAAAAAATAACCCATTACACCAATAAAAACCGGTGCACAAAAAGGACCTCCCAGAAAATAGGCAATTTTACCAATCCAGCTTGTACTGGCAGTTATTGATGCAAACTGTTCCATAATATGCACCTGTATCATAAAAATAACGGCCAGTCCTTTTAAAACATCTGCCGTTTGATTTCTTGAAATAGCAGTATTCATTCTTATTTTCTTTCGTTAGTACCTTAATAATTAATAAACTGAGAAAAATTGCAATCATATTTTTGGCTGCAATTTTATCTAACAAATATATAAAATCTAAAGACAAATTGATTAAGTAATAATATTAAAAAAAAAGATAGATTTTGAATGCAAATTTATCGTTTATAGAGTTTTAAATGTTTATAATATTATTGAAATATGTTATAAAATTCTCTTGCAAAGTAAAATTTTGAGAAAAAGCTATTGCACTACTCCCCTCTTCAATGATTTGTATGTATGTAAAAATATCAATTGCTATTTAATAAAATATCATTTTTTTCAACAACCTTATTGACAATGAATAATTAGAAGCATACTGAATTCCATTATAATAACGATAAAAAGGTAAATCAGCATAAACTGAAAATTGCCAGCTATTCCCGAAGCAATAATCCAGTTGCGGCGTTATAAAAATAATTTTATAACCCGAAGATTCAATTATTTTATTAAAACTCATGTGAGTTTTATCCTTATTTTCAAACCTGAATTGAAGGTTACATGAAATGTTTTTATTGAATTTATAGTTGCCCAAAAATGATAACATCCACTGATCGCCATACTTTAAATAAAAATATTTAGATTCAATCATTTGAGCAGATTCATAAGTGCAATTACTTGCAATACTTAGCTGTTCATTTATTACTTTCAACATATATACTGAAGCCATGTATTTAAAGTTTCCTGACGATGGCTGAACTGCAATAGGTAATGGTAAATTATTATCCGTTTGATTAAAAACACCAATGGGTAACTTAATACCAATTGACGGAAGCAATATAAATTTTGCAGCTTTGCTGTTAATAAGCCGGTATTTTAAATAAATTGCTGCATCTCCCAATCCAAATCCATTGCGGGAAGAATCCTGATAATTTATGGTTTTATTAAAGAAATAGCCCAGTTCTACAGCAGCTGAAATTCTGGGTGTAAAACCGTAAGCTGATTTAAATTCAGCATAGTTTGAATTTGCATTTTTAAAGGTTTTAATGCCATTGTAAAGCCTATCTTCGTTATAAAACTTATTGGCAAAACTGTTTTGATAGCTTAATGAAAAAGCAATTTCTTTAGCAGATAAGCAGATTTTTTCAGCATCGCTCAAAGATGGATTTCCCGCTGCTAAGTTTTGCCCGTAAATAGCTGATGAGTGATAGATGAATGAAATAAAAACAAGTATTGCTAAGTTTCTCATTCTACAGATTTATTATAGAATAAAATATATTTTCGGTAGCACTATTACAAACAGGTGATAAACATTAAAACAAAAATAGTAAATATTCTTCTTTAAATTATGTAACAATCTTTGAGTTATTTAGTTTCTCTTTGTTGAAAGAAAAGGAAAGTGTATAAAATAAATAGATACAACGATGCAGGTTGAAACAATATAGTTTTTATCAATCCCGAACAATATTTCAAATATTATTTTTAAGTTTGTAGGAGATTTAATAAATATGGCATTTGACAGACTTACACACCATATCATAGAGCTAAAGTCTTAATTCTATCAGAAGTATATACTCATTAGCTGTAACATTAGAATTTCAAAATCCTTAAACACACGAAACAATTAAAATGGAAAATATAAAATTACTCTTGCCTCCATTTACAATGGAAATAGCTTTGGAAAAAGTACAAATAGCGGAAGACATTTGGAACACCAAAGACCTTAAAAAAATATGTTTAAGTTTTACACCAAAAACAGAGTGGAGATATGGAACCGAATTTATTAATGGGCGAGAAGAAGTAAAACAATTTCTGAAACACAAATGGGCAACAGAATTGGACTACAAACTCAAAATTGAATTATGGGGTTTTCGCAATAACAGAATGGCAGTGCGTATTGAATATGAGTGGCACAACCAAAACGAAGAATGGTATCGCAGTTATGGAAACGAACTTTGGGAATTTGATGACAACGGACTTTTACAAAAAAGATTTGTAAGCTTCAACGATTTGAGAATTAATGAAACAGACCGAATATTGAAATAAATAATAAAGATGATAAGAAGCATGATTTATAATCATAGTTACTGTTCCGTAACCAATTTATTCTATAAAACAAAGTGATTTACTCATTCCGAAACCACTTTTAAATTATAAACTTTAATGCTTAAACAACAAAACCCAAGGTATATTTCTTCCTTGTTTTTTTATTGAAAAATATACTTGAAGAAAAGAATTTTTGTAGATTTGCTACTCTTAATAAAAAGACTTATGACAAAAGAAAAAGACAAAAACATAATTCAAACAATTATTAAAGGACCCTCATTGGGTTATACTGACAATTTTCCAAAAAGAGAAATGTGGGAGGAAATTGCCAAAGAGCTTAATGGAGAATTTAAGATTAAATATAACTCCGGTTACCAAATTGAAATTCACAATATTTCAATCCCCTACAAAACATGGAATATAAAAATATCTGTTTCAGATAGCAGCCCATTAAAGTTTCATATTTCTTTTGCTTCAAGCAAGGACTTTGAATTATCATTGAGCTGGGAAGACTTTATTGAAAGAATATTAAAAAAGTTTGGCAAACCAGAAATAGAATTAGGCTGGATAGAATTTGACAAACATTATCTTATAAAAAGTAACCGTTCGGACTTGGTAAAGGAAATAATAACACCAGAAATTCAAAAAACGCTGCTTAAATACAACGTTTACTCAATATCATATCAAACGGACACTGCCACAAAAACAGCAGAATTGATAAGTGTAATTCAAAGGAGGGCAGGGGAAAAAGAAATGATTTTTGAATTGATTGATATGTATAAATTACTGATTGATAAGCTGGAAAAATTAAGGATAATAGAATAGCAGAGGTTATAACAATTTCAGGTGTTGGATGCTAGACCATGACTTTTGGAAGGTAGACCATAACTTTTGGAAGGTAGACCAAGACTTTTGGATGCTAGACCAAAGCTTTTGGAAGAAAGACCATGACTTTTGGA
>JACABE010000016.1:15895-78538 GCA_013377005.1 Bacteroidota bacterium
CAAGACTTTTGGATGCTAGACCAAAGCTTTTGGAAGAAAGACCATGACTTTTGGATGCGAGACTAAGACTTTTGGAAGGTAGACCATAACTTTTGGAAGAAAGACCAAGACTTTTGGAAGCAAGACCATAACTTTTGGATGCTAGACCAAAGCTTTTGGAAGAAAGACCAAGACTTTTGGATGCTAGACCAAAGCTTTTGGAAGAAAGACCAAGACTTTTGGATGCTAGACCAAAGCTTTTGGAAGAAAGACCATGACTTTTGGAAGAAAGACCAAAGCTTTTGGGAGCGTCTTGATGATTTTTGGAAGGTTAAGGATAACTTTTGGAAGGTTAAGGAAGACTTTTGGATGCGTCTTGAATACTTTTGGAAGGTTAAGGAAGGTTTTTGGAAGCTTAAGGTAGTTGATTTGTAAAGAAATGAAAATGCCTGACAGCGTATAGTAGGGAGTATAAATAAGTTTGTGTAAACACCCTATAGAGGGAGATAAACTTTAACAGCCTTAGCACTAGACTATTTCTGCTGCGATTTTTTTTGTTAAAAAATATTGAAGAGAATTAAATTATTGTATATTTGTGCGGTGAAAAATATACAAAAGGGACAGTAAACCAGAAAATTTGGGAGTATATGCTGCTTTTAGTATTAATATATAAAAAATAGAAATATGAAACATATTATTTTACTTTTTGGAGTTTTATCATTTTTTACAACAAAAGCACAGTATTCAAATTACTATTCGATAGACATAAATCAAAATGTAAATGAAAATATAAAAATAAGTGGAAATGTGAACGTGAATAAAAACATTACTACTATAGACTATGGACAATTGTCAATTACCAATGCACAAAGGGAACGAAATCAATTGGAGAAATTGAAATATAATGATGAAAGAGAAAAGAATATTTCACTTGAAATTGCTTCAGACCCAACTAAAGCTTATGATTATGGTTATCAAAACACATTCATAAGAAAAGGTGATGATGCTAAATCTTCAGGTTTCAAAAAATATACAAATAATTACCGAATTCCTCACAAATCACTATTTGTCAATGCAGGTAAAGGAAGGTTTGAAAACGTAAGCATAGAGGGAATAACAACCGAAATAATTATTGGAACACCAAAATACAATACAGAAAACAAAGTAATAGATATTGAGAAAGATTGTAAAATTGAAGTGTATAAAGAAGGTGTTTTAAATGATAGTCCTTCTGAAGCTGGTAAAAAAATTTTTGTTCACAAAAAAGACTTGAATCGAGCAACCGTATATGGAATTAAAGGATTCAAGGCCACTTTAATATGGGAGGACGAATATCAAATCTTTATAACAGATACTTATAAATCTTTTGATGTAAGTATAGGTAATGGAGTTGTTTACTCTGTTAAAGTAAGAACATACGGAAACAAAAACGAAGTTACTTTTGAACAGTTAGAAGGTCGAAGATATTATCTTAGACGCTTAGTCGAAAAAGTTATATCAACTGCAGAAGTTAGTGATATGAAGTTTTAGTTATAAATACTGACTCTATTCATGATAAAATGGAGAATCAACCCCTATACTCAAAAGTTTATAAATTGAATAATCATGGGACAAAACAAGGAATTATTCCAAGATTTGTTCATCAAATGCTCGATTTAGAGGAGATAGCATTTATGCCTATAGGAGGATTAAAAAAATCATATAAATATATTAATGTTGCAATTTCAGATTTCACCTCTTTTTATGACTTAAATCAAGAAATTAAAATCAAAAGAAATGAGTTTTATAATAAATTAATTTCTAAAGAGATAATTGAAACGCAAGAAAATGGTGCTTTAAGTATAGACAGAACATTAGAAACTAACTTATTAGAGAATGTCAAAGCTTTTTTTATTAAAGGCCGAATATTAATAAATAATTGGGCAAAATCTGATGTATTGACTGATGAATATTTTGATCTTAAGAATCTTTTAATAGTTAATGATTCAAATTTTATTAAAAATTCCAATCATTATCTTTCACTTGATGAACATAGACGCTATGAATATTTATTAAAACTTATTGAAAATGGAAGAAAACAATTTCTGACTAGATTCAATAACATTAGAGCAAGAATTGAACACGAGAATTTTCAATTATACTATTCGCAAATTGAGTTGATAAACGATGAAATTAAAATATTCGAACCATTACTTGATAATACTGCTATGTATGAATTAGTTGATTTTTTTTATGAAAACATCTTAAACTTGATTGAAAAAGTGATGGTATATTATTATGGAATTAATGCTTACTTAAACTGGAATAAATCTATGAACTTATTCAAACGAGAAGAAGTAGACTTTGACAATCAATTATATGAATATGTAATTATTCCAAATCAAGAAATAGATAAAATGAAAAGATTAATAAAATAAAAATTAAGCTAATTAACTCTTTTTCATACAAAAACATAGACATAATGCAAAGCCACTTTTAACTTTATTATCTTTATATACTTTACAAACTGTTCTTAAAATACTTCTTCTTTATCCAAAAGGCAGCATTTACCAAGGCTATCATTACGGGAACTTCTACCAAAGGACCAATAACAGCTGTAAATTTGCAAGCACATTGCCAAAGCCCCACGAGTCAGTGCTACAACCAAAGCTTTGTCAAAGAGCTTGCAAAGCCAACGCTTCAGAAGAAAATATAAAAAATTGCTTACAATATAAATTATTATGAAAGAAAACCATTCAGATTTTATTTTATTTAAAACCGAAGATGAAAAAATTTCGGTGGATGTTCGTTTTGAAGATGAAACAGTATGGCTAACGCAAGACCAAATGGCGTTTCTTTTTGGTAAAGCAAAATCTACAATTAACGAGCATATACAAAATGTTTTTACCGAAGGAGAGCTTGATGAGTCTGTATGTTTACAGAAATTCGGAATTTCCGAATTTCAGCAGAAAGCACCAAATTACTATAATTTAGACGTTATAATTTCTGTAGGATATCGAGTGAAATCCTTGCGTGGGACACAGTTTCGACAATGGGCAACTAAACGACTTAACGAGTATATCCGAAAAGGTTTTGCAATGGATGATGAACGTTTGAAAAATTTAGGCGGTGGTGGCTATTGGAAAGAATTATTGCAACGCATACGCGACATTAGAGCCTCAGAAAAAGTATTTTACCGTCAGGTGTTAGATATTTATTCCACAAGTATTGATTACGATCCAAAAGCTGATGTTACCATCGTATTTTTCAAGAAAGTACAAAACAAAATTCATTATGCCATACACGGACAAACTGCAGCTGAAGTAATTTTTAACCGTGCCGATGCTGTAAAAGAATTTATGGGTTTGATGACTTTTCCGGGCAATCGTCCGTATTTGAAAGATGTTGTTGTTGCAAAAAATTATTTAAATGAAATTGAACTTCGCTCACTTGGACAAATAGTTTCAGGATATTTGGATTTTGCCGAACGTCAAGCCGAACGTGAACAGACAATGACAATGAAAGATTGGGCTGAACATTTGGATAGAATTTTAACAATGAGCGGTGAAAATTTATTAGTCGGAGCAGGTTCAATCAGCCACGAAAAAGCAATAGAAAAAGCAACTACAGAGTATAAAAAATATCAACAAAAAACATTAAGCGAAGCAGAAAAAAACTATTTGGAGAGTTTGAAAGTATTAGAAAAAAAAACCAAACAGAAAAAGTAAAACCAACGCATTTGCAGGCACATTGCCAAAGCCACACGAACCTATTCACAGACTAAAACTTTGTCAAAGAGCCTGTAAAACCAATGCTAAAGAAAAATTGTTTTTTAAAAATTTCCTTAGCATTGTTAAATTATAAACTATTTTCCTTAAAATATTTCTTCTTTATCCAAAAGGCAGCATTTACCAAGGCTATCATTACGGGAACTTCTACCAAAGGACCAATAACAGCTGTAAAGGCTTCGCCGGAATTCATACCAAATATGGCTATTGCTACGGCAATGGCTAATTCGAAATTATTGCTGGCAGCGGTAAACGATAAGGTAACCGATTGTCCGTAAGTGGCACCGGTGCGTTTGCTCATATAAAAAGAGCCGAAGAACATGATGACAAAATAAATCAGCAGGGGAATGGCTATCAGCACCACATCCAAGGGAATCTTTACAATGTATTCGCCCTTGAGCGAGAACATCACTACAATGGTAAACAGCAAAGCTATCAGCGTAAGCGGACTTATTTTGGGTATAAACTTGGTATGGTACCATTGTTTGCTTTTTACACGGATGAGGATAAAGCGGGTGAGGAAGCCGGCAAGGAAAGGAATGCCGAGGTAAATAAATACACTTTCGGCTATTTGTGCTATGGTAATCTTTGCTACGGCATCGCTGGTGGGTATGCCGAACCAGCCCGGTAATACGGCAATAAATACATAGGCATATACCGAAAAGAACAATACCTGAAAGATGGAATTAAAAGCCACCAAACCGGCAGCATATTGGGTGTCGCCCTTTGCCAGATCGTTCCATACAATTACCATGGCAATGCAACGTGCCAGTCCGATCATAATGATGCCATACATATAAGGCAGGTTGGCATTGTTTTCGCCGGGGAACAGCTTGAAAAATGTAATGGCTAAGGCAAACATCAATACGGGACCAATGAGCCAGTTTTGTACCAATGATAAGGTTAATACTTTCCAGTTGCGGAACACATCGCCCAGTTCTTCATACTTTACCTTTGCCAATGGCGGATACATCATAACGATGAGTCCGATGGCAATGGGGATATTGGTGGTGCTTTCGGGTGATGATTTGAGGGATTCCCAGAATTGTGCAATGGCAGGGAATAAATAACCCGAAAATACGCCAATAAACATGGCAAGGAATATCCATAAAGTCAGGTAGCGGTCTAAAAAGTTTAATCTTGTTTTCATGTGTTTCTATTTAATTTTATAATTTAATTGGGACGCGGATAACACGGATACGTTCCGTAAACGCGGATTTATACTGATTTTTAATCCGTTTTAATCTGTGTTTTCCTTTAGGAATCTGCGTCATCAGCGTTCTGTTTAATTTGTATCGTTTAATTTTATAAAAAACTCCTGACGCTGTAAAAACAGTATCAGGAGTTGGTGATTATTTAAAAACTAAGTGTCATAAATAAATGATTTGAATTAGGAAATACTAGCAATTGCATCCGCAACCACATCCACCAGAAGCTTTTTCAGCAACAGGAGCTGCCGTCAGCACTTCTTTGATGATATTATTTACGGTAGTGTTGTCATCTTCTTTGCAACAAGAGGTAGAACCTCCGCAACAAGAAGATTCGCTTTCGTTATTACTATCATTTGCATTCATATTCATTTTGTCGTTGTCCATTTGTTATTAAATTTAGGTTTGTTAAAAAATTAAAACTATACAAATAAGTTGCTTACACAACTTATTGTTCTTTTGATCAGCAATTACCTTCGCAATTGCAATCAGGCTTTTCGGCATATACAGTGATGCTGTAAATGCCGGTATTTTTCTGCTTCAGCTCTTCTAATTCATCCGCAGTTATATAATTCAACAGAATTTCATCCGGAATATTGATTTTCTTTTCTTTCTGAATACTGATATTCTTAAATCCACAGGATGCGATAATATCTATATATTCCTGTTTCTGAATAGCACCCGACACACAACCTGCATACATTTCGGCAGCTTGTTCGAGTTTAGCGGGCAATTTACCGTCCAATACAACATCTGAAATGGAAAAATGTCCGTTCGCTTTTAAAATTCTGTATATTTCGTCAAAGGCTTTCTTTTTATCGGGAACCAGATTGAGTACACAATTACTGATAACCACATCGGCTTTATTGGCTGTGAGTGGCATTTTTTCGATATCACCAAAGCGAAATTCTACATTGTTGAAACCTAATTTTTCAACATTTTCTTTGGCTTTTTCTATCATAGTTTCGGTAAAATCCACACCTATCACTTTACCTGTTTCGCCTACCAAAGCCCTTGCCACAAAACAATCGTTGCCTGCACCCGAACCCAGGTCAACAACGGTATCTCCTTTTTTGATCAGGGCAAACTCCGTAGGAATACCACAACCCAAGCCTAAATCAGCATCAGGGTTGTATCCCTGCAATTCGTTGTAGCTTTCGCTGAAGATGGTATAATCAACCCCAGAGCAGCTGAACGAACCAATGCCACAGCATGATGTTTCATTCTGAACTTTGGATTGGCTGGCTATTTCACCGTATTTTTCTTTTACTATGTTTTTTAATTCGTTATTTTCCATGTTATTTATTATTGATATTATTTATATAAAATGCCATAAATCCGGCTTTTATTTCGTCGCGTACCCTTCTGAATTCGCTCATGACAAATTCATCGGAACCTATTGCATGTGAAGGATCATCAAAACCAATATGCAAACGGTGTTTTACATTGCCCAGAAAAGCAGGACAACTTTCATTGGCACCCCCGCAAACGGTAATTACATAATCCCATGCCTGATTCAGGTATAAATCTACTGAATCTGAAGTGTGATGGCTGATATCAATGCCGATTTCTTTCATCACCATAACAGCTTTTTCATTTAATTTACCCGAAGCTTCGGTTCCGGCTGAACGAACTGTCAGCTTCTTATCAAATGATTTCAAAAAACCATGCGCCATTTGGCTGCGGCAACTGTTGCCGGTACATAAAATTAAAACTTTCATGTGATTTTAATTTTTATATTATTGTTATTTACATAACCGCTAAGTGGTTAACTAATTATTGATATTTGAACATTTGGATATGACCGCTAAGCGGTTTCTATTTAATTTCACCGTTGTCGAGATGTATTCTCACATTGCCGTATTCGGCAGCTACAGGACTGTGCGTAACCATAACCACGGTAATATTGTTTTTTAGATTGATTGCTTTCAGGAAATCCAATATTTCGATAGAAAGTTTTGGATCAAGATTACCTGTGGGTTCATCAGCAAAAATGATGGAAGGTGAATTAACCAAAGCCCTTGCAATGGCCACCCTTTGCTGCTGCCCTGCTGATAATTCCCTCGGCAGATGATTCATACGCATTCCCATACCTACTATTTCCAGCACTTCTACAGCTTTGGACTGCTGCATGGCTTTATTCATTTTAATCAAAGCCAAAGGCAATTTTACATTTTGGATAGCGGTAAGATAAGTAATCAATGCAAAGCTCTGCATGATAAAGCCTACATTTTGCCTTCTGAACAACGCCAGTTCGCTGTCATTTACCAGCGTCAGATTTTTATCCATCAAACTGAAACTACCAGAGCTGGGTCTGATTAATCCGGCTAATGTTAACAATAGCGTAGTTTTTCCTGAACCCGATGGACCAGTTATAGTAACAAAGCTGCCTTTTTCAGCCGTAAGCGAAATATTTTTAAGGGCACCTACGATACCGTCTTTATGATGGTATTGTTTTGAAAGGTTTTCTGTATGTAATATATTCATTTTATTCCTCCTGCATGTTAGAAAATGGTTCGAATCTGGCTGCAAAATAAGCAGGTAGCAATGAACCTGTAATTGAAATACCCATTGAAATGATTACAGCCCATACTAAAAATAAAGGGATGGCTGCCACCTGTATTTGTGCAAAAACAGGTCCCATATAATAGGCAGCTATGGTACCTAAAGCATAACCCAGTATCCCTCCTATCAATCCTAAAATACAGGCTTTGAGTAATAAGATCTTGTATATTTCGGATTTATAACTTCCTATCATTCGCAATATACCTATTTCCTTTTTGCGTTCGTTTACATTGGCCCACATATAATTACCGATAGAAATACTTCCAACAAAAAGAATGATGATTAGAAAAATGATGGAAGTTTTCTTCATCATCTTATTGGTTTCAATCTGGGTGGAAACAATCTGTCCGATGGTTGTAATCCTGGTATCGGGTAGTATATTTCTCAGTTTTCCTAGCAGACCATCAGATATTGCATTACAACAACCCATTATTTCAATGGCACTGATCTGATCTTTGATACCTAATATTTCCTGTGCAGCTTTCAGATTCACAAATATTCGGTCATCATCCACTGTGCCGGTTTCATCAAGCAATCTTGCAACAATAAGTTCTTTGTCCAGTATTTTCAGCTTATCTTTTAGTTTTAGATGAAGACTTTTTGCTGCCTGAGCACCCAATAAACACTCGGAGTAATCTAGGCTGTCGAATCCTTTGCGTTTCAGTTTTTCATCTTCATAACCATGGCTTTTGTTTTCACCACTTGAAGGTGCACAACTTGCCTGCAATTCCTTGCCAAAGCCTGTATTTTGCCAGAGTGGTTTGGATGCCATTTCGTTCTTCGGCTGAATACCCGTAAGCACATATTTTTTATCACCAATCACAATACGTCTGGTAAGTTTGGGAGATAAATTGTCAACACCTTTGATTTCGGAAGTTAAAATTTTCTCTACGTACTCCATAGGGATGGTTGGAGCATCAATGTCGGAAGTATAATAATCATCAATGCTGGCAGCTTGCGGCAATACAAGAATATTGGCACCAAGATTATCGAGTTTAACAGCCACTGCTTTTTCGGAAAAGACATTGATGGTACGTATCCCGACAATAACTCCGATTCCTATCACAATCGCCATTAAACTGGAAATAAGCTGCGTCTTTTTATTCCAAAGCTCTATCCAGACCAATTTAAATAAGTTCATATTATTTTATTTCAAATTATTTTTTTCCACAACCACTTCCACTTCCGCCAGGACAACATGCATTGGCAATCTTTTTATTTACAGCAGCAATAAGTTCTTTTGACTTTGCTTTTGCATCAGAAGTTGCAGTATATTGTCCTTTTCCATTAAAAACCAATACTGTTGTTTTTGTTTTATCAGGATTTAACAACGCAATGAAGTTAGCTTCATCTTTACTGTCAATATCTATAAATACAAGATTGGCTTTATTTCCAAGGCTTGCATTGGCTGCTTTACATTCTGTCATTAATGCATCTTTATCTTTTGCCGTTTTCTTTCCGCAAATAATGAATGCAGCCTTTCCATTTTCAAAACCCAATAATACATCAGCTTGATTTTTTGAAGGGATAAATGTAAGCAGTTTAGCAGAGGTAGCTTCTCCTGCTGTGAGAGAACCGGAAACAACATTATTGGAAGCAACAGCTAAAATCAGAGGTAAGGGAGCACCGGCAAGTCTGTATTTTGCTACCAATGCAGCATTGGCTTTATCATCCCGATCAAGTTTGATAACTTCTGTATTCTTTGCAGTTTTCTTTGCCTGTTCAGCGACTTTTACAAGTGCATCGGTTCCTTTTGAGGATTTATCCTTTACTATCAAAAAGACAGTCTTGTCCGATTTCTGAGCTTTTTCAATTTCTGATTTTGTTCCTTGTGCGAAAATGTTTGTCATGGCAAACAGTAGGCATAAAAGCATCGTTGTAATTTTTTTCATCTGTATTTATTTATATAAGTGAATATTTAATCGCAGCTACATACATAAGAGCAGATTGAGCTCTCAAATAATTTATTGAATGAATTTTTGATTTCAGTGAGTTTTTCCATATTCAGGCAATAATGAATTTTCAATCCATCAATACTTCCGTCGATGATTCCCATTGCTTTCAATTCCTTTAAATGTTGCGAAACAGTAGTCCGGCTTAAAGGCAGGAAATCGGAAATATTTCCGGTTCTGATTTCTTTCTTTTCAGCTAAAAGTTGGATAATTGCGATACGGGCAGGATGTGAAAACACTCTTGCAAAACTTGCAAGTTGTTGTTGTTCTGTACTAAAATCAATGGATTTATTATTTGTCATTATTTAATGTTTAATGACGCAAACATACGACATTAATTTAATAAAAAACAAAAATATTTTATTATTTTTCTCGTGGCTTCAACTGGCACATACAACTTCCTGATAATCTTTCTTTGGTGTTAATTTTCATAGGCAACCCATCTTTTTCCCAATCGACAATGCCACCAACCATATTACATATATTAGAATATCCTTTTGCTATCATAAAATCAACGGCTTCGTGACTGTATAAACCCACAGAATCGGCAAAAATTATGGGAATATCATTAGAAATTTCATTCCATTTGTTTTTCAGTTCGCTAAAAGGCATACTAATTACCATTGGTACATCAAATGTTTTAAAAGTATTCAGATAATCTTCTCTTACGTCCATTATAACAAATCCTTTATTACACATTTCAAAAGCTTCCTTAGGTGAAATATGATGAACACCTTTAATTATCAAACCATAGTTTTCTAAAATATTTGCAGCTAACATATTTAAAAAATAAAATTAAACAAAAAGCCAACCATCATAATCCCTACTCCTACTACGCCAATAAATGTAAAAATCAAAGGCATTTTCAGCACTTTGCGAAGAATGATCATTTCGGGTAAAGATAAGCCGATTACCGACATCATAAAAGCCAAAGCAGTTCCCAAAGCAGCTCCTTTTTCAATTAAAACTGAAACTATAGGAATAATTCCAGCTGCATTGGAATATAAAGGAATGCCGATTAGAACAGAAAGTGGTACTGCATACCATACATCTTTGCCCATAAATGAAGCCATAAATTCTGCAGGAACATAGCCATGTGCTCCTGCACCAACGGCGATTCCCAATGCTACATATAACCATACTTTTCCCACTATTTCTTTAATTGCTTCATATCCAAATTTAATTCTGTCACTAAAATGCAGTTTTTTATCACCCAAAGTATTATGTCCCACTTTCGTTTCATAAACCCAGGGTTCGACCCATTTTTCCAATTTAAGTTTACCGATTACCCAGCCTGCAATTATTGCTATGGTTAAGCCTGTAGTTATATAAATTAAAGCGACCTTCCAACCAAACATACCATACAATAAAACAACCGCAACTTCATTTATCATGGGTGCTGCAATCAGAAAAGAAAAAGTAACCCCCAAAGGAACTCCGGCTTCAACAAATCCAAAAAATAAAGGAATGGCTGAGCATGAGCAAAAAGGGGTAACAATTCCTAACATGGAAGCCATTATATTTCCTGTAAAGGTTCTTTTGCCTTCCAATGCTTTTTTGGTTCGTTCCGGGGTGAAAAAAGTTCTTATAATTCCAACAAAGAAAATTATCAGGGTTAGTAATAACAGTACTTTGGGAAACTCAAAAATAAAAAACCACAACGTTTCAGCCAGATGTTCTCCTTTGGTCATTCCCAAAGCTGAAAATATTAACCAATCAGTAAAAGGCTGTAAATAATGATAAACAAAATACCAAACGAATATTAATACTACAGGTAAAATAATTTTTCCTTTTTGTGTATTAAAAAATGTAAATTTCATTATTTAAACTTTTATATAAAAAATGTAAATATAATAGAATCCAACAATTATAAATGCAATAGCAACGACTCTACGGAACCATTTTTCAAAGATTTTCACTTTATTAAAGAAACCACCAACACTAGAAATACTGAATGCTAGCAAATAAGCAATAATAATTACAGGTAAGCCCGTGGCTACAGCAAAAACAAAAGGTAAAAACAAGCCGGATGGGCTACTAATGGTCATTGGAATTAACATACCAAAATACAATACACCGCTGTATGGGCAAAATGCCAATGCAAATACTATCCCCAGCAATAATGCCGTCCACCAGTTGTTTTTACTGTTTTTTTCTATTTTTTTACTCAATATGTGGAAGCCGGGGAATTTTATTTTCACAAAATCAAGCATTAAAAAACCAATAATTATGAGTAAAGGACCTAAAAACTTTTCTCCATTAGATTGAAAAAGTTTGGCAACCTGAAACTTACTGGCACCAAAATACAGAATAACTCCTAAAAACGTATAGCTGATGGCTCTTCCCAAAGTATACCAAAGGCCATTGTAGAATATTTTACGGCGGTTTTCCAGATCCTTACTTATAAAAGCAATCGCAGTAATATTAGTGGCCAACGGACAAGGACTGATGGCCGTCATAATTCCCAGCAAAAAAGCGGATAAAAAAGGGATGTCATTGTTATCTAATAAATTATGTAAAACTTCCATATAATTTGAAAATCAATAAAGATATTTACAATTAAACCTTAAAATATATTATTTCAGATATTCAGAAATCTGTTTTTTTAGTATTTCAATAAATTTGGCTTCTTCATTTCGGGCGTAGCTAAAACCATCTTCTGTTAAATCTTTGGTTTCTTCTTTTCCTTTTAATAATCTGGTTATAAACAAGCCCGAACCTGCAGCCTGATATTTTTCGGCTATTTTGCTATTTGCCTTATCATCAACATCAATAATAGAAAAAACAATTCGTCCTTCTGTAATTTCATTTTTAAAATAGGTTTCCAGCGTTTTACGAGCTGCAGCTTCAATAGCTTTACAAGTAGCACAACGATTGGTTAAATGAAAATCCTGAATTAACAAAACAGCTTGCTTTTCACTTAACTGCATTGTTTTTTCAGGAATTTTCCCATTTGTGTTTTCAGGAATTATATTTGTAACAGCAGTTGAATCTGTTGTTTGAATTTTATTTTCCTGTCCGTTGTTTTTTGATTTACAAGCAATAAATAAAATAATACTTGCAAAAAATAAAATTTTTATTGTTTTCATAAAATTGATTTTAAATGTTTTATACTATTTCTACTAATTACGAAAATGAATTTATATTACTTTAAAAATTCTAACATAAGTATTTTAGCTGTCTCCCAATTATTGCGATTGATACAATACTTAATCATGGGAGGTTCAATTTCACCCTGTATCAGACCTGCATACTTTAGCTCCTTTAAATGCTGTGATAAGGTAGAACGGGCAATTGGAATATCACCAATCATTTCGCCACTGGTGCAGCATGCATTCAGCCCATTTAATTTCTCTAAAATATATACTCTGGCAGGATGACTTAATGCTTTGGCAATTTTTGCAATCTGCTCTTGCTGAATAGTAAATTTAGGTTTTGCAGTCATAATTTATTTGTGCTTTTCAATTAGTTCTTTAATCTCTTTTACAGAAGGAACTCTACCACTTAAAACTACTTTCTCGTTGATTACCAAACCTGGTGTTCTCATAATACCGTAACCCATAATTTTTTGAATATCTTCAACTTTCTCTACTTTAGCTTCAATTTTTAATTCCTCAACTGCAATTTGAACACCTTTTTCCAGAGTTTTACAATTTGCACACCCTGTACCTAATACTTTTATTTCCATTTTGATTTACTTTGAAAACGTTTTTATATTTCGCAAAACTACGAAATGATTTAATATAAACATTGTTTTTTATAAAAATATCTGAAGAAAAGACGAGTATAAGAAAACAGAAATCAAAATTTATTCCATCTTGAAATACAATAAAAACCTTAATCCGACATGATAATTTGACTTCAATTCATCAAACCAGCCACCTTGAAATTGAAAGTTATCATTAATGGAAAGATAATATATTGACAAACCCGATTCAACACCAAAATGTTTACCTAAATCAAATGTATTACCAAGCAATACCCCATACCCTATTCCTTTAACAGACTTTGTATTTCCGTTGAATTCAGGAATCGGTTCGTATGCCTGAGCAGTTAAATTCTTGAAATGGATAAATGCTGATGTATATAGTTTAAATTTAGCATCTGGTTTATTTATGTAATACTTCAAAGCAAGTTGTTGTGTATAAATATTTAACGAGGGTCCATCATGCTGCGAATAATATTTACTAAACAAATATTCAACACCCAAATGCCTTTTTTTATATTCAATACCAAAGGATACAGAACTGTATATCTTACCATCAATTTGAAAAGGTGTAATATAAGCAATGCCTTTTACAAAAACCTGAGCAGATGCTGTAAAAGTTGAGAAAATGAATAAGAAGAGGAAAAGCTTTTTCATTATTTTAAATGATTAGCTGTGTTTATTTTATTTTTTACAAAGATATTCTTTTTTTGAAAATTAAATATCATTTTCAAAAATTAATTGCCTTATTCAAAATTTATTATAACGGCTAAAATATAAAGGAAGTTTTTTGATTTCTCCCTCATTTCATTTCAACTTTACTAAGAAGAATATGAATTTATGTTTTAATGAAACTTTTTAACACCGACTTTTATTTCTAATTGTAAATTATTGTCGCTGGGAGGAATAGGACAGGAATATTTATGATTATAGGTACAATAAGGATTATAGGCTTTATTAAAATCAATAATTATAGTTTCTTTTTCGGGAATCTTTAAATCAATATACCTGCCTCCACCATAAGATTCATCACCATTGCCAGAATCAGTAAAAGGTAAAAACAAATAATCCTGATACCCTTCTTTTTTAATCAACTCTAGGTTCTGATAAATATTTAATCTACATTTTACTTTTCCAATTGTAAATACAGCTTCACCATATTTTACATACATTGGAGCTCTGGAAGTGGTAGTTTTCATTGGAAATGGAGTTTCAAAAGGAGTTCTGATAAATAGAGCTTCAATACGAAATGTACTATCTATCGGAAAGAAATCCAAATGCTTGAATACTTTTCTATCGTCAAAGCTTAATGGCGATTTTAAAGAATCGGCAAATTCACTATTCATTTCTTGCTGAAACTCTTGGATCTGTTTAATGTAATTCTGAGCAAAAGAAAATTTGAATAAAAAACTTAATGCAACTATAAGGAAAATATGTTTTTTCATTTCTGATTAATTATTAGAATAATAATTAGAATAAAAATATGCTATAAAATGAATAAGCACTCCTTTAGAGTGCTTTATTTTTATATTGTGCCCGGAACAGGGCTCGAACCTGCACATCCTTGCGAATACTAGTCCCTGAAACTAGCGCGTCTACCAATTCCGCCATCCGGGCTGATAAGTAAAGGATTTGTTTATTAAATCTGAAGTGTGCCCAGAACAAGACTTGAACTTGCACGACCTTTCGGTCACTACCCCCTCAAAGTAGCGTGTCTGCCAATTTCACCACCTGGGCTAAACTGTGGGCAAAATTATAAAAAAAATCAACCTGATTACAATTTTTTATTTAAAATCCCCAAAAGCATCTGTGTATGTTAATTTAAACATCTTAAAATAATCAGTTTAAAAAATTAGTATCATAATCCACTAGTATTACCTTAATGTTTTGTTTATAGGAAAAATTTAATATTTTCTGTTTATCTTCTTCAGAAATAAGACCGTTAGTCCATATATGACAATTATATCTTTTCAAATATTTTTCCATAAATGGTAACATGTTATAATGAGCAGAGATTACATTAAATTGATATTTGGTCAAGGTAGTTTCTAATTCATCAATTAATTCTTTTTCAGCAAAATAATCAATTAAATTTTTAGAAACATCAGGTATCCAATAGCTGGTAAAAATATCAGACAGTTTAAAAGAATTTAGCAAATCAGCTTTGTCACTTTCTACAATTAGCTTTTTTTGCAAATTATATTTATTGATAATATTTTTAATTTCCCCCACAGCTGAAGATATATTATAATTACTTAAATTTTTAAAATCTAACCAGTAATAATATTGAGAACAATTAGTTATACTATCAAAATAGGATTCTAAACTAATCCCAGAAGGCGAATCATGACCTGTTTGAAATTCACTCGCTCCATCTACAAAGAAAACATCAAGTTCAATTCCGTTGTACTCTTTTAAGGCCTCATTGGCTTCTTTAGCTGTATTAACTCTATGTTTCCAAAGTTTATTATTTGGAAAATCATAAATTGCTTCAGGAGTATCATACTTTTTAGTATTAAAGGTATTATCCTTTTCACAACTACTTGCAAAAAAAACGATGAATGTAAAAAATAATAATTTTAAGATAATTTTCATTTGATTGTTTTTATAAACCCAATTAGATAAAACTAAATGTAAGACGAATGGTAAGAATAGTACTTGCATTTATTTTTTAATATTTATTTGATAACAAAAAAACATAAGGTTTAATTTATCAAATAAATCTAATCTTAAACACTTAATCCTTCAATCACATAAAATATTTATATTTTTGCATTAGTAAAACAGCAATATGAAACAGGCAATTAAAATGATGAATAATTTAGGGAAAGAGAAAATCCCTTTTCTATTTATTATTGATTATGAAATGAAAAAACCTTTTGTATTCAAAATAGAAGATGTTCCGGAAAATGTGATGTTCGATATCAATGGCATTAGAAATGTAGAATCAAAAAATGCATTTGAAAACATTGTCGACTTTTACTTAAACAAAAAGCCTATTGAACTTTCGACCTACAAAAAAGCATTTGATAAATTAATTACACATTTAAAATACGGGAATTCTTATCTGGTAAACCTTACACAACCTACTCCTATTGAAACCAATTTGTCTTTACAAGATATCTTTCATAATAGCAAAGCCAAATACAAACTATGCTATAAAGATGAATTTGTTGTTTTTTCTCCTGAAATATTTATACAAATCAATCAGCAAACCATTACTTCGTATCCTATGAAAGGCACTATAGATGCAAATATTCCAAATGCCGAACAAATCATATTATCAGATGAAAAAGAAATTGCAGAACATTATACCATTGTTGACCTTATCCGTAATGATCTTAGTATGGTTGCGAAAAATGTGAAAGTAGAGAAATTCAGATATATCGATCACCTAAAAACAAGTAATAAGCATCTATTACAAATTAGTTCTAAAATTAGCGGAGAATTAGCTTCAGATTTCTATAAAAATATAGGAAGTTTAATCTTCAAATTACTTCCGGCAGGTTCAATATCAGGTGCACCCAAAAAGAAAACTATAGAAATTATTAGCGAGGCAGAGCAATATGAAAGAAGTTATTATACCGGCATTATGGGTTATTTCGATGGTGAGAACCTGGATAGTGGTGTTATGATACGTTTTATTGAAAAAACATCAAAAGGATTGATTTATAAAAGTGGTGGCGGAATTACAGCTAAAAGTAATGCTAAAAAAGAATATCAGGAATTAATAGATAAAGTTTATGTACCGATTACTCGAAACCATTAAGATAAGTCAGGGTGTATTGCAGAATATCAACTTTCATAACGAACGTTTCAATCGTTCGAGGTTAGAGCTATTTGGCATTGAAGAACCTTTGCAACTCGAAAATGAAATTCAATTGCCCGAAAATATTGGGTTTGACACGTTCAAATGTAGGATTATTTATATGAAGAATATCATAAGAGTTGAAATAAAACCTTATCAGATTCGCAAAATAAATACGTTGAGAATTGTTCATGATAACTCCATTTATTATGAATACAAATATGAAAACCGAGAAAGACTAAATAGATTATTTTTGCAAAAAGGAAACCAAGATGATATCATGATTATCAGTAATGGTTTGGTAACAGATACTTCTTTTTGCAACATTGTTTTTAGCGATGGTTATAAACTAATTACACCATCAACGCCTTTATTAAAAGGTACGAAACGAGAAAAATTACTTCGCGAAGGTATTATAGTTGAAGATGAAATTAAACATACAAATATTTATCTTTTTAAAAAGGTATTCCTTATCAATGCAATGATAGACCTTGAAGATAATTTTGAAATTTCGACCGATAAAATCTTTTAATTTCTAACTTTGCAAAACCAATAAAAAAAATAAATCATGAAGAAAATAATCAATACTCCAGATGCACCAAAAGCTATAGGTCCTTATAGTCAGGCTATAGAAGCCAATGGCATGCTATTTATTTCGGGACAAATACCTATTGATCCTGCAATAGCAAAAGTAGTAGAAGGTGGCATAAAAGAGCAAACCGAACAAGTAATGAAAAACATAGAAGCTATCTTAAAAGAGGCAGGCTATACATTTGCTAATGTAGTAAAATCAACATGTTTGTTAAGTGATATGGAACATTTTGCAGCTATGAACGAAGTTTATGGTAAATATTATGCCGAAAATCCTCCTGCAAGAGCTGCTTTTGCAGTTAAAGGACTTCCATTGGGTGTAATGGTTGAAATAGAAACCATTGCCGTAAAATAAAACGCTTTTAGCTATCTTTACAAGAAAGATATAAAACAAAACTTCTATCAAAAATACAGTGGGAAGGCGACTTTAATCGCCTTCCCTTTTTTTTGTTTAGTTGGGTGAGACATTAAGCTACTCGGATCAAGTAATTTTGTTGAGGAGGTCATTCTAAAATCGTTAATCCTTGTTCTAAAATCAAAAAAAAATATCGAATAACGAATAATGATTAACGAATGAAGAAGAATAAAGAAAAACAATCTCTAACCTTTAACCAATTAACTATTTTCTTTTATTTCAAATATTAATTTAACTATTCCGATTGCAAATTCTACTGTTCAAATGATGAATCCAACCGTTTTGAAACAGTATCTGATTGTTCCAAGGGGGTATCAAAACGTTCTAAAGGGGTATTAGAACGTTTCAAAGGGATAAAAGAACATTCCAGAGGGGTGTCGGAACATTCCAAGGGGGTATCAGAACGTTCCAAGGGGGTGTCGGAATATTATAGTTGGAGGCTGACTCTATAACGCTCTCCATCTTCAAACACTGAGCCTGTCGAAGTGTTAATCAAATAATTTGTTAATAATTTAGATTTATATGTTTTTTTGAATTAGATTTGCTATTTAAAACCGAAGGATATACAACAATGAATGCTGAAAAGAAAAGATTTTTAAATAGTATCGTTATTCCTGTTTCAATAATCATAATCATTTGGTTGGTAAAGTTTATTGAATATATGCTCAATACGCATTTCGATTTTCTGGGAATATATCCTTTAAAAATCGAAGGCTTACCAGGTATTTTATTTGCACCTTTTATTCATGCTGATATTAAGCATTTGTATGCTAATTCCATCCCGTTATTAATACTTAGCACAGCTCTCTTTTATTTTTACAGAGAAATTGGTTTTAGAATTTTTATTTATATCTACCTAACCACAAATATATGGGTTTGGATAATTGCACGTCCTGCCTGGCACATTGGAGCAAGTGGTATAATTTATGGACTGGCTGCATTTATCTTTGTGAGTGGAATTATAAGAAAACACACTCGATTAATGGCACTTTCGATGTTTGTTTTATTTATTTATGGAGGTTTAATTTGGGGCATTTTCCCCAATAATATTCAACAAGAAATATCGTGGGAATCGCATTTAATGGGACTTATTGCAGGTATAGTTTTTGCCATATATTTCAAAAATGAAGGTCCTCAGAAAATTGAATATCAATGGGAAGATGACGATGAAAATGATGATACTTATTATTTAGAAGAATCAGAAGAGGAAGAAAAGAAGGTTTAAAAACTGCAATATTAAATACAATATAATGAAAATATTACCTATCGAATCCATTAGAGAAGCAGATGCTTTTACAATTAAAAACGAGCCTATTGAATCTATAGACTTAATGGAACGAGCAGCTAATGCCTGTTTACAATGGCTGAACAATCATTATGACGTTTTTACTGAACTCACTGTATTTTGCGGTATGGGAAATAATGGCGGCGATGGTTTGGCTATTGCCAGAATGTGGCACAATATAGGTTCTCCTGTTCAAGTAATAGTCATTCATCATTCCAATAATAGATCAAAAGATTTTGAAATCAATTTACAAAGACTATCTGAACTTAATATTCCTGTTTTTGAAGTTTATTCAGTAAAAGAAATCCCTGAGATTAAAAAAGACAACATTATTATTGATGCCATTTTGGGTTCGGGATTAAACAAACCAACTGAAGGTATAATTGCAGAGGTTATAAAACACATAGATAAATTAGAAAATGAAATAATTGCGATTGATATTCCTTCCGGTTTATTTTGCGATATCAGCAATTCACCCGAAGATATAATAATTAAAGCCAATACCACCTTAAGTTTCCAATTACCTAAGTTAGCTTTTATGTTTCCTCAAAACTATCAATATGTTGGAGAATGGAAAATTTTACCCATCAATTTATCTCCAAATTATATTAAGGAAGCTCAAACATATAATAATTTAATAGATGATACTATCATCAGCAAAATATATCAGCCTCGTAAAAAGATTGCCCACAAAGGAAGTTACGGTCATGCTTTATTGATATGCGGAAGTTTAGGTAAAATGGGAGCCGCTGTACTTTCTGCAAAATCTTGTTTGCGAAGCGGTGTTGGCTTGCTTAGTTTACATTGTCCAAAAAATGGACAAGCAATTTTGCAAACTGCAGTTCCCGAAGCTATGTGCGAAACAGATATTAACGAAAATATTTTTACTAGTATTCACGACATCGAAAAGTATGATGTTGTCGGTATTGGATCGGGTATTGGGACTGATATTCAAACAGAGCAAGGTTTTAAAGAATTATTGCTAAAATCTAAGAACCCAATGGTAATAGATGCTGATGCGATAAATATTCTGGGCGAAAACAAAGAATGGTTGCATCTCATTCCTGAAAACAGTATATTAACTCCACATTTTAAGGAATTTGAACGTATTACCCAAAAAGCTAAGAATGATTTTGAACGCAACCAACTTCAACGGGAATTATCAGCAAAACATCATATTTATATTGTTTTAAAAGGAGCTCACACTGCAATAAGCACACCCGAAGGCAATTGCTATTTCAATAATACAGGCAATCCGGGTATGGCAACTGCTGGTAGTGGCGATGTTTTAACAGGAATTATTACCGGTTTAGTATCGCAAAAATACAAACCATTTGACGCTGCAATATTAGGTGTTTACTTGCATGGTTTGGCCGGAGATTTATATGCAACAGCGTTTTCTGAAGAATCATTAATAGCAGGCGATTTGATTGAAAATATAGGTAATGCTTTTAAAAATATTGCATCTGTCAAAAAACAATTATTGCTTTAACTCGTTTTACAATTTCATTAAAATTAATTGCTTATTTTTGCAATTCAATCCAACGATTTATGGAACATTTAATTCTATACTTTTTTTTATTTATTACTGTAATTCTCAGCGGCTCTTCTCTTTTCCTTTTTAAAACCGAAAACCCTAAAGTGCTTAAATTACTATTGGCTTTTAGTGGTGCCTTTTTATTAGCAATCAGCTTCTTAAATTTAGTTCCTGAGATTTTTGAAAAAAAAACTGCAAATATCGGAGTATTCATTCTTATTGGCTTTGTTCTGCAACTTTTACTTGAATTACTTACCAAAGGAATAGAACACGGACACGGACATGCACATGAATGTGAGGAAAAGCACGACCATAGCGACCATTTCCCTAAAGTTGCTCCTATCGGGTTAATGATAGGAATTTGTATTCATGCATTTTTAGAAGGAATGCCGATAGTTGAAAGCTTTAATCAACAGGTTCAGCACTCTCTTACCGTAGGTATTATTATTCATAATATTCCTATTTCTATTGTATTGATGAGTATCTTTATGCAAAGAGGTATGACAAAAAGAAGAGCTATTGTTTATTTGGCTTTTTTCGCATTAATGACGCCCGCAGGTTCGATATTGAGTAATTTTATCAGTTCGGAAATGACAGGTAATTTGAGTAGTTATTTTGATATGATATTGGGTGTTGTGGTAGGTATTTTCTTACATGTTTCAACATCAATATTATTTGAAACGAGTGAAAATCATCAATACAATATACAAAAATTTATTACGGTATTATTAGGAATTGGGATTTCTTTTTTAATTCCAATGCATTGAGAAAGGTTAAAGGGTAAAGGATAAAGGGGAAAGGGAAATTAATGTATATTAAATTATTAATTATTGAGTTACTATAAGTACTCCAAGTATTCCAAGTACTCTAAGTACTTATAAGTACTTTAGAAAAAAGAATAAACGGAAATGAAACTATCTATCATTATTGTTAATTACAACGTTGAATATTTTTTGGAGCAATGTTTGCATTCTGTTCAGATTGCGTGTAAAAACATTGATACCGAAATATTCGTGGTTGATAATAATTCTGTGGATGCTTCTGTTAAAATGCTGCACGATAAGTTTCCTTTCGTAAAATTAATTGAAAATAAAGATAACAGAGGTTTTTCAAAAGCAAATAATCAGGCTATTGTTCAGTCGGAAGGCGAATATGTTTTATTGCTGAACCCCGATACGGTTGTAGAAAGTGATACTTTTGAGAAAGTAATTCAATACATGGATCAAAATCCCGAAACAGGGGGATTGGGTGTTAAAATGATTGATGGTAAAGGTAATTTCTTAGCTGAGTC
Organism: Bacteroidota bacterium; assembly: GCA_013377005.1. GTDB lineage: Bacteria > Bacteroidota > Bacteroidia > Bacteroidales > JACABE01 > JACABE01. The sequence goes on from JACABE010000016.1 coordinate 38,000, forward strand.
AAAACGTGGATTGCCAACGCCGGAAGTTGCTTTTTATAAAATATTTGGTCTGTCGAAACTATTTCCGCAATCAAAGAAGTTTGGGAAATATCATTTGAGTTATTTAGATAACAACCAAATTCATGAAGTAGAAATTTTGGCTGGTGCTTTTATGATGATGCGCAAAAGCGTATTGGATGAAATAGGTTTGTTGGATGAAGCTTTTTTTATGTATGGCGAAGACATTGACCTTTCGTATCGTATTATAAAAGCAGGATATAAAAACGTATATTTCCCCGATACACGCATTATTCATTATAAAGGCGAAAGCACCAAGAAAAGCAGTGTAAACTATGTGTTTGTTTTTTACAATGCCATGATTATTTTTGCTCAGAAACATTTTTCACAAAAAAATGCCCGTTTGTTCTCAGTGCTCATCAATACTGCCATTTATCTCAGAGCTACTTTATCTATTGTCAAGCGTTTTTTTAGCAAACTATTTTTACCGGTTTTAGACTTTCTGATACTTTGGGGCGGTATTTATCTGCTGAAAAACTATTGGTCGCATTATTTTCTTTCTATTGATTATGAATACTACCCTATTGAATATATTTTATTGGTAGTACCTGCCTATATTCTTATCTGGTTATTGAGTTTTTTATTTGCCGGAGGTTACGAAAAGCCACACAAGCTGAGCAAAGTATTTCAAGGAATTGCCATTGGAACTATAATTATTCTGGTAATATATGCTTTGCTCAATGCATCTTTCAGGTTTTCGAGGGCCATGATATTATTGGGAGCAATATGGAGCGTAGTTTCGATGATAATCATCAGACTATTTTTGCATTTAACTAAAATAAAAACCTTTCGCTTGGGCGAAAACATCAATAAAAGATTTATCATTGCAGGCGATGCCGAAGAAGCCGAAAGGGTTGCCGATTTATTAAGAAAAACCAATATCAATCCCGGATTTATAGGTTTAGTAAATACCAGCGACCAAAGTAATAATAAAAACTTTATAGGCAACTTATCGCAAATAAAAGATATTATCGAAATTTATAAAATTGATGAAGTCATCTTTTGTGCCAAAAGTTTATCGGCAGCCGCTATTATCAGCAAAATGTCGGAGCTCAAAAACAAAGCCATCGATTACAAAATAGCGCCTCCCGAAAGTTTGTTCCTCATTGGCAGCAATTCTATCAATACTTCGGGCGACTTATATATTATTGATATCAATGCCATCAACAAACCCAACAATCAACGAAATAAAAGATTATTGGATATTGCTTTTGCATTATTTTTATTGGCGCTCTCCCCTATTTTGATATTGTTCCAAAAACATCCCCTTGGATTTATAGCCAATATTTTCAGCGTAATGTTTGCACAAAAAACATGGGTTGGCTATTTTATTTCGGAGCCTGGCGATATTAAAAATCTTCCTGCTATCAAGAAAAGTGTTTTGACACCTTGTGATGTATTGCCCAACAAAACCCTTGGCAAAGATACTGTTGAAAAGCTCAACCTCCTCTATTCGCGCGACTACAAAACCATGAATGATGTGAGTATTGTATTAAAAAATATCCGGAATTTAGGAAGATAATAGTTTTTCACCAAGCTTTGCTGATTTATCATAAAACCGTTGGGTAGAATTAAAATAATTGTATTTTTGTAGATAAATATATAAGAAAGAAACTGTAAAAAGCCAATGCAAATAAGCATGTTTTATACGGATTTTACATTTATATAAGTTATTAGGGCGCATATAAGGAAAACAACAAACATGAGAATTCTACAGGTTATTTTATTGCAAATAATTATTAGTTTTTCAGTATTTGGACAGGATTATAAGGACATAGAATTTGATAATAAAATATTCTCATTCAAGGATTCTATAAAAAATGACTTGTCTTTTGAACAGACTGTAAATATAATAAATCATTATTGCTCCACTGAAACACAAAAGATATTTCTTATTGCAGGATGGATTTATAATAATATTGATTTTGATTTAAATAAGTTTTACACTGGTGGAGTAGTAAATGACTACAAAAAAGTTTTTTCTTTAAGAAAAGGAATATGTGGTGATTATTCAAGCATCTTTTCGGCATTTTGTGATAAGTTAAAAATAACAAATGAAATAATCGAAGGTTACGTACCAGAGTATGATTCTGATAATAAAATATATTATGAAACAAATCATGCTTGGAATATTGTGAAAGTAGGTAGCAATTGGTATCACTGTGATTTGCTTGGATTTTCAGGATTTCTGAAGAAAGATTCTAACGGGGGATTTAAGTTTGTTAAAAAATCAAATACAAAAAGTCTTTTAACACAAGATTTGTCATTTCTAACAATGCACATTCCTGCTGACCCAATATGGCAGTTAACAAATTATCCTATTCCACTTGATACATTGCTCAAATATGGTGAATATACAAAAATTGATTCGAGTGTAACTTATGTAAATTTTGAAAATGAAATACGTGATTATGTTAAGTTAACGAATGACAAAAAACCATTGGCCTTTGCAGATCATGCCTATAAATACAATAAAAACAATTCAAATATAATTGTAATCAATTATTATAATGCTGCAGTTGATTTAATTAATAACTGGAATAGAGATAAAAAAAAACTTATACTTGCACGTAAATATTTGGAAAAAGCAAAGAAACATATTCAAAGTGCCAAAAATGGAGCAGAAGTATTAAAATTAGAAATTGAAAAATCAATGAAAATTATTAATAAATACGTGCCTTAACACCACCTTGGTTCAATCGGGGTTTAATAACTAAGTGAATTAAACAAAGCAACAAACTGAAAGGAAAAAAAACTTTACAATCCATACCTGTAAGCAAACTATGGAATGTTATACACCAATTATTAGAAAATGAGAAATCAAATAGTTTTATTATTGCTTATTACTTCTATTAATTGCTTTGGACAATTTTCATTAAAAGGAAGAATAATTGATTATAAAAATAAACAACCTGTCAATTATGCATCAATTATAATATCCAATAATAAACAAGAAGCAAAATCTAAACAAATTTTCACAAATTCCTCAGGACAATTTAATTGTGATAGCTTATCTGTAGGAACATATAAAATTGAAATCAATTATATTGGATATGTACATGTAGTTATTAAGAATATAGTATTATTTGGGAATGTCGATTTATGTGATATGTTTGTATATACGTCGAGCTTTCATAGTGATGGTTTACATACTACAACTGTTTATCCTGGCTATTTAGAAAAAAATTCAAAATATAAGAGAATTAAATTAAAATATTTTTGTAATAAGATGATAAAAGGGAAATATTACAATAATTTTTTAAATATTGATTATAAACGTAAACAAAAAAACGTGCTATAACAGCACCTCGCAGCCCACCCTTATTTTTCACTTTTCTCCCCGATAAACTTTTAAATTCAAAGCAAGAGCATTGCAACAGCATTTCTTTTTATTTACATCCCGTTGTGTGCGAAGTTACCGACGTGTTAATATTAATTTTTCACAGATTCATTAAAAAAGTTAAAAAAAATACAATCTTTTAAAAAATAAAATTATATCTTTGTCATAAATTAGGCTTTAAAAAGGTGACTACCATTAAATATATACCCTTTTTGCGATAATGATTGCGTTCTTTTTTTAATATATTCTTTGCACTTGTGGAAATGCTTTACCGCCTGCCGTGGAATTGGCTCGACTACCCAAAAACACTTACCGCCTCCGGCGGAACCTTGCTGATGGGTAGAAAATAGATTCCGCCTCCGGCGAAACCTCCTCGACTATAAGAATACGCTTACCGCCTCCGGCGAAACCTCCCCGATGATATAATTATAGATTCCGCTAGCTGCGAAACCTTCCCGATGCAAAGAATAACCAAAATGATTACTTAGTTCACATTAATATTAATCTGTTAAAACACAAAAAATGGAAAATTTAAAATTAAGTATCTTACATGTATCACATCTTTCAAACGAAGATGCCGCATCATTGTTCGGATTAAGCTGCGAAATTGCAGAACCCGTTCAATCAGAAATGGGTGAGCTCTTGCTTGCTGCATTTGCCAAGCTCAAAGCAAATAATAAACCTTTTATGCAGCAAATAAACAAATTGCATAAAAGTGCACTTACCGACGATGTGCTTGCTGCACATAAAGTTTGCGACAATGTTTTTGCCGAAATCAAACGAACGGTAGTGTACGAATCAAAGTCGCGCGATGTAAATAAAAAAGATGCAGCCCTTGCACTGGATTTCTTTCTGAAGCCTTACCGCGATGTTACCAAAAGCCCATTGGTAACACAAATTGAACTGTCGGCCGAATGCTGTGCAAAATACAATGCCGACGCAGCAATTAAATCGGCTGCTACTAAAATCGGGGTCGATACCCTCTTTGCCGAATTTGAAACCGATAATCATAAGTTAAGCAGCATTTACAAAACCCGAAACGAAGAGGTGAGCCAGCGTTCTACATCGGGCACCGACCTTCGCCCGGCAGCCAGCGAAAGTTATCAGCAGTTTTGTACCGTATTGGAACAGGCAGTAAACCTTACACCCAAACCGGCACTCATAAAGCTGTTCAATAGCATCGACGAACTCCGCAAAAAACACCATGCACTGTTGCCGAATGCAAAAGCTAAAAAAGGGGAAGAAGAATAGAAGCATACAAAAAACCCCGCTGAAATGGCGGGGTTTTTTGTTTTGAGGATTGTGTATATTTGCAGGGGAAATAAACAATAATGTAAAACACTGAATAGCTCACTATAAAGGTGAAGCAAGAAATAAGTTGGCGGACATGCTAAAAAACAATATGACACGGAATTCATTTAAAGAAAATATAAATACAATTAAAGAGATATATCCTGGATTCTTTCAGATTATATTAGATTTTGCTTCAAAAAGATTCATTGACGATATATTGAGAGAAAAATATAAATTCATTTGGATAAGCAATTATGAATTGAAGAATAATTTTAGTTGGATAAATTGCGAGTTGCCAATTTCAGATAAAACAAAAATGCCAGTTATTGCTAGACAGATTTCATATGATTTTATTATAAACTATTCTGATTTTGACAAAATAAAACAGGACATTCCAAATGGATTGACTCTATTACAGATAAATAAAATGCCTCCGGACTTCCTTGATTTAAGGAGAATAAAAGGTAAAACTAGATACGATTTGCTCAAAAAAGAGTGTGATTTCTTATTTGAGATTGATTTGCCAAATGCTGTTGATTATGGAACATTGATCAGTCCAGATAAAAATTATTTAATCGAATTACTGAATGATAAGAAAATAAATTGGTCAGATTTACCATAAAAAAGCACGATCAGCCAACATCGGCTCATATAAAATGCGGGTAATAGAGGGTTTGCTCATCAACCCGTCGGGTACGCAGTTCCCGAAGGGTTAAATAGCATATATAACAAACAATTTATATCAAAACAAAAGCAATCTAAATGAAACTGAAGATTAATTTATCAAATGTTATATCAACTATTTTTTCTATTTTACTGGTTACAGTATTAATCAGTAACATTATTTTAGGAGGTGACGCTGGTAGTGGTAAAATTGAAAATGATAAATATTTTGTACGGGATGCAATTCATAAAACAAATAAAGTTGGAGAAAAACTTTATGTAGAAGTTTCAAAAAGTGGATATTATTTTAATTTAAGTTTTACTTATTTATTCCTTTTGACATTGCCATTTTTCTTATTTTATAGAATAAAGAACATACTAAATATTAGAAAAAATAAATCTTCAAATCTTACTAAGTTTTAAAACAAGAATTTATATCATCAACCCGTCTTGAACTTCGTACCCGAAGGATCAATAATAGTAAGCAGTTAAATTAAGATGAGTTTTTATTTTTTATCCAATCTGTTTAAACCTTCAATAGCTTTTGGATAATTGGTAGGTATTTGGCAATGCCATTTTAAAATCGCTTCTGGCTTTGTCGGTTTCTTTCATCAGTTCATACGTATAACCCCTATTGTAATAGGCCTCAGCATAATTCTTATCTACAGTTATAGCATCCGTAAAACTTTTTAAAGCTTCGTTATACACATGTTTATATTCTAAATACACAAAACCTATATTAAAGTAAGCCTGTTTGTATTTGGGATCAATGGCAATAATGTTTTTATACGCTTTAATTGCAGCATCGGGATTGCCGTTTTCCTGCTGAAACATGCTACTCCAAAATCAGACCAAGGCATTTTCTATTATTTATTAATATTTTATATTTAAACTTTTTTCTTTGCATTGATGGTTTGTTTGTCAGAAAAACTTATCTTTGCTAACTGTAAAATAACACTTTAGAACCAATCATATATTCAATATGTCATTCACAACTAACTCATTTAGAACAATAATCATAGCTTCTTTTATCTTTTTATTTTCAAGCACATCAACTCAGGCGCAATTCGGGACTATAAAGGGTTTTGTTTATGAAAAAGAATCTGGAGAACCTATTATCTTTACCAATGTTTTTTTAAAAAAAACCGCCATTGGAGGAACAACTGATGTAAATGGTTATTTTGTAATTTCCAAAATACCACCAGGAAATTATACACTTATGGTTACCTATTTAGGATACGACTCAGTTGTAATGCCCATTTCCATTAAAGCCAATGAAGTACTTACAAAAAAACTTATACTTACTAAAGGAGCTTACAATTTAGATGTAATAAATATTTCTGCGGATAGAGAAGAGGCCCGACAAGAAACCAAAACTTCAGTAACAAAAGTAACGCCCAAACAATTAAAGCAAATTCCAAGCATTGGCGGACAACCGGATTTAGCTCAATATCTTCAGGTGATTCCTGGTGTAGTTTTTACAGGCGATCAAGGCGGGCAATTATACATCAGAGGTGGATCGCCTATTCAAAATAAAGTTTTACTGGATGGAATGGTCATTTACAACCCTTTTCATTCAATAGGTTTGTTTTCTGTATTTGAAACAGATATTATAAGAAATGCAGATGTTTACACAGGTGGCTTTGGTGCTGAATATGGTGATAGAGTATCTTCTGTAATGGATATCACTACACGAGATGGAAGTAAAAAACGATTTGGTGGAAAATTCAGCAGTAGTACTTTTGGTGCAAATATATTACTCGAAGGTCCTTTATCAAAAGAAAAAAATAACAACTCTAATTCTACTTCATTTATTATTTCAGCCAAAAATTCTTATTTAGCCGAAAGTTCAAAACTTTTCTATAAATATATTGATACTGCAGGCTTACCATTTAATTTTACCGATTTATATGCAAAATTATCTTTCAATGGTGCAAATGGAAGCAAATTGAATTTATTTGGATTCAATTTTAATGACAATGTAAAAAATTATCAGGCATTAGCTGATTTTAATTGGAAAACAACAGGCTTGGGAGCAAATTTTGTTGTGGTACCAGGTAGCTCTTCTGTTTTAATGGAAGGTATAGTTGCTTATTCAGACTATAAGATAACCATGGAAGACAAAGATAATTTGCCAAAGCAAAGTGAAATCAGCGGATTTAATATGGGCTTGGATTTCACATATTTTTTGGGAAAAGATCAATTTAAATATGGCTTAGAACTACAAGGATTTAAAACAGACTATACATTTTATAATGCAGTTAAAAGAGAACTCAGACAAAGCGAAAGTACCACAGAAATAGCAGGATATTTTAAATATAAATCAACCGTAGGTAAATTTTTGTTTGAACCAAGTATTCGGTTTCAATACTATGCTTCACTCTCAGAAATGTCTATAGAACCAAGGTATGCAATGAAATTTTTAGTTTCAGATAAAATACGCTTAAAACTTGCAACTGGGATATACTCACAAAATCTTATAGATGCAAAATCAGATAGAGATGTAGTGAATCTTTTCTACGGTTTTTTGTCAGGACCTGATAACCTACCTGAAAAATATAAAGGACAAGAAATTACAAGTAAATTACAGAAAGCACAACATGCTATTTTTGGAATTGAATATGACATTATTAAACACGTAACAATCAATTTAGAAGGTTATTATAAAAACTTCTCACAGCTTTCAAATATAAATAGAAATAAGATTTTTGATGACGTAGACCCATATAATGTTAAGATAATAAATGGTGTTGCAAATCCATTATATAAGCCAGACTATTTACGCAAAGATTTTATTATTGAAACAGGAAACGCTTATGGTGTTGATTTTAGCATGAAATACGATTACAAAAGAGTTTATATATGGGCAGTTTATTCTTTAGGATATGTAAATAGAAGTGATGAATTACAAGACTATGTTCCACACTATGATAGACGACACAATGTAAATTTATTACTATCTTATGTTATTGGTGCTAAGTTAGATTGGGAGTTTAATATTCGCTGGAATTATGGATCGGGTTTCCCTTTTACAAAAGTAACAGGGAATTATGAAAAACTAAACTTTTCAGATATAAATCAAAATATCACAACTACAAATGGAGAAATAGGCACCTTGTATGATGAATTAAATACAGGAAGACTTCCTGAATATCACCGTTTAGATTTTACATTGAAAAAGAAATTTGAAATTGCTAAAAACTCTACATTAGAATTGAATGTCAGTGTGACCAATGCTTACGATCGTGATAATTTATTCTACTTTAATACACTTAGAAAAGAACGCGTAAACCAACTTCCGTTTATGCCTAGTTTTGGTTTAAATCTAACTTTTTAATTAAAACTCTTTTTATGAAAAAATCCTTACGAACAGGATTTTATATATCTTTTCTTTTACTTACTTCAACATGTCTTTTAGGTCAAAAAGCAAATCCTGACTTTCATGATTTAAAGAATCTAAAATGGCTGGTCGGCACATGGCAAAGTGATAATAATTTGGAAAAGAATTATGAAGAATGGAACTGGATAAATGATACTTTGTTGCAAGGGAAAAGTTTTGTTGTTAAAAACACTGATACTATTCTTATTGAGAAAATTTCAATTGCAAAAAAGAAAAACGGTATTTTCTATATCGCAGAAGTTGCTGATCTAAACAATGGAGAAGCAGTTTATTTCAAACTAAGCAAAGCTACAAAAAATCACATTTACTGTTTTGAAAATAATAGCCATGACTTTCCGAATTCTATCAACTATATGCAAATAAATAGCAAAGCATTATTAGCTTGGATTGAAGGAAAAGGAAAAAGGTTTGATTTTAAAATGAAAAAGATAAAATAACAAACGAATTAAAAAACTATGATAGCTTTTGAAGATGCATTAAAAATAGTATTAAACTCAGCTGTGAGCACAACAGAAATTGAAGAAGTTGAAATGCTGAATGCAATAGAAAGAGTTTTGGCTGAAGATATTATTTCTGATATAAATATGCCGCCTTTCGACAAATCTGCTGTTGATGGTTTTGCTTGTCGTAGTATTGATTTCAACAAGAAAATAGAATTAGAAATCATCGAAACAATTCCTGCAGGAAAATGTCCTGAAAAAGAAATTTCTGAAGGTAAGTGCTCCAAAATTATGACAGGCGCCATGCTTCCCACAGGAGCTGATTGCGTTGTTATGATTGAAGATATTGAGGTAAATAGCAATAAAATCAAATTTACTAAAGATAATACGGCTAAAAACATTTGTTATCTTTCCGAAGATATACATATTAATGATTTAGTTTTATCAAAAGGATGCTTCATTAAACCACAACATATAGCAGTACTTGCATCTGTTGGAGCTTGGACACTAAAAGTTTACTCTAAGCCAAAAGTTGGCATCATCTCCACAGGTGACGAGTTGGTAGAACCCAATGTGAAACCGGCAATATCGCAAATTAGGAATTCAAATGCATGGCAGTTAATGGCACAAGCTCAAAAATCAGGAGCATTTGCTCATTACGAAGGTATTGCGGCTGATAATAAAGAATCAACTTTTAAAAAGATAAGTGAAGCATTACAAAAAAATGATATAGTAGTGCTTACAGGAGGTGTTTCCATGGGCGACTTCGACTATGTTCCGGAAATAATGCAAGAAATTGGTATTAAAATATTATTCAAAAGTATTGCAGTTCAACCGGGAAGACCCACTGTATTTGGAATAAAAGATGATAAATATATATTTGGATTACCAGGAAATCCTGTTTCTTCTTTTGTTCAGTTTGAAATGTTGGTAAAACCTTTGATTAAAAAGTTGATAGGATATCAGGGTGAAATAGTTGAAATAGCTTTACCTTTGGGAAGCGATATTTATAGAAAGAAAACTGAACGTAAATCATTTTTACCTGTTAGTATTCGCAATGGAGAAGTATTCCCTATCGATTATCATGGCTCTGCTCATATTCATTCTTATGTTTTTGCAGATGGAATAATTGCCATAGAAAAAGGAGTTTTATCTTTGAAAAAAGGAGAAAAAGTTAATGTTAGACAATTATAATCGCAAACTAAACTACTTACGCATTTCCGTTACTGATAGATGCAATCTTCGTTGTACCTATTGCATGCCTGAAGAAGGTGTAACTTTATTATCTCATACTGACATTTTAAGTTTTGAAGAAATTAAAGATGTTGTTAATGAAGCTGTTTTGTTAGGTATTGATAAAATTAGAATTACCGGTGGCGAACCTTTGGTTAGAAAAGGTATTGTAGCATTGATTGAAATGCTTTCTTCCAATAAAGGAATTAAAGACTTAAGCATGACAACAAATGGCATATTGCTTTCTCAATATGCAGATGTATTAAAAGAAAAAGGATTACATCGTATTAATATCAGTTTAGATACCTTAGATGCAGAAAAATTCAGAACAATTACACGTGGTGGAGACATTGAAAAAGTAAAAGAAGGAATATTGGCTGCTAAAAATGCAGGATTGAACCCTATTAAAATCAATTGTGTAATCAAAGAATCGAAAGAAGAAGCGGATGCCAAAGCAGTAAAAGAATTTTGTATAAAAAATGAATTGGAAGTGCGATATATCCACCAAATGAATTTAAAAACAGGGCATTTTGCAATCGTAGAAGGTGGAGATGGTGGTAATTGTGAAAATTGTAACCGATTGCGTTTAACAGCAAATGGGAAAATAAAACCTTGCTTATTTAATAACCTTGAATTTGATATTAGAGAAATGGGTATTAAAGAAGCATTATTAGCAGCAACTTCACAAAAACCAAAATGCGGTTCTTTTAATGCAATCAATCATTTTAATAATATTGGTGGTTGATAAAATCACGAATTATACATAACTTAATAACAAATAACACAATGTCCCAGTTTAGTCATATTGATGAGCACGGAAAAGCCAATATGGTAGATGTAAGTGCTAAACCCAATCAGGTAAGAACGGCAATAGCCAGCGGGCATATTCGTTTGCAGCCAGCAACATTGCTTTTAATAAAGGAAAATCAGATAAAGAAAGGCGATGTTCTTACCATTGCCGAAATTGCAGGAATTCAAGGTGGGAAAAAAACCAGCGAGTTAATTCCACTTTGTCATCCCTTACTAATTAGCAAAATAGATGTAAAAGCTTCTATTACGGAAACAGGCATAAATGTACAAAGTTTTGCTAAATGTACAGGACAAACAGGAATTGAAATGGAAGCTCTTACGGCAGTTAGCATATCCTTACTTACTGTTTATGATATGTGCAAAGCTGTAGATAAAGAAATGTGTATTGAGCAAATTATATTAAATGAAAAGGAGAAAAAATAATATTGATTTCAATTATTTTAATCTTTTAGCATTAGCCAGTTCCAATTCAGCAAGATCAAAGAAGCTTTCATAATTTATTACATCCGATTGCAGCTTGCTTACACCAAAACAAAAGTTTATTCTGTAATTTTGCATATCAGCTAAACATTTGAAAGTATAATCATTAAAATAAACTTTAGAAAGACAGACTTCCTTTACAATTTCTTCTTTGCTCTTATCGTTAAAAAGTAAAGCAAATTCATCTCCAGACCTATACCTGAAAATTTTCGCTTTTTTTGCAAAAAAGGTTTTAAGTGCTAATGAAAATTCTTTTAGAACTTCATCTCCTTGGTGAATACTTATAGCATTAAATTCCTTGAAATTATCAATATCAAGTATTACCAATCCGATATTTTTTCTATTCGCATTTAATTTCAAATATAGTTTCAAATATCTAAAATTAGCCAAGCCCGTAAGTTCATCTGTTCTCGATTTTTTCATAAAATGCAACATCAATATGAAAAACACGGAAGTTGAAAGCGATAAAAAGATAAGAGAAACAACAAGAAAATTCATAAACTAATTTTTATTTTTTTCTCTTTTACGTAAAGGAAATTCTTTTTTTTGTAAATAATCATAGCGTAAATTACGTCCTGGCTGATAACACAATGCAATAATTGAATCCTGAGCTTCTTTTATTGTACTGTATTCAGCAAAATCGAGTGTTCTTATTATAGCTTCAAAAACCCTGATAGCACCGGAATGGTCAACCAACATTATTCTTTTCCCTAGATTTTTATTTAATAAATCAATAAAGCTAAATGCTATTCTCCAGTCAGCCTCTAATAAAGTTTCGCCTTCAGGATAATGATAAAAACGATTTTTAAACATCTTGGAAACTTTTGCTTTTATATCTAAAGCTGAATCATTTCCATGGCTATATATTTTTATTGCTTCCTCTGTGATTTCATTTTTATGCATAAAGGTTAATGCACCATATTTCTGAGAGTTTAATCCAAATAAAGCATTAAAGGCGATATTAAAATACCCAGCTTCTTGTAGAAAATATCGAGCAGTTTGTTCTGTATTTTCCGATTCACTTCCATAAACAGGAATAGGTAAATCTTTTGACCATGACCAAAGGGGAAAACCACTTTTATCGAGAATATCAACAGCAATTTTAAAGTCTTTACCTAATTCTCTCGCAGTTGTAACGCCTTCTTCTTTCAAGAAATTACTTTGTGCACCTGAAATACGTCTGTTTTTATCCCAAATATCCCAATATCCGGAACCAACAAATTCTGGATTTTCACCACCTGATTCATGAATTGATTTTCCATGGCGAATTAATATAACATGTGTTTGATTCAATGGAACGTACCCTTGAGGAAATAGAGGAATAGCCTTTTCGTTTGGAAGCCATACAATTCCTTCTTTCATATTTAACCCACTACCATCATCTAATAATCTACCTGTTGTTCTTCGTGTTCCGTCTTCATTGGTTGCCATATCATTGGCTAAAACAGATTTGGTTCTATAACGTGTCATGTGAGAACCCACAACAGGAATATTCTGAGGACATAATATATCGTTGAATTTATTTAAACTAAATGTTTGAAGCAATAATCTACGAAAACTGTCATTTTTTATCAAGCCGTTCCATGCTAAATAAAAAAGATGAGGATCCCCATTGGGTATTTTATGGCGAATAAATTCATATTTACTCTTGATATAATTTTGTGGTGTTAAATCATATTCAAGCGTTTTAAGAAAGAAATATATATCTTTACTTATTACTTTCAAGTTATTGACAAAATCAATATTTACGTCACTCCCCGAAAAATTCAATTTTTCTTTATAAATCAGCTTTAAAAACGCAATATCATCTATAACACTTTGCTCTGTATGACAATTGTGAAACTCAGCATGTTCTCGTTGTTTATAAAATTGAATATTTGGATTAATCATTTCAGTTATTTCGGGAGTTTTTGAACTCTTTATATTTTGTTCTTCTTTTTTCATCTGTTTTTAATTTTTTATTTATCAGATGTAACTCGCCATATTATCATCCTCGTTTGTGAAAACGTTTTCTAATGGCTCGTTTCATTTATTATATTATATTAAACAACAAAATTAATCATTTTTAATGAAAATTCAGTGTCTTTATAACTTCCTGATTTCACAAAAAAACCCGTAAATCAAATTTACGGGTCGGGTATAAATCACTAAACTTAAAAAACCAACAGTATTAACTGTACTATCTTTTGATAAACTTAATCGTTTTTGATTTGTCTGCTGTATTAATTTTAATAAAATATATACCAGCATTTAAACTGGCAATATTTATTTTTGAACTGTTATTATCTAAGTTTACAGTAATAACAACTTGCCCAACAATATTATAAATTGTAAAGCTAAGTTTTTTTAAACCAATTCCTTCTACAACTAAATAATCAGAAGCAGGATTAGGATATGCAATGATATCAAAATTGTTACTTTTTGTTTCATTGATTTTAGTGTAATTTTCAAAGAATTTATCATGCATTACATGAAAAATAAAATCTTTTGCTTCTTCAGTTTTTATATAATAGAGAGGAAAACTGAGCGTTATTACATTCTTAACAGTTCCATTATTTTCAATAGCAACAGGCTTGTTCTTAAAACATCCCTCTGTTGTAATACTGTCATATTTTGAATCATATAAATATAGGATGTCGCCATTTTGAGACGGAGAAAAAATTTCAATATTTCGTAAATGATTGTTATAAAGTCCATAAAGTTTTAATGAATCAACATATAATGAATCCAAATTAAATGAGAAAGATTTCGCTCCACAAAATCTCGTAGAAGTATTATTACTGATACCAGCAATATTTACATAATCATATAAGAAAGAACCCTTTTTAAAATCAGATGGGGGAAATGCTTCAGAGGGTTTATACAAAGTGAAAAGGATATGCCCTCCAAGATTTAAATAATTCCTTAGTAAATCTGTGTGATTTTTTAAAATTGAGAATGGGCACCAATTATCATCATTCATATGCCATAAAATCGAAGAATATTGCCCTATCGTGCTTAGTGTAATTTTATTTACTGAAGTAGCATCATATTGCGAATGAACAAATCCATCACAAATCTGACTGTAAAAATCATCCACTTCTTGGTCAGTTGGGGTAAATATACCTCCTTTGGAATCCCTTACTATTAAAATTCCATTTGCGAATGTAACAAATCCGGGTGCATCAGATTTTTCAATGATTGCTGATTCTATACCTTTGTTATTAATTACATTAACACCAATGTAATAGATAGTATCTGTCAATAGATTATTAAAAGTAAAAGAAGTATCAGTAGTAAAGAAAACAGTATCATAAATAGCAGAGTTCCTTCCTATATAAACTTTATACCCTGCTAAATCATTTTCAGTGCTTGCTTTCCAAGAAGGTTGCAATGTATGTCCATTAGCGGGATTGATAATAAAATAGTTTTTGATACCCAATGGCTTTTCTGATGCTTTAATTA
Source organism: Bacteroidota bacterium (assembly GCA_013377005.1). GTDB lineage: Bacteria > Bacteroidota > Bacteroidia > Bacteroidales > JACABE01 > JACABE01. Next base: position 53,160 of record JACABE010000016.1, read on the forward strand.
ACATACCAACTGAGACTTTGGTAACTTCTGCACAATACTCCATGTTGCAGCTCCCTATAGTATCACTTTCTTTATGCCAATTTGGTGACCATTCATTTTCTACAAAATATAATGCAGGAATACCAACTCTGGCAAAAGGAATGTCATCACCTCCACTATTTATGCTATAAAAGTTATTAATCGGAGTCAGAGAAGTGAAATTTTGACAAATATTATTTGCCAGTTGAACAGTCCATCCAGATGTAATATGATAGTTTATATTCAGTTTCCAGTTATTAATAGCAGTATTATTAGCAATCATATCATGAGTAATAAAAAACCCAATATTTTCGTTATTGTTTAATGCATCGTTTAAATAATGTTGACTGCCTCCATACACATCCGAATAAGCCCTAAGTTCCTCCGCTGCAAATCCAACAAATTTAATTGTAGATTCAGGAATATATCCTGTTTTTTTCATCACTCTTGCTATTTCAATAGCTGCTGCAATACCTGATGCGTCATCATCGGCACCAGGAGCATAGTTCATTGGGCTAACATTAGTTATATCATCATAATGACCACCAACAATATAAACATTATTTGGGTTTGTATTTCCTGTATAGGTTGCAATTACGTTATATTGCATAGTAGTATCAATGATAGAACTATTTGGTAAAGTTGTAACCATTATAAAGGAATCTAATACTGTGTTATTGTATCCCAACGAAATAAATTTGTTCTGAAGGTATAAAGCAACATCCTTATGATTGGGAGCAAGCATATATCGTGTTCCAAAATTCTGTAATTGTTGAATAGTGTTTTTTATACTATCTTTTTTTATTTCAGCAATACATGAATTAATAAGAGAATCAATGGAATTGTTATTAACACTTTTTGCTTTTAAAACCTCTATTGAGCTTTTATTCTTAGTAAAGAAATTTTGCGAAAAAGTATGAATTTGCATTCCAATAATTAATACCATTAAAAGAGTAATTTTTTTCATCTTATTATTTTAAAATTTATCATTTTACTAAACAAACACTTTATTTACAACGCATTATCTTTTAATAAACTTAATCGTTTTTGCTCTACTTTCTGTATTGATTTTAATAAAATATATACCTGCATTTAAACTGGCTATGTTTATTTTTGAACTGTTATTATCTAAATTTCCAGTAATAACAGCTTGCCCAACAATATTATAAATTACAAAGCTAAGTTTTTTTAAACCAATTCCTTCTACAACTAAATAATCAGAAGCAGGATTAGGATATATATTAAACTTTATTTCATTTTTTTCTGTAACTCCCACATAAGCCTGAAAAATTTCAGGTGAATTTTTAAAAAGATCTCTGATATGATCAATCCTTTGTTTTAAAATTTCAACTGAAGCATAAGGATTATTAACAGTGTCATAATAAGAACCAGTAGTATATACGACATCGACAAAATGGATACTTTCTGGTATCAAAGTAAATGGTCCCATCGAAGCCAAACTTCTTTTGTCTAATGAGGTAATCCATGAATTATTATCAGTCCAATCTGCTCCTGGTACAGTAATACCGCCTGTCCCAAGAAATAATGGATCGGTATAACCCGGAAACATAAAGTCACATTTAGGATTTGAAGCACTAACAGGATTTGTTCCATTACCGCCATAAGTCATTACCCTGCCATCTTTCCAAATACCTCTTAAATACCTATAATAATCCATTGCATTATCAGGCTCTCCATTTACAGGATTATAATCATTGATATAACTTAGAAAGCTTCTCATTCCAAATCTTTCGTCGTCAACAATGCCATTTCCAAAATTTAAACCATTTACACTTGTAATAGTTGGATTTCCAGAAATATCTAGTATTGGATTATCCAGCAAATCCGGATCCATAGTGGGACCACCTAAAATGGTAACACCCTGTACAGGAGGATTTAATCCATAAACAGAATCTAATGGCATTCCATTGTAGCCATAAAAAGTAGAACGTCCAACATCACTTGCAACATAATCATCTGTAGCATTTCCGATATCGATATCAGCAAAAAGTCCAATATAAGAATTGTTAAGTGTATATGTTGATCTATTAATAATTTTATATTTATAAAATACAGCATTATATAGAACTGAGTCAGTAGGATTATTGAAAGCATAAGCAAAAACATGAATTTCAAGTCCCAATGGTAATCCATGAGATTCATGATGAGCTTTTTGGTCATTGATAATAAAAAAAATACATTGATCCCCATAAATCTTTGGATAATCACCCAAATGGGGTTCATACCTGCCATTATTGTTTATATCCACAAAAGGAGCCAGTTGAAAACTTTGACCAATAATAGTATCGCCATGTGCTGGCCAGTTAAGCACAAAAGAAGGCGGATTAGAAGGATAAGCAGCACTATTCAGATAATTAACTAAATCCTGTCTATTGATTTTCCATACTTTATCCCATAATGTTGCATTTGCTGAAGTTGTAGAAGCTAATCCGTCCATTGTTAAAGGACCCGTCCAAAAATCTGTTCCATTTTGATTAAAACTTTCTGCTGCAAGTTTAAGATTACCATCTATGTCCACTCCGCCAATCCATAAACTACTGCTAAATATCGTATTTTTACCACTCCCATTCGGATACTGGTAGATGGGATGAGGATTAGAACCAGACAGTGTATAATTTGTATCATTTTCCAGAAACTGAACACCTCCTGCTCTTACCAATGCTTTTATATTATTAATTGAAAGTGTATCGCTATGAGGTGTTTGCGAAAAAGTATGAATTACCATTCCGATAATCAATACCATTAAAAGAGTATTTTTTTTCATCTTATATTTTTTTATTAATTATTTAGTTTTTATATTTTTACATTATTTCAAGTTATGAAATCAAAAATGCAGAGGATTAACTTTATTTTACAGAAGTTATTCAATATTAATTAGTTCTGCGAAATATTGAATACTAAATCATTTATAGGTTTCCCGTTAATATTTATTTTAATATCGTCGAACCATGCACGATCCTTTGAAACATAAATCCCAATCATTACTTCAGTTGGATCTTTGTCAGTTTTAACTTCAAAACGGTAGGGTGTCCATGAAAAAGGCATTACAGGAATATATTTACCAACTAATCTAACATCAGGGAGTATTGGAAATTTCATATTCCCATTATACGTTGATCCGCCACCAACATACTCTTTATTATTATGAATAGAACACCAAAGACCAGCATTGGGCTTTTCATACGGCATTTTTACATTAACTGAAATTTCAATAGTACGCAATCCCTGGTAATAAACTTTAGGTAGAACCATATAGTAAGACGCACCATCAATGGAACGATTTATTCTAACAAACAAACAATTCTTACCTGATGATGAGTTTGTAGTATCAATACTTAAAATAGCCACATCACCTTTATTTTCCCAATGCCCAATTGATTTTCCTTTCGATTCACTCTGTTCAAAATTAAAATCTAAATATTCATTTTGTGCAAAAATCATAGTCGGGGAAAATGAAATAAATAATCCAAAAAAAATAATCAACGTTTTCATATTTCTATCTTTTAAGTTAATAATGATATAAAAGTAAACAGGAAATGTAATTTTTAAAAATAACAATCAGTTAACGGTAGTAAGTAATCAGTTAACGGTAAAAAAAAGAGGCTGAACGATTAAATTCAGCCTCTTTTACAATATTTTTATTTGATTTAGAAAACAATCAAGCCTTTTTTTTCTGCATCTTTTAAACAAGCAGAAATACCTTTTTTACTAATCGTTCTGATAGCATTTGCTGATACTTTCAACGTAATCCAACATTCTTCTTCTGGAATATAAAATTTCTTGGTTTGAAGATTTGGATAAAATCTTCTTTTACTTTTTATATTTGAGTGAGATACTTTATTTCCAGTAATCACTTTTTTTCCTGTAATATCGCAAATTTTAGACATTTTTATATGTTTTTTAATGACTCATTTCAAAAATGGAGTGCAAAAGTACAAATTTATTTTTTAACTACAAATGTTTTTTCAAAAAAAACATCGTTTTTATCAACATTCTTGCAGTATAACTTTTCTAAGTAGCATCAATGCACTCAATGCAGCTTTTCTGATATTGCGTGTACGATCTTCACCATGCAAAAACTTTTCGGCAACAACGCCATTTTTATCAGCAACTGCAATCCAAATTGTTCCTACCGGTTTTTCATCCGAACCACCATCAGGTCCGGCGATACCAGATACTGCAATTGCATAATCAGTTTTTAAAAGATTCCTAACTCCAACTGCCATCTCTTTAACAGTCTGATTGCTCACTGCTCCATGTTTTTCAAGCGTTTCATCGCTAACTCCTAATATTTGCATTTTTACCTCATTAGAATATGCAATAATGCTTCCTTTATAATATGCAGAGCTTCCTGGTATAGTAGTAATTAAATGAGAAAGATAACCACCTGTACAACTTTCTGCTGTAGAAACTGTCATATTTTTAGTTGTCAATAATTTACCAACAACTTCTTCGAGTGTATCATCATCATAACCAAATATTAAATCGGGAATAATTTTTCTCAATTTTTCAATTTCAGTAAAGACCTGCACATCGAGTTTATCTGTAGTTTTTCCTTTTGCACTCAATCTTAATCTGATAAGACCAGGTTGAGGTAAATAAGCTAGTTTAATATTATTAGGCAATTGATTTTCCCAATCCTTGATTAAATCAGCTAAAAAAGATTCACCTATACCTTGTATATGAATAGTTTTATGGAAAATTACAACTTTATTCAAAATTTTTAGTTGCAGAATAATGTAATTAGTAACCATGGTTTTCATTTCAAAAGGAACTCCTGGCATTGAAATCAATATTTTCCCATTTTTTTCAAACCACATTCCTGATGCTGTGCCATTGTTATTAGGAATTACCTTACACTTATCGGGAACCTCGGCTTGCTGGCGATTTAACGCAGTAACATCAAAACCTCTTTGTGCAAACAATTTCTCAATTCTCAGATAAGTAGATTCATCAAAAACTAATTTAGAATCAAAATATTCGCAAAGACAAATCTTAGTAATATCATCATTGGTAGGACCCAAACCACCTGTCATCATTATAATGTCAGCACGTTTGAAAGCATTGTCAATACTAGTTTTAATGGCTTCTTTATTATCTGAAATTACGGTTATTTGTACAACATCAATCCCTATCAAATTCAATTGGGTTGCCATCCACGAAGCATTGGTATTTATCACCTGCCCGATAAGCAATTCGTCACCAATACTTATAATTTCTGCAACCATTTCTTAAAATCCTTTGGATTGAATAATACCGATTTCTTTAGGGGCTATGCACATTACAGGAATTTCAGAAGTTCTGATTGTTTCCTGTGCATCTGAATCCATAAAATAGTCAACAAATCCGATTTCTTTTTGAGTCATAATCATTATAAGATCAATATCTCCTTGCTCTTTCGCATATTTTAATATAATAGGAACCAGCGTTTTTTCATTTTGAGTACTATCAATAATTTCCGAATGACATTGAATATTTCTTTCGGTTATATAGTTATGCACTTGATTAAGCTGAGCATGAAGTCTTGTAGCAACTTCTTTATTGCTTTTTGACCATAAAGCAGATACAACTTTAATCGTAGCACCAAAATGTTTAGCCATTTCAATTGCTCTGGTAACTTTTTGACGAGTTTCAATGCTTAAATCTAGTGGTAATAAAATACTTCTGCAACCTTTTTCATGATGTAAACCATTGATAGTAATAACAGGACATTTAGCCCATCTAACCACACGATGAGTATTGGCACCAATTGTTTTCTTAAATTCAACTTCGCTATTGGTACCCATAATAATCAACTCAGAGTTAATTATTTCGGCAATTTCCACTATTTTTGAAGAAACTCTTCCTTTGGCTAACATATTTTTTATCCTAACCCCTGATAATTTGTTAAACTGAGATGCAATCTCATCCATTTTTAGTTGAATAGTCTCCAATACCTTATCCTCGCCCTGTGAATCGGAAAATAGTTTTGAAAAAATACCACTTTCTTCGTGAACATACAACAACATTATATCGTGTTTCAGTAATTTTGCAACACTAGTAGCTTGTTCCAATGCAATTAAAGACTTTTGATTAAAATCAATAGGTACTAAAATATTTTTTTGTTCGTTCATAATATTAATAAGATTATTATATTTGTATAAGATAAATTCTTAATTTTGAAAAACTAAACAAATGTACTAAATAAATTGTTTCAACAATGACAAAAATAAAAGAATCTGAATTGATAATCAGTCCTAATGGGGCAATTTATCATTTGAACTTACATCCTGAGAACTTAGCAGAAAACATTATTGTTGTGGGTGACCCTGGTCGTGTACCTGAAATTTCTGCTCTTTTCGACAAAATTGAGTGTAAAGTTCTTCACCGTGAATTGTGTACTCATACTGGATATTTTAACAATAAACGCATTAGCGTTATTTCTACTGGCATGGGACCTGACAATATTGATATTGTAATGAATGAGTTAGATGCATTGGTAAACGTGGATCTAGTTAAACGCGAACCAAAAGATAAACATACAACATTAAACATAGTAAGATTGGGCACTTCGGGTGCATTGCAAGGTGACTTAGCTGTGGATTCATTTATGATGTCGGAATATGGCTTAGGATTGGATGGCATGTTGCACTTTTACAAAGCATCTAAAGATGTATGCGATCATGAAATGGCAACTGCATTTATTAATCATACGCAATGGGGCGAAAATCTACCTACACCTTATGTAGTAAAAGCATCCCAAAAACTATTAGATAAATTGGGCAAAGGCTTTAATAAAGGCATTACTGCAACAGCTCCCGGTTTTTATGGACCACAAGGAAGGCAAATTAGATTAGAACTGGCATATCCTCAAATTAATGATAAACTGGAAACATTCCGCTATAATGGCCATAGAATTTGTAACCTTGAAATGGAAACCTCAGCTTTATATGGCTTAGGTGCTATGCTAGGACACGAAACACTTACCGTTTGTGTATTGATTGCCAACAGGATATCGAAACAATTTAGTCAAGATTATAAAAAACCGGTTAGAGAATTGGTAGAAAAAGTTTTAGAACGAATATAAGTATAGTGAATAATTTGCATTAAATTTATTCACTAAAAAACAACTGAAGTTGGCTTAGATAATAATACAATTTCTAATACACCCAACCACTTTTGTAATAATCATAGAAACATAACAATGCTATAAAAATGTTCACATTATTTTCATTATCCTGCAGTCCATAATACAATTGCATTTAAGAGAGCATATAATCACTATCATCAATTTGCATAATGGAATAAAGCAAAACAATGAATTTTATCTATGATGAAAGAAAAATAAGACACAGATCATGTTATTAAAGATGTTTTTAATAAGTTCTACAAGACGATAAATTAAGAATGTTTTAATAAAGCAAACATATTCATATCCAATATAAGAAACCATATATTTAAGAGAAAAAAATATTTATTTATACAGTAAGCAATCAGGTATGAAAAAGAAGGTTTGAATAAATATTTTTTAAATAACTTTGAAATTGGTAATGAGGAAGTTGATTTTTCGGACAAATAACAAAGAAATATAATTAATTTTCAAAAGTGATCAAGACTTTTATAAAAAAATATTGAATAATTGAATATCAAACATATAACATTTATTATAAAAATATTTTACACTTTTGTCAATTGAGAATAAAAAAAATAGTAATTTTGCAAATGTGGAAAGATTTGATTGATTGCAACCACAGGAAAAAATGCTAAAATATTATTTTCTCCCACCATCAATCAGATTATTCCATTTATCAATTAGTTACTAATAATAAAATTTATAAAATGGGATATTTATTTACATCCGAATCTGTTTCGGAAGGTCATCCAGACAAAATTGCTGATCAAATTTCTGACGCATTGTTAGATGAATTTTTACGTCATGATCCAGAATCAAAAGTTGCATGTGAAACATTGGTTACTACTGGTTTAACCGTTTGCAGTGGCGAAGTTAAAACAAAAGAGTATATTGATATACAAGGAATAGCAAGAGAAGCTATTCGGAAAATTGGCTATACTAAAGCTGAATATCGTTTTGATGCTGATTCATGTGGAGTTATCTCTACCATTCACGAACAATCAAGTGATATTAATCAGGGTGTTGAGCGTAAAAATGAAGAAGATCAGGGTGCTGGAGACCAAGGAATGATGTTTGGTTATGCCTGTAAAGAAATGGATAACTTTATGCCAATGCCTATTGAATTAGCACATGTATTGTTGCAAGAATTAGCTGAAATCCGTCGTGAAGGTAAAAAAATGAAATATTTACGTCCGGATGCAAAATCACAAGTTACTATTGCATATAACGACAAAGGGGTTGCTGAAAAAATTGAAACCATCGTTATTTCCACTCAACATGATGACTTTGATACCGAAGAAAAAATGTTGGAAGTAATTAAAAATGATGTATTAACAGTTTTAATTCCTAGAGTTAGAAAGGTAAATACATTATCAGAGAAAGTAAAAAAAATGCTAAAGGGTGATTTTAAATTATTTGTAAATCCAACAGGAAAGTTTGTTATTGGCGGACCTCATGGAGATACAGGTCTTACTGGACGCAAAATTATTGTTGATACATACGGCGGCAAGGGTGCTCACGGCGGTGGTGCTTTTTCGGGAAAAGATTCTTCAAAAGTTGATCGCTCAGCTGCTTATGCAACTCGCCACATTGCCAAAAACTTAATTGCAGCGGGTGTTGCAGACGAAGTATTAGTACAAGTAGCATATGCTATTGGTGTTGCACAACCAGTAGGTTTGTATGTTAATACTTTTGAAACTTCGAAAGTAAAAGACAAAGCAGAAAAAAAATTAACTGATGGACAGATAGCAGAAAAAATTAATACTATTTTTGATATGCGCCCTTTTGCCATTGTCAAAAGATTTGGGTTAAAAAATCCAATTTTCCATGCTACAGCAAGTTATGGCCATTTTGGAAGAGATTATCGCAAAGAAGAAGTAGAAGTTTATTATAAAGATAAAACTACTACTACTAAAAAAATTGATGGTAAAGACCATTATTTCAAAGAGGTAGAGTTCTTTGCATGGGAAAATTTAGATTATGTTAAGGCAATTCAAAAAGCATTTAACTTGTAATCAATATTTATAATAAAAAAGCCTTCCATAAATGGAAGGCTTTTTTATTATAATAGCTAAATTAAGGAATTATAAGAAGTACCTGCTTAAAAAAAATCCTATTTTTATCTATAGTTTTAGACTGTTTCTTATAAATTATATGATAAGATTTTTACCCTAAATAAGTTTTCAGAATTTTACTCCTTGAAGTATTTTTTAATCTTCGAATTGCCTTTTCTTTTATCTGCCGAACTCTTTCTCTAGTCAAATCAAATTTTTCAGAGATTTCTTCCAACGTTAAATGCTGACAACCATTTAAGCCATAAAAATACCTTATAACATCTGCTTCTCTTTGAGTTAATGTACAAACAGCTCTTTCAATTTCTTTACATAAAGAGTCATATAGCAAATCTGTTTCTGGTGTTGGATTATCTTCCATTTTAAAAACATCCAGCATCGTAGTATCTTCTTCTTGAACCAATGGAGCATCCATTGAAAGATGCTTACCTGAATGGCGCATAGTATCTCTAACTTCTGTTTCTGAGATTTCTAAAAGGCTTGCAATTTCTCCATCATTTGGTGGTCTTTCAAATTCCTGCTCCAGTTTGGCAGAAGCCTTTTTAATTTTATTGATAGAACCCAGTTTATTAAGCGGTAATCTGACAATTCTAGATTGCTCAGCTAATGCCTGCAATATAGATTGGCGAATCCACCATACTGCATAAGATATGAATTTGAAACCACGGGTTTCGTCAAAACGTTGAGCTGCCTTAATTAAACCTAAGTTTCCTTCATTAATTAAATCTGGTAAACTCAATCCTTGATTTTGGTATTGTTTGGCTACAGATACAACAAAACGTAAATTAGCCTTGGTAAGTTTTTCTAAGGCAACCTGATCTCCTGCTCTGATTTTTTGTGCTAATATAACTTCTTCTTCAACAGAAATAAGCTCTACTCGTCCTATTTCCTGTAAATATTTGTCAAGTGAAGCGAGTTCACGATTAGTAACCTGTTTAGTAATTTTTAATTGCCGCATTATTGTTTTAAATTATTTGAAAGCGTAATATAAACGTTATTAAATGAAAATTGTTACATAAAAAACTGAAATTTATAAAATTAAAATGCTGTACCTTCAATAATTAAAAGCACAGCATTTTATAAAAATAATAAAATTACTTATTCCTTTCAGGACGAGGTAATAATACTTTACGTGAAAGTTTTAATTTTCCCGTTTTTTTATCAATTTCTATTAACTTAACTTGAATTTTATCACCTACTTTCAGAACACTTTCGACATCTTCTAAACGAGTCCAATCAATTTCCGAAATATGTAATAAACCGTCTTTCCCTGGTAATATTTCAACAAAAGCACCAAATGGTTGAATATTTTTAACAACACCATCATACACTTCATCAATTTCTGGAAGAGTGGTTATTCCTTTAATTCTTTTTATCACTGCATCAATTGACGCTTTATCAACAGCAACAATATCAATAATTCCATATTCCCCAACTTCTTCAATAACAATAACTGCACCCGTTTCACGTTGCATTTCTTGAATAATCTTTCCACCAGGTCCGATAATTGCGCCAATGAATTCTTTAGGAATAGACATTTGTACAATACGAGGAACATGTGGTTTGTAATCTTCACGTGGCTCAGTAATAGCTTTTGCCATTTCATTTAATATGTGCAATCTTCCTTCTTTTGCCTGATTTAAAGCTTCAGCAAGTACTTTATGAGATAAGCCATCTACTTTAATATCCATCTGACAAGCAGTAATTCCATCTCTGGTTCCTGTAACTTTAAAATCCATATCTCCCAAATGATCTTCATCACCTAAGATATCAGAAAGAACTGCATATTTTCCTGTTAAAGTATCAGTAATTAACCCCATGGCTATTCCTGAAACTGGTTTTTTGATTTTAACACCTGCATCCATAAGAGCCAATGTACCAGCACAAACAGTTGCCATTGATGAAGAACCGTTAGATTCTAAAATATCTGAAACAATTCTTAGTGTATATGGATTATCTGTTGGTAAAGTAAATTTTAATGCTCTCATTGCTAAATTTCCATGACCAACTTCTCTACGGCTTGTTCCCCTGTTAGCTTTTACTTCACCAGTTGAAAATGATGGGAAGTTATAATGTAAAAGAAATTTATTTTTCCCTTCAAATACAACTCCATCAATGATTTGTTCATCTAATTTCGTTCCTAATGTTACTGTAGTAAGCGACTGAGTTTCGCCTCTAGTAAACAAAGCAGATCCGTGAGCGGAAGGTAAAAAATTAGTTTCACAGGATATAGGTCTGATTTCATTCAGTTTACGTCCATCTAAACGACTTCTTTCATTCAAAATCATATCTCTTACTGCATCCTTATGGATATCATGAAAATAACGAGATATCTGGAATTTCTTTTCTTTTTCTTCATCAGTTAAAGTTTCAATAAAAACTGCTTTAACTGCTTCAAATGTATCTGCCCTAAGATGCTTATCAGCAATACCTTGTTTTGCAATTGCATACAATTGATCATAAACACCTAATCTCATCTTTTCTTTAAACTCAAAATCATTATTTTCGTGACAATATTCACGTTTTTTAGTTTTGCCAACCATTTCTGTTAATTCTGATTGAGCTTTGCATTGAATTTTAATAGTTTCATGAGCAACTCTTAATGCTTCAATCATATCTTCTTCCTGTACTTCTTTCATTTCTCCTTCTACCATCATGATATTATCAAAAGTAGCAGCAATCATTAAATCAAGATCTGCTGTTGGAATATCCTGTAAGGAAGGATTTACAATGAATTCACCATTAATTTTAGCAACACGAACTTCTGAAATTGGTCCATTAAATGGTATATCTGAAACTGCTAATGCAGAAGATGCAGCCAATGCTGCTAATGCATCAGGTGCAGTATTTTTCTCTCCTGAAATAAGTGTAATCTGAACCTGCACTTCAGCATGGTAATCACTTGGGAATAATGGACGTAAAGCTCTATCAACTAAACGAGATATTAATATTTCATATTCTGAAAGACGAGCTTCTCTTTTAAAGAAACCACCTGGAAAACGTCCCAAAGCAGCATATTTTTCCTGATATTCAACTGAAAGTGGCATAAAATCAACGTTTTCAGCAGCATCTTTTTTTGCAACTACAGTTGCCAATAACATAGTATCACCCATGCGAATCAAGGCCGAACCATCAGCCTGTTTTGCCAATTTTCCTGTTTCGATGGTAATTACTCTACCATCAATTAATTCAATTTTTTTTGTAATAACTTGCATAATAGCACTTTTAAATATATTTCAATACAAAAAAAGGCAATTATAAGTCTAATTGCCCTTTAAATTTTTATAAAAATAAGGTTACTTATTTTCTAATTCCCAACTTCTTGATTAACTCTCTATATCCTTCGATATTTCTATCTTTCAAATAAGCTAATAATTTACGTCTTTTGCCTACTAACAAAACTAAAGAACGCTCTGTTGCAAAATCTTTTCTATTTACTTTTAAATGTTCTGTCAGATATTTTATTCTGTTTGTGAATAAAGCCACTTGACCTTCTGTAGAGCCTGTATCAAATTCTGATTTACCGTACTCTTTAAAAATTTCTTTTGTATTTCCTGTTTTAAATTGCATATTCTAAGAATAATTTGTTTGGTCTTAAAAATGAGTGTGCAAAGATACACATTATTTTAATATCATAAATGTTTTTCAAGATTTTTTTAAAAAATATCTACATTTTAAAATAACTAACTGTAATTCTGACAAATAAAACAATAAAGATAACTCTTCCTTATTAGCTATATAAAAATAAATGATTAAGGCTTTATAGAATCACTAGAGATTTTATTTTTTGCTTCAAAACTTTTTATTAATGCCTCAGCAGGAATACCTATATTTTCAACAGAAGCTTTAGCAGATGGAGCAAATTCATTGTTTGGATATTTTTGTAAAAAATCATTATAAGTTTTGGTAGCCTTATCTAATTCATGAATTTGGTTTTCATAAATAAAAGCTTTTAAAAACAAACAATCTGGTAATTTTGAAAAACTGTGATAATCAATCATAATTCTATCAAGTAAGCTAATTGATTGTAAAGGTTTCATAATATTCATTGAAATATCAGCTGCTTTAAACAAATATAATGGAGAAATGCTATCTTCCTTATATTGATTGGCATAACTTACATACAAATCAATCAACTGCTGCGCTTTTGTTGAGTCAATTTTAGCTGTAGCTGATATTAATTCTTTCTCTAATAGTGAAATTTTTTCACCAGTTTTATCTTTAGCTGATTTACATGCTAGAAGTGAAAAAGTTGAGAGTACTACAATAGAAATAATTTTAATTGTTCTCATTTTAATTTGTTTTTTAAGTAATATTTATGCTGAAAATGCAAAATTTTCAGTTTACAAAATTAGTTAATTATCATTAAATTCTTATTCAAAATCTTTTTTTATTTAAGTAATTATAATTTATAAAAAATATCATCAATCTGAAAATGAGATAAATAAAATAAATATCAAAAAAATATTAAAAATTGTTTTATTTAATCCTTCTTAATATCTATAAAAAATATTTTTCCAGCTAAACATAGTGTTTTTTTATCATTTTAACATTATATAATAAAACTTTATATAAATCGTTTCATATATCAGTAAAAAAAATTAATTTTGCAAAATGATAAAAAAACTGATATTCTTACTATTAATAGTTGTACTATTTCAACTTAGTTCTTGTAGCAAATATCAAAAATTGCTAAAAGGCAATGATCATGCAAAAAAACTCGAAATGGGAATAAAGTATTACGAGAAACATGATTATTATCGTGCTTTACAAATGTTTGACAATGTAATAGCTATATACAGAGGTAAAGAGCAAGCTGAGAAAATTCATTATTATTATGCTTATTGCTATTATGGACAATCTGATTATATTGTTGCAAGTTATCATTTTAAGAATTTTGTAAAGATTTTCCCTAATAGTAAATATGCTGAAGAATGTTTGTATATGAGTGCTTATTGCAAATATTTGGATTCTCCTACTTATACATTAGATCAAACGAGTACCCATGAAGCATTAAAGGAACTTCAATTATTTATAAATTTTTACCCGAAAAGCGAGAGAGTTGCTGAAGCCAACAAATTAATTGATGGTTTGAGATTAAAACTTATAGAAAAAGCATTTGAAATAGCAAAGTTATACTACAAAACAGAATCATACAATGCAGCTCAGATTGCTTTTACAAATATACTTAAGGATTTTCCCGAAACATCATATCGAGAAGAAATTATGTTTTATATTATTAAATCGAATTATTACTATGCAAAAAATAGTATTGACTCGAAGAAACAAGAAAGATTTAAAAATGTTATAGATACTTACAATTCATTGATAAGTAATTTCCCTGAATCAAAATACAAAAATGATGCAACTGCTTTATACAATGCTGCATTAATAAATTACGAAAAAAACTAAATCATAATTATATAAATATGGATTTTAAAAAAATAAAAACGGAAACAACTGCAGTAACACGCAATACTACCGATTTTTACAAAAACACAAATAATGTGTACGAAAATTTATCAATTTTATCAAAACGCGCTAACCAAATTGCAACAGAAATAAAAGAAGAGTTACACAGTAAACTTCAGGAATTTGCAACACCAAACGATAATTTGGAAGAGGTTTTCGAAAACAGAGAACAAATTGAAGTCGCAAAGTATTACGAGCATTTAGCAAAACCAACTTTATTGTCTATTAATGAGTTTTTGACTGATAAAATTTATTACAGAAATCCAGTTAAGGAAGCTTCTGGGAATCAATTTTAATTGATAATTAAACAAAAAGGTATAAATAACTTCATGGGAGATTTATACCTTTTTTTATTTATTAAAACAGAGTAAAATGCTGAATAGCAAAAAAATATTACTTGGAATAAGCGGAGGAATTGCGGCTTATAAAACGGCTTACTTGATTCGCCTTTTTATAAAGGCTGGAGCTGAAGTAAAAGTAGTTGCTACTCAAAATGCATTTCATTTTGTCACAAAAGTTACACTTGAAACTTTATCAAAAAATAAAGTATATGATAATCTGTTTGCAGAAAATAACGATTATTTAACTGAACATATTGCATTAACAGATTGGGCTGATTTTTTTGTAGTAGCACCTGCTACAGCAAATATTATCGGTAAATTTGCCAATGGCATAGCCGACGACGCTTTATCCACATCTTTTTTAGCATTTAATAAAGAAGTTTTTATAGCACCTGCTATGAATTGCAAAATGTATGAACATTTTGCAATTCAAAAAAATATTGCATTTTTACAATCCAAAGGAATAAAATTTATAGAAGCGCCTGTTGGTGAACTTGCCTGTGGATACGAAGGTAAAGGTCGCATGGAAGAACCTGAGAATATATTTACTTTCGTTGACAATTATTTCGAGAATGCTGCATTATTAAAAGGCAAAAGAGTTTTGATTACTGCAGGACCTACTTATGAGGCTATTGATCCTGTGAGATTTATTGGGAATCATTCTTCCGGGAAAATGGGAATTGCTTTGGCAGAAGTTTTTGCCCAATTAGGTGCAAATGTAACTCTGGTAGCTGGTCCTATACAAATATCAACAAACCATCCTCTCATTGAAAGAATTAACGTTATTACTGCCAATGAAATGTATGAAAAATGCATAAAGATTTTTTCAAAATCTGACTATACAGTTATGGCTGCAGCCGTTGCTGATTTTACAATCGCAAATCCAGAAGGAAGTAAAATTAAGAAATCCAAAAAGCTCCCTCAAATTAAACTTATTCCAACCATTGATATTCTTGCCGAATTAGGAAAAAATAAAACATCGAAACAATTATTAATTGGCTTTGCCCTTGAAACTGATAAAGAAAAAAGGAATGCCATTAATAAATTGAATAATAAAAACCTTGATTTTATCGTTTTAAATTCATTAAATGATATTGGTGCAGGATTTGGGTATGATACCAATAAAGTTTCAATATTTGATAGAGAAGGAAACTCAAAACATATTGAACTGAAATCAAAAAAAGAAATTGCAAAAGATATTATAAGCTATTTGCTTAAAATTCAAGTATAAAAAATATGAAAAAAATATCATTCTATATAATTTTTGCTTTATTACCTTTATTTAACATTGCGCAAGAATTTATTTGTAATATTCAAGTATCTGCCCCTCAAGTCCAAGGGACCGATCGAAGCATATATGATAATTTAAGAACTGCTCTTTATGAATTTGTAAATACTAAATCATGGACAAATTACACTTATAAACCTGAAGAAAAAATAGAATGTAGTATATTAATTACTGTAAATGAGAGAATTAGTCAGGATGAATTTAAAGGTACAATAAATTTACAATTACGCCGTCCAATTTATCGAACTTCTTATAATTCTGTATTATTAAACTATGTAGATAAAGACTTTCAGTTTAAATATGTTGAATTTCAAAATTTGGAATATGTAGACAATTCATTTACATCTAATTTAACCTCAGTAATAGCCTATTATTGTTATATCTATTTAGGTTTAGATTTTGACTCATTTTCGCCTAATGGAGGGACGCCATATTTTGAAAAAGCTCAAAACATTGTAAATCTCGGACAAAATGTACCTGAAAAGGGATGGAAATCATTTGAAAGTCAAAAGAATCGTTATTGGTTGGTTGAAAATTTATTAAATAGTGCTTATAGCTCTGTTCGTCAGGCAACTTATAAATATCATCGACTAGGATTAGATATGATGTATGATAATATTGAAACAGGAAGAACTGCTATTGCTGAAAGTATCGAATTATTGAGAAAAGCGTACAGAGAGAAACCTGGATTATTTAGCATACAGCTATTTATGGATGCTAAAACCGATGAAATTATTAATATTTTTTCTAAAGCTTCACCTCAAGATAAAGCTAAAGTTATTAATGATTTGATAGAAATTGACCCTGCCAATGCCAGTAAATATCAAGGCATTTTAAATAAAAATTAATGTTTTCTAACAATACATTGTTCAAGAAAAACATTATTGACAATGCATTATATTATTTTTACTTTTTCAAAACATAATATGTGGTAAAATATTTACTAGATATTCTTATTGTTTTATATCTTTGTAGTATATGAACTTATTTGTTTTTCAATATGCTTTCACATCTATACATTGAAAATTACACTTTAATAGAAAAACTAGACATTGATTTTTTATCAGGTTTTTCAGCCATAACTGGTGAAACTGGTGCTGGTAAATCAATCATTATTGGTGCTTTATCTTTAATTTTAGGACAAAGGACAGATCCTGAAGTTTTAATTGATAAATCAGCTAAATGTATTGTTGAAGGTAATTTTGAAATTTCTAAGCTTAATTTAAAAGATTTTTTTACAAGTAATGAACTAGATTACGAAAATCCATGTATTCTTCGAAGAGAAATAGCTCCCAGTGGCAAATCAAGAGCTTTTATAAATGATACGCCAGTAAACCTTAATCAACTTAAAGAATTAGGTGAGTATTTAGTTGATGTTCATTCACAACATAATACACTCACACTTAATAATTCTAATTTTCAAATGGCAATTTTGGATAATGTTGCAGGAAATCAAGATTTATTGAAGCAATTTAAAAATGAATGGAAAATTTATCAGCAAATAAAAAATCAACTAGAAGAACTAAAACTAAAAGAAAAAGAAGCAAAAACTAACCGTGATTATCTTCAGTTTTTATTTGATGAGTTAGAAAATGCAAACCTTAACAACGACGAAAAAGAAGAAATTATCGGGAGACTTGAAATTCAAAATAATGCTGAAGATATTAAATCTACTTTATATAGAACTATAGATACCCTTCTTCAATCTGATCTAAATATTGTAAGTCAGTTAAACGAGCTAAATCTTCAATTAGCTAAATTAACTTATCATCCTCAAATTAAAGTAATTTCAGAAAGAATGGATAGTTCAATTATTGAATTAAAAGACATTGCTAATGAAGCAGAATCACTTGAAGAAACTGTACATTTTGATGCCTTATTAATTGAACAACTTACTCAACGACTTGATTTACTAAACCGCCTAGAAAAGAAGCACAATGTTACATCAGTAAATGAATTAATTGAAATTTATAATAATCTTTCCAACGAATTATTTTTAATTGCATCTTTTGATGATAAAATTGCATTGCTGGAAAAAGATTTTTTTAAGCAAACAGAAAAAGTAAAAGAACTTGCAAAAAATCTATCTATAAAAAGGGAAAATGCAATTCCAATGGTTGAAAACGAAGTTAAAAAAATTCTTTCAAATATAGGGATGAATACTGCTATTTTAAAAATTAATTTAAGCAATACCGAAGTCTTATCCAATTCAGGAATTAATAATATTACTTTTCTTTTCAATGCAAATAAAGGTGGTGAATTAAAAGAATTATCCAAAGTAATATCAGGAGGAGAGTTATCTCGGCTAATGCTGGCTATAAAATCAATTATATCAAAACAAAATATACTTCCAACTGTTATTTTTGATGAAATTGACAATGGAGTGTCAGGAGATATTGCTGGTAAGGTTGGACAAGTAATGAAAAAAATGTCTTCAAATATGCAATTGATAGCAATTACTCATCTGCCTCAAATTGCAGCTAAAGCTGATCATCATTATTTTGTATCTAAACTTTCAGATAAAAACATAACCCATTCAACAATAAAAAAGCTGAAAGACGACGAAAAAATTAAAGAAATTGCAAAAATGCTAAGCAATGAAAATGTCACAGCTTCTGCTTTAGAAAATGCAAAAGAATTAATGCGTTAATAAAATTTGAATGGTTGTAACACTTAAAAATTAACACTTATAGCTAAATGAATTTAATAATAATCAATATCACATATTTATGTACAATTTATTAAAAGGGAAAAAAGGAATCATTTTTGGAGCCTTAAATAACAGATCTATTGCCTGGAAAGTAGCAGAACGTGCTAATGATGAAGGTGCAAAGTTTGTTTTAACTAATACGCCTGTATCAATTCGCCTGGGTGAAGTTGATGAACTGGCTAAAAATTGCAATACAATTGTTATTCCTGCAGATGCAACAAGTGTGAAAGATATTGAAAATTTATTTCAACAATCTATGGAAATATTAGGTGGAAAAGTAGATTTTGTATTGCATTCTATTGGAATGTCACCAAATGTTAGAAAAAAGCTACCTTATGACAATTTAGACTATGAGTATTACCATAAAACAATGGATATCTCTGCATTTTCTTTTCACAAAGTATTACAAGTTGCCAAGAAAATGGATGCCATTAATGAATGGGGATCCGTTGTTGCACTATCCTATATTGCTGCTCAACGAACTCTATTTGAATACAACGATATGGCTGATGCAAAAGCTGCTCTTGAATCTATTGCACGAAGTTTTGGCTATATATACGGCCGAGAGAAAAAAGTAAGAGTAAATACTATTTCTCAATCCCCTACCCTAACAACTGCAGGAAGTGGAGTAAAAGGAATTGATGGTTTGATGGATTTCACAGAACGGATGTCTCCACTTGGGAATGGAAGCGCTGACGAATGTGCTGATTTTTGTATTACATTATTTTCTGATTTAACTAAAAAAGTTACTATGCAAAATCTTTTTCACGATGGTGGATTTTCGAGCATGGGTATGAGCCAACAAGCTATGTTACAATACAATAAAAGTTTTGATGAATGTGATTGCGACCTTGTTGAAAAATATAAACTTAAAGGATAATTATGTTATAAATTTATTTGATTTAGTTCTCTCTTTTTATATATTATTCATCAACTGCAATTTATTAAGTTGATAACAATTTGCATCGTATATTTCTTTTAATTAAGCGAATAAATAATATTAGAGCTTAAAATTCCAATTTGTAACTAAAATTAGGCATTACAATCTGATTAACATCCTGTTTTATTGAGTTAGAAGTTTTATCAAAATAGTATGTATTTGCTTCTTTATAACCCAATACATTTATAAAACTAATTGCCCATATACTTGAATGCTTTAATTTATTTATTCTATAGGAAGCTGAGAGAGAAAGTATCTGAGCATCTTTTTTTCGTAATGTAAATGCTTTTGACTCATTTTCTACTATATCTTGTGAAGCATAAGTTGCGCTATAATTTAACGGATTATAGTAATCTCCGCCCATTAGGCATAGTTTAGCATTTATATTCAAGATATTATTTTTGTTTCTACCAACATTCCATTCTTTTCCACCCAACAAATTAACAACATAATTTTTATTAAAACGGGCATTTCGTTCAATACCATCACCACCTTTGTATTTTGAGTTAAAGATTGATGCCGTAGCAAGATAGTAATATCCTTTATTCAGAAATCTTTCAAACGTAATATCAATTCCGATATTACTTCCTTTGCCTTTATTAACAAGTGAATCGTTAAAGTAAATTCCATTTTCAAGATTTTGAAGCGAATAATAAGAGCTAGGTATAACTGGTATATTAAATAAAAATTGATAATAAGGCTCAAACTTCAGATGTGCATTTTCCGTTAGCTTAATATCATATGAAAAGACAATATGATGTGCTTTTGAAAAATCAAGATTCTTATTGGGTTCTGTAATACCCAAAGAAGTTTGCTGTTGCACAAAATAAAAATTTAGCATTTCAAGTTGACTATGCAACCCATAAGATATTCCAATGGTTTGACGGGGGTTGAAATTCCACCTTAAACCTATACGAGGTTCAACTGTATAATGATTATTTAATAAAAATAATTGGGAATGCAATCCAATATTAAACGTTAAATCGTTTGTAATATCATATTTCGATTGTGAATAAGCTTGCATCAGATAACTACTGCCTTTATCATTAACATAATTAATTAGCATGTTATTATTATCTTTTTTTTGAACATTCATATTATACAGTAAACGACTTATAATAATTCCGGTTTTATTAGTATGATTAGCACTGAATTTATGATTAACAAAACTTGTTAGTGAATACTTCCATGTATAATTATCTATTTTATTTGAAGGCATAAGTTTCAAGATACTTATATACTCTTTCTGATCCAAACTAAGACCGTTGCCTGTTGCAGCTAAAGAAGTGTTAATATATGTTTTGTTTCCTAAAATTATTTTGTGATTAATTCCCAATGCACTCATATATAAATCTGTAGAATATTGTTGTTTATCAATATCCGATTTCCATGAATTTGAATCATTTATAGCATTTCTTCCTTGATAATCCAGAGCCCCAATACCCCAAACAGAGAATATTCCATATTTCTGTGTAGGAAAATTCAATTTAAAAGATAAATCCTGATATTTTAATACACCCATTTCAGAAGGCAAAACTGGAGCCAGAAGACCAAAAGTAGAATATCTGTAATTGAATAAATAGGAAGCCTTTTTCCCTTTTACAAAAGGACCTTCTGATGACAAATCTATTCCGACCAAACCAGCCTGAATGGTATATTCTCTTTTTTCATTATTACCGTTTCTCAATTTAATATCAAAAACACCTGATAAAGCATTGCCATATTCTGAAGGAAAAGCACCTGTTATAAAATCGGAATTTGAAAGCATCTGACTACTTAAAGCTGTAATAGCTCCCGCTCCTAAAGAGCTAACATTTGCAAAATGACTTGGATTAGTAATTTCAACACCTTCCATGCACCAAAGCAAACCTTTGGGAGCATTACCTCTAATAACAACCCCATTTGTTCCTAAATTGCCAGAAACACCCGCAAAAGATGAGGCTAAGCGTGATGGGTCATCAAAACCTCCTGCGTATCTGCTTGCCTCTTCCACACTAAGTTGTCTAGCACTTAATGTAACCATTGAATTAATAGATTCGTATTTATTTGCTTTGAAAACTATTTCTTTTGAATTTATTACTTTTTCTTTCAATGATGCATTTAAAACTACTTCCTTGCCTGACCCAATTAAAACTTCATTTATTATCATATCTTCATAACCAATATAACTTATTTTAATAGTATAACGTCCAATAGGAACTTTTTTTATAAAATAATTACCATCAATATCCGAGGAGGCTCCCATAATAGGATTTGTACCAGCAACAACGACAGACGCACCTATTAATGATGATTGAGATTCTTTATCAATAACTTTTCCTTTAATGTTCTGAGTAATATTTTGAGCATTTATAATATTAGCTAATAAACAAAAAATTCCAAATGCAATTATAAACTTTAGCTTCATAAGATTTTTATTAATTTATTTATGATGCAAAATTAGTTACATTTAAAGTCATGAATGTTCGCATTTATAAATAAGAACCTATTAAAACAAGCTAAGGCAAAGTAAAGATATTTAATTGTTTAATATTTTATAATGTTCAAAATTATAATTTTGAACTCATTTTTTTAAAATCAGAAGGGGTATTATTGGTAATTTTTTTAAAGATAGTATTAAAAGAGGTTTTTGAATTAAAACCTGATTCAAATGCAATTCCCAATATTGACAAACTATTCAGATCCTCATTTACCAATAATTTTTTTGCTTTTTCAACTCTATATTTATTAATAAATTGAAAGAAATTTTCGTTAAATCCAGAGTTTATAACATAGGATAATTGATGCGAAGTAATATTCAGTAATTCTGAAAGTTTTATTAGATTTAGTTCGCTATCTAGATAGGGTTCTTGCTTAATCATTAGGTCTTCAAGCTTTGATTTTAAAATCAATAATTCATCATCAGATACTATTTTCTTTTTTTGCTCTGTAAATTGTTCTTCTTCATTAATTGAAATTATCTGATTTCGTTTTAATTCATCAAACGGAAATATATCTTTTTGTTTTAATGAATTATAAGCTATAACATAGATTAAAATCAAAAATGTTACATTCATGTATACATTTAAAGTTAATGGATTAAAAAACAAATTGTAAACACTTATTATTATACTTATTGATAAAATAGATAAAATTATATATTCTAACCAATTAAGATTTATTTCACTTGTATTCGAAAATAATACTAAAATCTTTTTTTGATGTTTCCTAATGAGTAAATATGATTTAATAGAATAAAAAAGAACCTGAATAAGTATTATACCTATAATTAAAAGCTGAAAAATATTAGAATTTTCTAAATCATATAGTTTTTGTAAAAGTAATAAGATTAAGAAAATTATTGGAAGAATAAGATATTTTTGGTATGTTTTATGAAACCGGTAATTTGGATTTGTAAAAAACACAACACTTATAAAATAAACTATTGGAGTAAAAAATTGTATATAGTGAAAAAATAAAGCTAAATAACCATTTAGGTTTTCTTTCCAAATTAGTAATGTAATTTCTTCTAACCAAAATGTTGCCCATAAAAAAAGAAAAATTCCAAACCAAAAATTTGCTTTTTTATTTACTTTAAGTGGATTGGTAACATTAAGAAATGCAAGCAAAATAAGTGAACCAAATATAAGAATTACTAGTAAAGCGTTGATATTAATTGTATTCATTACTTTTAATTATAAAATATTTGGCAAAAATAACTATTTTTAAATAAAGCTCTAAATGAAAAAAAATAAGAATTACTTTGTATCCACTTCTAATTACTTCAAAAAATATTCATTGAAGTTCTCACGTTTTTTAGAATAGTAATTAATAAAACTATCTTATTATTTTTTCACTATCACTATTTCAACCCTACGGTTTTTATCTTCATCATCTATTGAATTTTCA
Organism: Bacteroidota bacterium; assembly: GCA_013377005.1. Classification (GTDB taxonomy): domain Bacteria; phylum Bacteroidota; class Bacteroidia; order Bacteroidales; family JACABE01; genus JACABE01. Next base: position 77,021 of record JACABE010000016.1, read on the forward strand.
GGATAAATCAATGGTTTTGAAGAACCTAATCCTTTATATTGAAGTCGATCAGATGAAATACCATTTTTTATAAGATAGTCATAAATGTATTTTGCACGGTTTACAGACAAATTATTGGTATAAGTATCCTTATCAAAACCATCATTTCCCTTATATTCACAGCAAATATGACCTTGAATTTCTATTTCAAGATTAGGATTCTCTACAAGTGTATTGAGTAGGACTTCCAACTCTGGTTGAGATACTGCTGTAAGATAATGCCTTGCGGGCAAAAAATTAAAATTTTTCATTATAATATGTTCACCATTTTTTGCCTTGCTAATTTCTACGGTTGTTGTTTTTTCAGCAGAATTATGTTTTCTAATATCTCTTGTATTGTAATTCAATATTATTTCAACTCTTCTATTTTCTTTGATTCCCTGCGGTTGCTTATAAAGCTCAGGTGGTAATTCTCCCATACCTATACATTGTATAATTTTTGAAGATATATCATTTGTGAAAAGATATTGTTTTACATTGTCAGCACGATGTTGTGATAATGTTTTATTATATTCTGCATTTGCAAGAAAATCAGCATAAGCTATTATTTTTATGTTTAGTATCTCCTGTGAATGATGACACAAAAGGAATGAATCCAGTTGAGTAAGCTGAAGATTACTAAGAGATTTAACATTAATATTATAATATAAACGCAAGGTATCAGCATTAACAGCAAGCGCTTTGCTATAAAATGAATTACAAAGAAAGATAGAACATACAATAAATACTCTAAACATAATTGAAATATTTTTTTGAAAAAATAACAAAAGGAACTATATAAAAAATACGCATAAAACAATCAAATATTGTTTTTAAGCAAATTTAAAAATGAAATTTCGCCTTTTAAAAATTGTAAAGATTTTATCAATTATTACTATAATTTTTTCTACATGATTACTAACAAATTAAAGTGGATTGCAATATTACCATCAATGAATAACCTGGAGGCAGAGCCTCGAGGTATCGTGTTACTCGAATATTAGACTTAATTGATTTTTGTAAAACTCTTTATAAATATTTTTACATCACCTTGTTCTCGAATATATTTTTGAATTACATCAAGATTTTTATAATGACCAACCGTATTAACATAATAACCACTCGTCCAAAAATAACCTTCCCACAATTGTTTTTTGACCTCTGGATGAAGAAGAAAAAGCTCTTTGCCTATATACTTTTTATTGTCCGAACTATTATTTCTATAGAAAGAATTGGCACACTTTGAATCAAAAAATAAACATGATTTTCATCAGCTCCAATTTCAACAAAATGTATTTCATATCTTTCTTCTATTTTTCTACATACTTCTACCAAACTATTTTCAACTACTTCTGTCAAAATACTTCGCATATACTTTATCGGACAAACTAAATGATACAATAACAAACTTTTATTATGTCAGTTAAAAATATGCTCATGCATTTTGCAAACTTACATAAAAATTTGTGATTTATAAGCGACCCCAATAAAAATCAAGAC
>JACABE010000017.1 GCA_013377005.1 Bacteroidota bacterium
AACAATAATATAGTCGAATTTAAGAATTGTTGCTGCTTTTTGTCATGTACTTAGATGGATTTAATAAAATTGTATGTAAAATGGCTAATAAGATTTAAAAATACTATGAAATATTGCCTCTTAATAATATAATGTGTACTTTTGAATTTGAAAATTTGAAAAATGATAAAAATATCTGCTGTTATCATCACATATAACGAAGAGCGTAATATTGAACGTTGTATCAATTCATTGAAAGATATTGCTGATGAAATTATTGTTGTTGATTCTTTTTCTACTGACGCAACAATTTCTATCTGTAATGATTTGGAAATTAAATTTATACAACATAAATTTGAAGGACATATACAACAAAAAAATTGGGCAATCACACAAGCAAGCTATCCTTATGTTCTTTCTGTTGACGCAGATGAAGTACTATCCGAAAAACTAAAAAATTCAATACTTCAAACAAAAAAAAATTGGCAAGCAGATGGTTATACATTAAACAGGATGACTTCATACTGTGGAAAATGGATAAAACACGGCGGATGGTATCCTGATAAAAAACTAAGACTTTGGGATAGTAGAAATGGAGAATGGACAGGCATCAACCCTCATGATAAATACGAAATGCATAAAAATTGTAAAATATTACATTTGAAAGGAGACTTATTGCACTATTCGTACCATTCACTAAAAGATCATACAGAACAAGTGGAAAGATTCACAAGTATTACAGCTAAAGCATTGTATGAAAATGGGACGCGAGCTTCGTTCGTTCAGTTATACTTTGGATCAACCATGAAATTTATAAGGAATTACTTTATAAAACTTGGATTTTTAGATGGATATCATGGTTTTAGGATTGCAAAAATTTCAGCTTATGCCACGTTCTTAAAATATGCTAAACTCAAAGAATTGCATAACAACAATAAGTTGCAAAAATGAATTTTAAAAGAATAATTATCAGTCGAACAGATAGTATAGGTGATGTTATCCTAACGTTGCCTTTGGCTGGTATATTGAAAAAAAACTACCCTAATGCTTACATTCTTTTTTTAGGAAGTGCTTACACCAAAGATGTTATTGAATGTTGTGAATTTATTGATGAATTTATTGACTGGACAGCCATAAGTAAACTGCCAGAAAAAGAAGCCATAACAGCCATTAATTTACTGAATGCTGACACTATCCTTCATGTTTTCCCTCGTAAAGAAATTGCAATAATAGCAAAAAAAGTAAAGATTTTAAATAGAATAGGAACAACTAATCGTACTTTTCATTGGTTTAATTGCAATAAGTTAGTGAGATTGTCGCGTAAAAACTCAGATTTGCACGAATCGCAGTTAAATATAAAATTATTAAAGCCTTTTAAGGTTAAAACCGATTACAATTTAAGCCAAATTGCATTCTTTTATGGTTTAGACAAAATTCAGATTTTGCCCGAAAAATTTAAGGCATTGCTTGATAAAGAGAAATTCAACCTAATACTGCACCCAAAATCAAAAGGAAGTGCCAGGGAATGGGGATTAGAAAATTTTGCAAGCTTAATTGAATTATTACCAGTTGATAAATATAACATCTTTATTTCAGGAACTTCGGAAGAAGCTGCTTTAATGCAATCGGAAATTACTGACAAATACGATAATATAATAGATTTAACTGGGAAATTAACATTAACTGAGTTTATTGCTTTTATTGCGCAAGCAGATGGATTGATTGCTGCCAGCACAGGACCTTTGCATATTGCTGCTGCATTGGGCAAAGTTGCTCTTGGAATTTATCCGCCTATCAGACCAATGCATCCGGGACGCTGGATGCCAGTTGGGAAATATGCGCATTATTTTGTCAATAAAAAAACGTGTATTGATTGCAGAAAAACTATGGATTGTCATTGTATGAAAAGTATTTCGCCTGAAGAAATTAGTGAATATTTAGAAAAGAATTGTAGAAAGCTATAAATTAATAATGATGAAAAAAGTATTAAAAATAGTAGGTGTTATTGTTTTATTTATTGGCTTGGCTTTTGCATTTTCACCATATTATTTAAAAAGAGCATTGATTTATCAATATGTAGATATTGATGATCATGATATTTTTGAAACAAGAACTATAAAAACAGGAAATCCACTTTCATGGAAATTAGCAAAAAACTACAATAACTACACTATTAGTGATTCCTTAAAAAAGAAAATAGAAGGCTATAAAACAGTTGCTTTTCTGGTTATTCAAAACGATTCCATCAAATTCGAAGAATATTGGGATGGCTATAGTGACAGCTCATTGAGTAATGCATTTTCGGCCACGAAAAGTATTGTTTCTTTGTTGATTGGTTGTGCCATTGATGACGGAAAAATAAAAAGTATAGAGCAAAAGGTAATTGACTTTTTTCCTGAATTTAATGGAGAATATGGTAAAGATCTTTGCATTAAAGATTTGCTCACTATGAGTTCAGGGTTAAATTGGGACGAAAGTTATGGAAGTCCTTTTTCAAAAACTACTCAGGCTTATTATGGTAATGATTTAAGGAAACTCATTTTTGATTTAAAAGTAACCGAAAAACCAGCCGAAAAATTTAACTATCTAAGTGGAAATACACAGTTGCTGGGATTTATTTTGCAAAAAGCAACCGAAAAAAACCTTGCTGAATATGCTTCAGAAAAAATCTGGAAACCAATAGGAGCTCAGCATGATGCGCTTTGGTATCTCGATAAAAAAGACGGTATGGAAAAAGCTTATTGTTGCTTTACTTCCAATGCAAGAGATTTTGCACGAATTGGGAAATTATTGCTGGATAGTGGAAGTTGCAATGGGAACCAAGTTATTTCATCATCTTACATTGCTAAACTTTTTCAACCCGATACTTTATTATTGGATGAAAACAATAAAAAAGTAGATTATTACAGCTTGCATTGGTGGATTGTAGATTACAATGGTATGAAAATAACTTATGCACGAGGAATTTTGGGACAATATATCTTTGTGATTCCTGAAATGAATGCAATAGTTGTTAGATTAGGACACGAAAGAGATAAAGCATATAAAAGCCATCATCCATTAGATGTTTACACTTATTTAAAAGCAGCATCAAATATTTTAAAAAATAATAAGTAAAACAATAAGTTGATTAAATATAATTATTAGAAATGATAACAAAAAAGCTTTTAAATAAACAAAATTCATAATGGGGAAATATAAAATTTGTATAATTTTAATTAACTTTAATTCAGTTGATTATACGGTTAGCTGTATCAAATCAATTAAAGAATTTGTTGACAAAAACTTATCTTATAATATTGTTATTATTGATAATAATTCAAAAGTTGAAGATTATGAAAAGCTAAACCTTTTTGTCAATAATTATAATGATATTCAATTAATAAGAAGTAAAATAAATTTAGGTTTTTCCGGCGGAAATATGTTGGGCGTTCAATTTGCTAATGCCGAATATATTTATTTTCTTAATAATGACACTTTGCTTCTTAATGATTGCTTGTCAATTTTATATAAATTTATGTTAGCAAATAAGAATGCCGGAATTTGTACAGGCCAAATGTACAATACAGATATGAGCTTTCATCATAGTTTTAATTATTTTCCTACATTAGCATTAAAATTGTTTGGTTCTTCCTTACTAAGACTTATTAATCCTATTAAATACCCATCCAGAAAAAAGGAATATACAGAGCCACTAAAAGTTGATTTTACTACAGGAGCTGCAATGTTTGTTGATTCTTCCAAATTTGCCGAAGTTGGGGGATTTGATACTAACTATTTTCTATATTGTGAAGAAGAAGATATTGCAATGAAAATGAAACAAGCTGGTTATTATACATATATTGTTCCTCAAGCCAAATTTATACACCACATGGGGAAAAGTACTTTGCGTAATTTTGAAATTGAAAAAGAAAATTATATTTCAATACTTTATTTTCAGAGAAAATATTCTAATTATATAGCATATCAATTGTATAAAACATTTTGCTTCTTTAAGATAATAAAAAAGACTTATAAGAATATAGCTTTTTTAAAACTTGCATTTTTCATTTTAGGTGGAGCAAATTTAAAATATTCATTGAAACACAAACAAAAAATAAATATTTAAAACTACAAAAAGATTAAGATATTGAGACTTCTTTTCAATATTAAAATACAAGTTCTCAAAATTCTTACCAGCGAATTTTACTATGCAAATTTCAGAAAATAATAATAGCTAAAAGTTAAAATAAATGCAGAAATACAGTTTCAGAAACGATTATAGTGAAGGCATGCATCCTTCTATAATAGCGGCACTATCAGCAACTAATCTGGTGCAACAGGATGGATATAGTGAAGACAGCTATTGCGAACAGGCAAGAGATGTCATAAAAAAGAAAATCGGGCTTCAAAATGTGGATATTCATTTTGTATCAGGCGGCACTCAAGCCAATGCTATCGTGATAACTTCCGCATTAAAATCTTTTGAAGGTGTTATTGCTGCAACTACCGGGCATATTAATGTACATGAAACCGGTGCCATTGAAGCAACAGGACATAAAATTATTCTGGTGGCATCCAATGATGGCAAGGTAAAATCATCTGATGTAATCGCAGAGATACACAGAGCAGAAGACCATCATATGGTAAGACCGGGAATGGTTTATATATCTAACTCTACTGAACTTGGTTCTGTTTACACTAAAAATGAATTAACTTCACTTTCTCAAGTTTGCAGGCAAAACGGCTTGTATTTGTTTTTGGATGGAGCAAGACTGGGTTCTGCCTTTTGTTCAGAAAAAAATGATTTAACGTTAGCTGATTTGTCAGTACTTACTGATGTTTTTTATATAGGTGGCACCAAAAACGGAGCCATGATGGGAGAAGCTATTGTTATAACTAACAACAATCTTAAAAAAGATTTCAACTATCACCTGAAACAAAGAGGAGCTTTGCTTTCAAAAGGCAGATTAATGGGTATTCAGTTTCTGGAATTATTTAAAGAAAATCTTTATTTTGAACTGGCACAGCATGCCAACTTAATGGCAAAAAAAATAGCGGATGCTATTAAAAGCAAAGGCTTTTCTTTTCTTACAGAACCTGTATCCAACCAGTTGTTCCCTATTTTTCCGAATGCACTGATTGCAAAATTATCAGAGAAATATGAGTTTTATATTTGGTCGAAAATTGAAGATGAAAAATCTGCTGTTCGTTTGGTAACTTCCTGGGCCAGCATTGAAGCAAAAGTGGATGAATTTATTGAGGATATTTGTGCATTTAAGTAACGATAAATCACTCTCCATGTTTGTTTTTAAAGAAATAACAGGGCTTTTATGGGTTTCATCAATATTGGCAACTATTATTTTGTTTTTATGGCGTTTCGGGCAGGGTGGTCTATTATATTTTTCATAAAGTGTTACTCTTTAGGAAATAATGGCTTAATGTCTTCTGGTAATTCAAGTATTTCCTTGCGGTTATAATTACATATAATTTTGCCTATTTCATTTATTTCATAAGCTGTTTCACAATAACCATCTTTAATAACATCTTCTTCTTCATTACTTGTTTTTGTTAAAATAAGTTGTTCATAAACAAATTTTTTATTCCCATTTAAAATAGATTCCTTAGTACTAGCTTGCGAATACAATTTGAAAGTACTATCATAAACGGCTTCAAAATTTGATAGACTTAATCTTAACCTTATATTTAAACCATCGATATAATTTCCAGTTGAATCTACAGTTATAAGAAACTGGTCAATTGCTTCAGAAACTTGAATTGCAAGTATAAAACAATAATATCTTTTTGTTTTATACTGATAAGCAAGCTTTTTATATTTACCATATTTAATAAACATTTCTTGAGCATATTTTGGAACAAGAGATTTTAACCATTTTGATTTTTCATAATTACTTAAACTTTTAAATGTTTGAATGTTTCCTTCATCTATTTGATTAAATGTTGTTTTTAGACTCTTATATTTAAATGAATTTGTGTCTAAAACATATTTCTTTGAAACTTTACTTGTTTGTGTAATACCTTTCATTGGTACTAATAAAGCAATTAATATAAAAACTAAAAAAAATTTGTTCATAATGTATATTTTTGTTCAATCATTTTCGCTACTCATCTTGAGATTTATTTTTTTCATCTTATTCCTTTTATTTTTTGTACAAATGTAATAAAGTTTCTTAAATACAATCATATCTTTATTAAACGAAACATCTGGTACCTCCGAGGTGGTTATAGGTAGGGTTTGCCCTGACTGTAACCACCTTTTTGCAGCCTGTAGGGTGGACATACCCTGCCTACAGGGTGCCCTTGCCCTGCCTATTGGTACCTCTGAGGTAGTAATAACCAGGGTTAACCCCACTTATTGGCAGGATGAAGGTACATATAGGGTGGCTGGATGGTGGTTTTAATGGAAAAGCCAAGCGTGGGCTTGGCTTTAGTGGTTTTATGGTGTTGGAGATAAGATAAATTTATCATAATCCTCTTTTAAAATATAAGCATCATCATTCCATTTTTCTGCAATGAAGATTATCCTATAGGAATAATGAGTGCATACAAAACTTGGAAATGAAAATCTAAAATCGCTATCAAAAATAATTGGAATTTTTAATTTATTAAATACGTAATGTCTATTTGTAGAAGCTAATAATATTTCCACTTCATTGGTCGAATCAATTTTAACATTGTTAGCAGAGTAAATAATTAATTCAGTAGTATCTCCAGAAAATTTCAAATTAATATAATTTCTTTTATTTTTATTGCTTTTCAAAAATATATTAATATGTTTTTGAACTGAATCTGGAAATTTATATTCCATAGAACGTCCATATAAAGGGCTTTTAATAGTTTGATCGTATATTTTCAATACCCATTTTGACTTTTGAGCTTTACATTCGTTTGATAAAAAGCAAGTAATTGTAATCAAAAATAAGTATGTAACAAAATTTGCGATTGATATTTTTATTTTTAGCATTTTAAATAAATTTTACTTTTTATTTTCAGGTATATTATCTGAGTCTTTTCTTTACAAATGTAATAAAGTTTCTTAAATGCAATCATATCTTTATTCAACGAAACATCTCCTAAATGCACAACGGCTTTTGGAAAGAAATTTTAAGAAGCAACTACTTAAAATGCTAATTCCAACCCACCAAATGATACACTGCCAGCAACAACATAAAAACAAACATATACACATTGATACTAATAAACAGATGTTTTAAATTGAGTTCAGAACGACCAAAGCTGAGTTTCGTGAAAATGGTAACAAAAAACAGATTCATCAAAAAAATGATGATAAAAAACGGGAAAGAAATATTTACAATAAAAAACGGAATCATAATAGAAGCAACCGAAGTAGCTACAACCCAGGCATAAATAATCCTGTTGAGATTGGCAGGAGAAGTTGACTGATTAATGGTAGGAAATCCTGCAGCTTCGTACTCTTTGCCATATTTGAGCATCAACAGCCAGAAATGCGGTATCTGCCAAATAAAAAGAAAAAACCCAATAAAAACAATCCCAGATTCGAACACAAACCCACCTCCGGCAGTCCAACCCATAAAAGCAGGTACAGCACCCGTCAGAGCACCCGGAACCACGGCAAAGGGTGTAATTCTTTTAAGATAAGTATATAGCAGATTATACCATACAATATTAAACAGCCCTAGCATAAAGGTAATCAGTCCGAAATAATAAAAAAGAATAGTACTTCCGGCTACTACACAAATTGCAGCTATAATGGCTGAATTGAGGGGGGAAATTTTTCCGGCAGGAATAGGACGATACATAGTCCTCCGCATTTTTATGTCATATTTCCATTCCTGAAATTCATTGAATGCACTGGCACCTCCTGCCAGTATAAAAACGCCCATGGCTAAATACACAAGTTGAAAATCAATACCTGAAGTATAAATAATATATCCGCTAATGGCAGTAAAACTTACAGCCAAAGAGACCTTGTATTTTATCAGGGCAAAAAATGAATGCAAAGAAAATGATTTCAGCTTAGTTTGCTTTTATAGAGTTAAGGTATTCATAAATTTTTGGAAGATCTTTTTCTTTAACGATGCCTTTATATGATTTCATAATTCCCTGCTGATAGCCGTCCACTATATCTTTATTGGGTTCATAAATGGAGTTTTTAATGTAAAGGTCATCTGCAGTTATCTTGTGTTTAACGCCATCGGTATTAACCTCAATGGAAGTATTATACAAGCTTTTAAAACTAGGACCAACAATTTTTTTACCATCAACCGAATGACAGGAAAAACAGCCGTTAGCTTCAAGTATTTTATATCCTTCTTTGTTATCATCTGCTTTTTTAACAGGCAAAACAGCCAACCATAAATTGTATTTATCTTCCGGTACTATCTTGATAATGGCAGACATATAGGAATGGCTCACACCGCAATAGGCTGAACAGAACAAATCAAAATCACCAAGTTCACCAGGAATACACCATGTATAATTGTTCTTACCAGGAACTACATCTTCTTTGATTCTAAATGCAGGAATAAACATTCCATGAATTACATCTTTTGAAACAAGATCAAATTTAACAGCTTTATTAATCGGAAGTACCAATGTATCTGAAACTTTATTTCCAGGATATTCAAAGCTCCATTTCCACATCTGTCCAATAATTTTCACATGCATAGCATCTTTAGGTGCCTGACGCATCGGAAGAAAGCCTTCCCATCCTACATAAAACATTAACATTACCAATATCATCGGAATGGCAGTCCAGGTAAATTCCAACCAGGAACTGTCTTTAATCTGAACAGCCTTTGCATGTTTTTTCTTATTATATTTAATAACAAAAGTAATCATGATAGTTGTCAGTAAAATCAGGAAAAATAAGGAGATGCTAAATATAATCAGGAAAGCCTTATCAACACCATGGACAAAATTTGAAGCGTTTGAGAACATATTAGTATTTTTTATTATCTGAATGAATAATCAATAAATGTAATGAGCACTATTATGATAAAAAGTAAAAAAATTGAACCTACTAAAATTCGGAGCAATAAACTTTCGTACTTTAAATGCATGAAATAGGATAAAACCAGAAAGCCTTTTACACCTGCAATTAAAAGTGCAATAGTGACAGTGAAAGCTGCCAGATTAAATGAAGTTATACTAATGGTTAAGAATGTACAGAATATGAGCAATAATAGTATTTTTGCCAGTACTTTATATTCTGTTATATGTGTTTTGTTGTGATCCATATTTTAAAAATTTAAATTATGTAATTAAATACATTAATGGAAAGAGGAATATCCAGATTAAATCAACCAGATGCCAATAAAGGGCTCCATTTTCCAAAAAAACAAATCTGTCTGAATTGACACTGTCTTTTTTCACTTTAAAATAAGCGATAATAAGCAAAATCATACCTACGATAATATGAAGTGCATGCAACCCGGTCATAAAGAAATAAAGACTGAAATACAACAAATGTCCTCTTTCCAGCAAAGCCATCAAATCGGAGCCGGGATATAATCCGTGTTCAAATTTATGTCCCCATTCAAAATACTTATTTATCAAAAATATTAAGGCCATCAATAAGGTAACAGCTATCAATCTCAATGCAAGTTTTTTGTTGTTTTTCTGAATGGCAGTCAGCGCCATAGCAATGGTCATACTACTGAAAAGCAATACAATAGTATTAATAACACCTATCGTTACACTGAGTTCTAAGCTAGCTTCATGAAAATTAACAGGATATTGCCATCTGTAGATAGAATAAACCAGGAACAAACCTCCAAATAAAAGCAGTTCCGTGAAAATAAAGAGCCACATCCCTAATTTGGATGCTTCATCATCTCTGTGCTCTTCTATATGTATTCCTTTTTCGCTCATAGTTTTAAATTTTACTAAATATAATCGTAAGGATTTTCTTTCACAACAGGTGCTTCATCGAAATTTTCCAATGAAGGAGGAGAAGGTATCTGCCATTCAAGGGTAGATCCATTCCATGGATTAGCAGGTGCAATTTCACCTTTTCTTACACCCATTATAAGATTGTATACCATCAGTATTATTCCGGATATTAATATAACCCCGCCTATAGTGGAAATAATCTGAGCCCACTGAAACTGTGGTGGATAATCGAAATATCTTCTCGGCATTCCCTGAATTCCAATGATAAACTGAGGAAAATACAATAGGTTAAAACCTATAAAAAGTGATCCCCAGGCAATATTTGCACGTTTGAAATTGTACATCTTACCATACATTTTGGGTAACCAATAATGAATAGCTGCAAAAAATGCGAAGCCCATGCCTCCGAAAATGATATAATGGAAATGTGCAACAATAAATGACGTGTCGTGCACCTGAATATTGGTTGCTACTGAGCCAAGGATTAATCCGGTAGTACCACCTATAATGAAAAGAAAAATAAATGAAAGTGCAAACAAAAATGGTGGTTTTAAATCTATAGAACCTTTATACATAGTAGATATCCAGTTAAAAACTTTTATAGCACTGGGAACAGCAACAATAAATGTTAGCAATGAAAAAAACCATCTTGCATTTTCACTCATACCTGAAGTGTACATGTGATGACCCCAAACAAGGAAACCAACACCTGCAATGGCAAGACTAGATAATGCAATCGCCTTGTAACCGTAAACCTTTTTCTGACAGAAAGTAGGAATAATTTCAGTAATTACACCCATAGCAGGCAATATCATAATATAAACAGCAGGATGTGAATAAATCCAGAATAAATGTTGGAACAGCAATGGATCTCCTCCTAGTTTAGGATCAAAGAAGCCAATACCGAACAAACGTTCTGCAATCAGCATCAACAGTGTTATCCCAACAATAGGCGTTGCCAATAATTGTATCCATGCAGTAGCATAAATAGACCATGGAAACAATGGCATATTGAAAAATTTCATTCCAGGTGCCCGCATGCGATGCACCGTTACAATAAAATTAAGACCGGTAAGAATAGACGAAAAACCCAGCACAAAAGCTGCAGTAGTTGCCATAATTACACTGGTCCCTGTTGTAGTACTATAAGGAGCATAAAACGTCCAACCGGTATCAGGAGGGCCACTTTTTAGAAACTGAGAAGCAACTGCTAAAATACTGCCAAAAATAAATATCCACCATGAAAATAAATTCAGTTTTGGGAATGCTACATCCTTAGCGCCAATTAAAATGGGTAGAAAGAAGTTACCAAATACTGCTGAAAGACCGGGTATCACTACCATGAAAATCATAATAACACCATGGACGGTGAAAATACCATTATAGGTTTGAGGTTTCATAATAGTTTCTCCAGGAGCTATCAACTCAAAACGCATCAATAACCCTAAGATGGCACCCACAAAGAAGAAGGTTGCAATTGCATACAAATATAACAAAGCAATTCTCTTATGATCCGTAGCAAATATCCAGGAACGCAGACCGCTGTATTTCCCTTGATGCTCCAGATAGCTTACGTATTCTATTTTATCTGTTCCGTTACTCATCATTACTTAATTTTTGTTTTTTCTTTTTGGTTTAATCAGATATACTATAATAAATACCAGTATAAAAAAGACGATTAAAGTTCCTGCAATCTTTGTTACATCCAACGCAAAACGTCTATTGTCAGGATCATAAGTATAACAAAGTTGCAATATTTTTTGTATAGTTGGTCTTGGCTGTTCTTTATTGGCTTCAATAATAGCCATTTTAAAATCAATAGGTAAAAATGTGATTCCATACAGATATCTGGTAATCATCCCTTGAGGGCTAATCGCAATAATAGCAGAAGGATGAACAAAATCCAATCCCACAGCTCTGGTTTTAAAACCTGTAGCATCTGTAATCTTGAATATTGTCAAACTATCAGTAGTCAGAAATATCCATCCATTTTCTTTCCCTTTAGAATAGCGTTCGGTAAATTTTTGTTTTTTTGCTTTGGCTTTATCAGGAGTGTCTCTGAAATTAAAACTGATAGTAATTACTTGATAATCTTTACCAAGTTCCAAATTTGTTTTCTGGATTACACCACCGAGTCCTTCCAACAAAGGACTGCATAATCCTGGACAATCAAAATAAACAAAGGATAAAATAGTTGGTTTGTTAATGAGTTGTTTTAATGTTACAGTATCAAACTTATCATTTACAAATTTCAAATCCAGAGGAATCATAGCACCAAGGTGTTCTACAACGCCGACATCTGTTGCCTGATCTACCTGAGCCTTAGTGCTGAGGCTTAGAAAAAAAACAATAACGAAAATAAAAAATAATTTTCTTTGCATAACAATAGATTTAATTTTCTCCTAATTTTCTTATTTTCAACAAACTAAAAATAATATACAGTAAAAAAGCCCCTACAGTAAGAACAATTGACGTATAAGTAATTATTATCCACCAAGGCGCTTTTTTTAGAATATTCCAAATGGCTCTATTTTGAGTTAATCCAAGTTTGTCTGTTGGTATTCCTATATTGAATTTATTTACAGATTCAATCTCTCCGTACAATTCATCTGATACCTTTATTGCAACATCTACATTTCCTGTTTTATCACCAGGCAAATCTTTTGGAAAGTTAAAAATAGCAATCCCGTCAGCATTGGTTCTGATTGTTTTTTCAATCTGTAATTTACCAAAATACCGGGTTACAAACAACGAAACTTCAGCATCTTTCAATGGTATAACTCCTGTTTTTTCGTTGGCAATAATATTTAATTTAAGTTTATTACTTAAGGAATCAAAGACACAGTTAATTTTAACCAACTTACTTTTAGTAGGATCAGTTTTTGAGAGAACCTGTACATATTTATTATTAAAACTTCTGATAAAAGAAATTGCTTTCCAGCGTTCTTCTTCTGAAAGTGTATTTTTAAAGGAAGGCATCGCATTCCTTCCCGTATTAAGAATATAAAACAATTCACCGTCAGTAAGTTCCTGCGTTAATGCTTGCGACAAATCTGGCGGAGCAGGATTCATTGTTTTGATACCATTGGATTTACCAAGATCTCCATGACAGGATTTGCAATTTTTGGTAAATATAGCTTCACCTTCCTTAGCCGTATTCCCGTCAAATTTAATATAGCTGTTTTTTGACTTTTTGTCAGCCGGAACATCCCATCTCTGTGCATTTAATTGCAGAAAGAATAAAAAACATATTAAAAATGTTGCCGTTAATCTTAATTTAATATTTTCTTTAAACATATCTATTACATTTATTTAGTTTCTTCAAGATGTTCTATCGTTTCATGAACAGGTATAATTGGAACCACTTTTGATAATATGGTAATAATAATAAGAACTAAAATTATAGGTGCCAGAGAAATAAGTGATTCTGTTAATGAAGGCGTATATATTTTGAAATTCATAGGTACGTTCTGGATAGGCAAAAATGGATGTTCCTGTGTAGGAATAACAATAATATATCTTTTTAACCATGCGCCGCAAATTACAAATAAAGCAACAACCAGCATTGGTAAAGGTTTTCTCATTTTCTTAAAAAGAAGTAAAACGATGGGTAATACCAATCCAAAGATTTGTACAGACCAAAACAACAATGCATGAGTACCTGTGAATAAAGCATGTATATGCATGGCATCGAATTTTTTCATTTTATAACCCGGAACCATGTATTCATTCAAAGTAAAGTATAGGTAAATCAAGGAAACCAGTACCAAAAGCTTACCCATTTTATCAAAATGCTTTTCTGTAATATAATCCTGTAATTTGAAATTATTTCTATAGAAAAACATTGCAATAATAACGGCTGCAGAACCCGATACAAAAGCACCTGTTACAAAATAAGGTCCGAAAATACTGCTATCCCAACCTACCCTTGTAGTACTGGCAAATAACCATGATGTTACTGTATGAATAGCAAGTGCAACAGGAATAATCAAAATTGCAAGTATTCTAGTAGATTGCTTGATGATTTTAATTTGCTCCGGTGATCCAATCCAGTTTAAAGACAAAACTTTATAAATATTTCTTTTATAGGCAGGCAGTTGATTCATTTTATCATAACATATTTTCAAGTCAGGAATTAAAGGAACATATAAAAACAAAGCAGATATCAGCACATAAAAAGTAACAACAGTAACGTCCCATAAGATGGGAGACTGAATTCTTCCATAAAGAAAAACATTGATTAACCTTTCCGGACGACCCATATCTGAAATAATTACCAAACCAGCTACTGCAGCAAAAGCCAATGCAATAATTTCTGCAATTCTGGCTAATGGTGATGCCCATTTTTCACCAGAAAGACCTAATACTGCACTAATTAACATTCCTATTAAACTGGTTGCAACAAAAAATACAAAGTTGGAGATATACATTCCCCAAGATACATAGTCGCGAAGACCTGTTACAACCATACCTTTATCAAGTTGAACTGAGTATGCATATAAACATACAATGAGAGAAACACCTAAAAATCCCATCCAAACCATAAAGCTATGATTTATTCTGATGGGTTTAAGTAAATCGGATGTGATTTTGTCAAATTTTGATTGATCTAACATATATATTAATTATGAATTGTTAATATCTAAATGTTCTTCTGCTTCCAGTTTATCTTTATCCTGAAATGGGGCAGTTCTGTTTTTGGCAGGCAGGTAATAAACTCTTGTTTTAGTACCTAACTCTGGCATTAAACGATAACCGGCATTTTCTTCAAGTAACTTACTGAATCTAACTGTTTCCTTGGTAGTTCCGTTGGTTACTGCATCTTCATTTTCATCGCCAAAATAATAAACGCCATTCGGACAGGCAGAAACACAATAAGGCATTTTACCTTCTCGTAATCTATCAGCACTAAATAAACATTTACTTACAGTCCCTTTTCGCTGAGGAACATTTAATTCAACATTGTAGGTTTTATCCTTATCCTCTTCAGCAAGTAATGGTTCAGCCCAATTAAATACACGAGCGCTGTAGGGACAAGCTGCAATACAAAAACGACAGCCGATACATCTTTCATTATCAATTAAAACAATTCCATCAGGACGTTTGAAGGTAGCATCTACTGGACAAACAGCCACACAAGGAGGATTGTCGCAATGCTGGCATGGTTTTGCCATATAAAAAGGAGGAGTATTCTTCGACTCCTGCATTTTCAATACATTGATATGGTGTTGTTCTGGTCTCAGCTGATGTGCACCTTGACAAGCTGACATACATTTACGGGCATTTTTGCATTTTGATAAGTCAACAACCATTACCCATCGTTTTCCGGGTATTCCTTCTCTTCCTTCTTTTTGTAAAGCAGTTAGATTTTCTGCTTTCGATTTACCAACTTTGGTTGCATCATTTCTGTCAATTTCGAGAAGTTCGTTTTCGGCAGTCAATACTTTTATACGAGCACCTGTTGATTTTTTCTTATCGTAATTTATCCCTGCTAGTATTGCAGATCCGGCTAATACAGACCCAACACCTACAATTCCAACTTGTTGTATAAACTCTCTTCTTGATTTATTTTTCGGGTTTTCTTCTTTTTCACTCATTCCTAAAAAGTAATTCTAATTTATTAATATAAATTTACTAAGACAAAGATAATAATATATTTATAATTATCTAGTCTTTTATAAAGTATTTCAAAAATAAAAAACCATAAGATTTTTTTAACCAGATACAAATTATACATAAAAAATATGTCTTTTCAACAGAAAAAACCAACATAATTCTAGGTGTAAATCACTGCAATATATCAGTATTAAAAAATAACAAAATTGAGTTCTTATTGTTTATTATCATACTTATTTATTCCTTGTTTCTATAAAAATTTCTATTTCACATACTGCTTTTAATTTCCTATTTTATTCTCGTTATTCTATTTATTTAATTGTATTTACGTAGTTTGAAAAGTATCAAATATTGATTTCGACAATAGAGCATGGATGTAAAATTTTAATTACATTGAATATAAGAATGTTGTTAATATTCTCAACAAATTACTTTTTTTATTGGAAATAATATTGGATACCAATAGATTAAAGATAGTGTCATTTTTAGAATTTCACATTTAACTGATTTTCCCTATCTTTGCAAAAATTTTTAATTTTATGAGTTTAGAGTTAAGCGAACAAGAGTTATTCCGCAGAAAATCACTGGAAGAACTCCAAAATGCAGGTATCAATCCTTACCCTGCCGAATTATTTGAAGTAAATGCAAAAACAACAGAAATATTAGAGAAATATCCAACTGACAATACACTTTTTCAGAAAGTAAGTATAGCCGGTCGTATGATGAGTCGTCGTATTATGGGAGCAGCTTCATTTGTAGAGTTACAGGACAGCGTGGGGCGTATTCAGTTGTATATCAAACGCGATGATATTTGTGAAGGTGAAGATACTTCGTTTTACAATAATGTATTCAAAAAAATGATGGATATCGGTGATATCATTGGGGTTACAGGATATGTATTCACTACCCAGATGGGTGAAATCAGCATACATGTTACCGAGCTCAAACTGTTGAGCAAATCGCTGAAACCTTTGCCTATTGTTAAAGAAAAAGATGGTGTAGTTTACGATGCTTTCAGCGATCCCGAACAACGCTATCGTCAGCGTTATGTAGATTTGATTGTAAACGAAGGGGTAAAAGATACTTTTATCAAGCGAACCAAGGTGATACAATCCATGCGCGAATTTTTCAATGCTCAAGGTTATTTGGAGGTAGAAACGCCAATATTACAGGCAATCCCGGGCGGAGCTGCTGCACGTCCGTTTTCAACCCATCACAATGCATTGAACATTCCGCTTTACTTAAGAGTTGCCAATGAATTATATTTGAAAAGATTGATTGTAGGTGGTTTCGATGGCGTTTATGAATTTGCAAAAGATTTTCGCAACGAAGGTATGGATCGCACCCATAATCCTGAATTTACTGTAATGGAAATATATGTAGCCTACAAGGATTACTTATGGATGATGGATTTTACCGAAAAAATGATAGAAAAAGTGGCGCTTGATTTACATGGAAAAACTCAGGTTCTGTTTGGTGAAAATCAGATAGAATTTAAAGCACCTTTCCGCAGAGTTACTATGATAGATGCTATTAAAGAACATACTGGTTATGATATTAAGAATATGAATGAAAGTCAGATTTTAAATGTTTATGGGAATCTTGGATTTGTAAAAGATCCAAGTAAAGGTAAAGCAAAAATGATTGATGAAATTTTCGGTGAAAAATGCGAGCATAACTATATACAACCAACTTTTATTATTGATTATCCTGTAGAAATGTCGCCACTTTGCAAAAAGCACCGCGATAACCCTGAACTTACCGAACGTTTTGAGCTTTTTGTAAACGGAAAAGAACTGGCAAATGCTTACACCGAGCTGAATGACCCGATAGACCAGTATAATCGTTTTTATGATCAAATGAAATTAGCTGCAAGAGGGGATGATGAAGCGATGTTTATCGATCAGGATTTCTTACGTGCGTTGGAATATGGTATGCCGCCAACTTCGGGTATGGGTATCGGAATAGATAGATTGGTAATGTTTATGACCAATTCAAACTCTATACAGGATGTGCTTTTCTTTCCACAGATGCGTCCCGAAAAGAAAGCAGTTCAGTCAACTGATGAAGAATTTGCAGCAATTGGTGTACCTGAACTATGGATTCAGCATATCAGAAAAGCCGGTTTTAATACTTTGTCAGCATTAAAAGAAGCCAATATTAATAAACTATTCAACGACCTAAACGGATTCCGTAAGAAAAACAAACTGGATATTGCAGCTATGAATTTGGCGGAATTAACTGAATGGATTTCTAAAATTTAATTTTTTAACCGCAGAGGTCGCAGAGTTTAAAAAACAGAAAAGTAATATTATGACTGAAAATGAGATTTCAGAAAAGATAATCGGATGTGCAATCAAAGTTCATAAAGCACTTGGTCCAGGTTTATTAGAAAGTTCTTATCTTGAATGTCTTTATTATGAATTACAGAAATCAGGTTTAAAAGTTGAAAAACAAAAAGCTTTACCTTTAATTTACAATGAAGTAAAATTAGAAATTGGATACCGTTTGGATTTGCTTGTTGAAGGCAAAGTTGTGGTTGAACTAAAAACAATTGAAGCATTAAATGATATCCATACAGCACAAGTAATTACCTATTTAAAATTATCTGCCTGTAAACTCGGATTGCTTATGAACTTTAATGTATTACGCTTAATAGATGGTTTAAAAAGAATTGCAAATAATTTATAACTACTTGATGCTAATATTTAAAAATTACTGTTCTAAGTCTTTGCGGCTCTCTACGAAACCCTTTGCGTTCTCTGCGGTTAAAATAATTATCATTCTTGCATTATCTCTAAATTCATTTAATGCTAAAAGTCAAGAAACACCTAAGCATTTCTTCACAGAAGTAGGTTTTAAAATCGGCATAAGTGCTTATAGTATTGAACTTCCCGAAGGACAAAACTACAAACCACTTTTACTGATGGGCAACTTTGGTTGTGAGCTCACCAAAAAAGAGAGAAAAGGAAAATGGTGGGTAATGTTTGAACCTCAAATCAATCCTGTTTTTCTAGACAATAAACTTAAAGAAGTGGAATTCGGCATCAATGTGGCTATAAGATATAAATATAAAATAGGAGCGAATTCATTTTTTTATAGCCAGTTAGGTTCTGGTCCGCATTTTATCACTGTTTCTACTGATAGACAGGCGCACGGCTATATTTTTTCAGATAATTTGACAATTGGGTTAAGCAACAAAATTTTCGGTACCTGGAATTTGGATACTGAATTTCGTATCCGTCATATTTCCAATGCCAATGTAATGAAACCTAATAGAGGGATGAATAATCTATTCATAGTTATTGGTATTTCGAAGAGAATAAATAAATAACCTAAAATACACTACTTCCTGAATAAAAATATCTTATTCTTCTGATAAATAAAAAATAGCAATATATACAACAAAAGAAACAATAAAAATAGTATTTTTGTAAACGATATAAATACTATTATAAAAATATTTCTTTTGTAACAATATAATTTTAAATGTTTTAAATATGAAAGTAGTTATTCTTGCCGGAGGGTTGGGTTCAAGATTGAGTGAAGAAACCACACTAAAACCAAAACCGATGGTTGAAATTGGAGGAAGACCAATACTTTGGCATATAATGAAAATATATTCTCATTATGGATATAATGACTTTATTATTTGTTGTGGCTATAAAGGCTATATGATAAAAGAATATTTTGCCAATTATTTTTTACACCAAGCAGATGTAACTATTGATTTAAAACAAAACAAACTTGAAGTTCACCAATCTAATGTTGAGCCATGGAGAATTACATTAATTGATACCGGCCTCGATACAATGACGGGTGGAAGAATAAAAAAAATTCAGAAATACATAGGAAATGAACCATTTATGTTAACGTATGGAGATGGATTAGGGAATGTTAATATTAAAGAATTGGTCGAATTTCATACTAAACAAAATAAACTTGCAACGGTTACTGTTGTTCAGCCTTCAGGCAGATTTGGGGCAATTCATTTTAATCAGGAAAATTCTGTTGAAATTTTTGCATTTCAGGAAAAACCCAAAGGTGATAATACATGGATAAATGGAGGCTTTTTTGTTCTCCAACCGGAAGTGTTTGATTATATAAAAGATGGCGATTCCACAATTTGGGAAAGAGAGCCATTAGAAACGCTGGCTAAAGACAAACAGCTTCACGCATTCAGGCATTATGGGTTTTGGAAACCTATGGATACTATTCGCGACAAAGAAGATTTAGAAGATTTATGGAAAACCGATAAATGCGACTGGAAATTATGGTAGAAAACATAAACAAACTTTTTTGGAAAGGGAAAAGAGTATTAATTACAGGTCATACTGGTTTTAAAGGTTCCTGGCTTTGTTTGATATTGAAAGAAATGGATGCTGAAGTGTATGGCTACGCATTGGATCCTCCAACACAACCCAGTCTTTTCAAGGAAGCACATATTGAAAAACTTATAACATCTTCTATTGGAGATATCCGTGATTATGAAAAGTTTTCTAAATTTCTTTTATCAGTAAAACCTGATATTATTATACACATGGCGGCACAAGCACTAGTTCGGGAATCGTATAAAAATCCGGTGGAAACTTATGCGGTTAATGTGATGGGCACTGTTAATCTTTTTGAAGCTATTCGACATACGACAGGAATAAAAGCTGTAGTAAACGTAACTACTGATAAATGTTATGAAAACCGTGAGTGGCATTGGGGATATCGCGAGAATGAGCCGATGGGTGGATATGACCCCTATTCTAACAGTAAAGGATGTTCAGAATTAGTAACAGCATCTTTCAGGAACTCATTCTTTAATTCAAAAGACTATAGCAAACATGGTATTGCAATAGCCACAGCTAGAGCTGGAAATGTTATTGGTGGTGGCGACTGGGCTGAAGATCGATTGATACCCGATTTTATCAGAGCTATTTCAAAAGGAGAAAAGTTAAAAATACGAAGTCCTTTTGCTATTCGTCCTTGGCAGCATGTATTAGAACCACTTTCGGGCTATCTTATCTTAGCCGAAAAACTATTTAATAACGGAGTTGAATTTGCCGAAGCTTGGAATTTCGGACCTGATGATAATGATGCCAAAAATGTAGAGTGGATTACCTCAAAAATGTGTAAGTTGTGGGGTGAAAATGCAGCTTACGAAATTGATAACAATCCACAACCTCACGAAGCAAATTATTTAAAATTAGATTGTTCTAAAGCAAAAAATATTTTAGATTGGCATCCTCGTTGGAATTTGGAACAATCATTATCTTATATTATTGATTGGAACAAATCATTTTTAAAAGGTGATGATATGCGGGAAGTGTGCAAAATTCAAATACGTGAATATTTTAGATTTTAATAACTAAATAATACTATGAGCGATATTAAAACACTCAGAAAAGAAATAATTGAAAAAACGATTGAATATTACCAACTGAAATTTTCAAATAAAGAATTTATAGCTGGTAAAACCAAGGTAAACTATGCCGGAAGGGTTTTCGATGAAACAGAATTGGTAAATGCAGTAGATGCATCATTAGATTTTTGGCTCACCGAAGGACGATTTACCGAAGAATTTGCAGAAAAAATCGCAGAGTTTTTGGGAATAGAACACGTTTTACTTACAAATTCAGGTTCTTCAGCCAACTTATTGGCTTTTTCTGCTCTTACTTCAGAAAAACTTGGAGAAAAACGATTGAAATCAGGAGATGAAGTAATTTCTGTTGCAGCAAGCTTTCCCGCTACAATTACACCCATCATTCAATATGGTTTAATTCCTGTTTTTGTAGATGTTGAAATACCTACCTACAATATTGATATTGAAATGATGCGTAAAGCCATCACACCTAAAACCCGATGCATCTTTCTTGCACATACTTTAGGAAATACATTTGATATTGATGCAATTATGCAAATAGCAAAAGAACATGATTTATGGGTTATTGAGGATAATTGTGATTCTTTTGGGAGTAAATACAATGGCAAATTTACAGGCACATTCGGACATATATCTACAATTTCTTTTTATCCAGCTCATCATATTACCACAGGTGAGGGCGGTGCAATATGCACTAACGATCCATTGCTGGCAAATTTAATCAGAGCGTTTCGCGATTGGGGACGCGATTGTTATTGTGCAGGCGGTGAAAACAATACTTGTGGCAAAAGGTATACTCAACAATTTGGAGAATTACCTATCGGTTATGATCACAAATACGTTTATTCTGAAATTGGATATAATTTAAAAATGACCGATATTCAGGCTGCAATTGGAGCTGCACAAATGAATAAATTAGCTGATTTCTGTGAAAAAAGAAGGTTACATTTTAATGAATGGACACGGATTTTCTCCAAATTTTCCAACTATTTTATTTTACCAAATGCTACAGAAAAATCGGATCCTTCATGGTTTAGTTTTATAATTACTTTAAAAGATAACTGTCCGTTCACACGTGATGAAATAACAAAATATTTGGATCAAAATCTTATTGAAACACGTAATTTGTTTGCAGGAAACATTGTTAAACAGCCAGCTTTTATTCATAAAAAATGGCGAATTGCAGATCATCTCAAAAATACCGATTATATTATGAACAATACTTTCTTTTTAGGAACGTATCCGGGATTAACAAAAGAGATGTTTGATTATGTTGAAAATGTAGTATCTGAATACATAAGAAAATTTTAATAAAAATGGCTATCGTTAAAAAATACCCGACAGAGATAGTCTCTATTGAACAACCAATAAAAGACATCTTTACTTTACAGATGAAATCATTGGGTGGTTCTTATAAATATGCTCCCGGTCAGTTTCTACATTTTGCATTAGATGAATACGATCCAAGTTCCGGATGGCCGGAATCCCGTTGTTTTAGCATGCAATCCAGTGCAAAAGATGAATTGATTAAAATTACTTTTGCAGTGAAAGGTCGTTTTACAAAAAGAATGGCAACTGAATTGATGGCAGGTAGCTTGGTAACATTGAAACTACCTTACGGAGATTTATTTACACAAGAACATTGCAAAGAAAATACTGTTTTTATTGCAGGAGGTACGGGCATTACACCATTTCTTTCGTTGTTTACAGACCCTGATTTTGCTTTTTACAAAAACCCTTTTTTATTTGCAGGCTTTCAAAACAAAGAATTAAATTTATATCATGATGAATTAAAGATTGCTATGCAAATCAATCCGAACCTTATAATAAACTATATTTATCAAGACAAACAAGGAATGTTGGATATTGCTAAAATCCTTAATAAAAGTGATAGCAAAAGCTCTTTCTTTATTTCAGGACCGCCTGAGATGATAAAAACGTTTAAAAAATATCTTATACAGCAAGAAATACACGAAAACCAAATTAAAACAGATGATTGGGAGTAAAACAAAAATAAAAAACCTATTACGAAGTTGTCCAATTTGTGACAACACCGATGGCGAAATACTTCATAACCAGCGATTTTTTTTGCCTGAAAACCACATTTTACCTTCCAATTATGATGTAGTTTGTTGTAATACTTGTGGCTTTGTCTTTGCTGACACTTCTGCAAACCAGAAGACATATAACATCTTTTATCAGGAAATGTCTAAATATGAAGATGTTAAAACAGCAAGTGGTGGTGGTGACAAAACTTATGATTTATCACGTTTAAAAGAAACAGCTGAAGATATTGAAAACTTAATTCCATCAAAGAACAGTAGTATTCTTGATATTGGTTGTGGAAACGGTGGTTTGTTAATGGAACTAAAAAAATTGGGATTTACTAACTTAACAGGACTTGATCCTTCACCCGTTTGTGTAAATAATATTTTAAATAAGGGGATTGAAGCAAAATTAGGTGGAATTTTTAATATTAGTACATTAAATAAAAAGTATGATTTTATAATCTTCTCCCATGTGTTTGAACATTTAGTAGATATACAATCTGCCGTAAAAAACATCTCTGAATTATTAAGTCAAGATGGATTAGTTTATATTGAAACACCTGATGCTTCACTTTACTATGAGTTCTATGTTGCTCCTTTTCATTATTTTGACATTGAACATATCAACCATTTCTGTTCAGTATCACTTATAAATATCTTCTCAAAATTTGATTATAATTGTAAAAAATCTGAACAAAAGAAAATACAAGTTTCTGAAACAGTAGAATACCCAGCTGTTTATTGTTGCTTTACGAAAAGCGATATTAATTCTTTTTCAACTTATAAAATTAATGATAATTTAAAAAAGAATATATTAAAATATATTCTTCGTTCAAATAATGAATTAATATTTCCTGAATTAATAGATTATGTAAATAATAAAACACCTGTAATCGTTTTTGGTGCAGGAAGTTTTACACTTAGCTTAATTGAGAACACTATTTTAGGTAAGTGCAATATTATTGCTTTTATTGACAATGACTCAAAGAAACAAGGAAATATTATTAATGGAATTTGTGTTTATGGAAAGGAATTTCTTTATAAATCAGATGCTGTGATTATTATTTGTTCAGCTCTATTTAGTTTCGAAATTGAACAGGAAATCAAATCAATGTGCATTAAGAATCGAATTCTAAAAATAAACACATAAAGTACAGAACTTGCTAAAAATAAGCTTGTTTATAACCATTAAAAGATGAAAGAAGAAATGAATTTTAAAAATGAAATAAGTGAAAACCAATTTTATATTTTTGGTGCCGGAAATACTGCAATTAAAGTGATGCAAGTGCTACAAAATACTGGCAAATCAATAGCTTCTTTCATTGTAACTTCCAAACCAAACTTTCCTGAAATAAACAATATTAGGGTTATTGAACTTAAGGAAACATCAACTTTAGATAAAAATATACCCATAATAATCGCCATTTTTAATAGAGAACCTAATGCGTTTTTGCAAGATATTATCACAAACCTAAAATCCTTTGGTTTTAATAAAATCCTGACTTATCCCGAATTTCATTCTTTTTTTTCAGCACAATTGGGTGATACAGTTTGGCTGACCGATAAAAACTATTATTCCAAGAATATTGGAAAATATTTGAATGTTCAGAAATTATTTAAAGATCCAATAAGCATAGACACCTATTCAATAATAATTGAGTATTTAAAAACCTTTGATCCATCTTTTTTAATAAAGCCTGATTTTAAAAATCAATATTTTCCCTTAGATATAGACGTTTGGGATGGAAAGGGGGCATTTTATGATATTGGTTCGTTTGATGGTGAAAATATTTTTGATGCATATAAAGCAAAAGGTCAGCTTGATCTTGTTATTGCTTTTGAACCTGAAATGGATAACTTCCAAAAAATTGTAAATAATACGAAGTTAAAAGATAATATTACAAACCAATTGTTTATTTATCCTTGTGGTGTTTGGTCAGAAACAACGATGCTTAAATTTGAGACTGGCGTGGGCGAGAGTTCATCTTACAGCGAACACGGCAATCAAATAATCCCAGTTGTAAAAATTGACGAAATTATCCACACTTATCCCGGTTACTTAAAAATGGATATTGAGGGTGCTGAAATTGAAGCTTTGCTGGGGGCTAAAAAAACTATTTGTAAATATAAACCTTCATTAGCCATCAGTATTTATCATAAACCCGATCATATTTATAGTATTCCTGAACTAATTGATAGTTGGGATTTAGGATACAATTTTTATATTCGGTTTCATGGTAATAATCTTATTGATACAGTTTTATATTGTATTCAATAACAAAAATAATCAATGAAAAAATCTCTTCAAAACGATCTCGATTATATATTTAATAAAACAAGCCATTTGGTTAACGAATTGGATGGCAAAACAATTTTTATAACTGGTGGAACTGGTTTCATAGGGAAATGCATACTTGAATATTTTCTTTGGCTTAACCAGTATAAATCTATTACGTTTAATATTATTGTATTATCGCGTAATCCTGATTATTTTTTAGGAAAATTCCCTAAATTTATTGTCCCCTTTATTCAATTTGTAAAAGGAGATGTAACAGAATTCGATTATTCCAAATTGCCTCATAGTGATATTATTATACATGCTGCTACCGAAGCTGATGCAAAGCTAAATCACGAGCAACCGCTTAAAATGATAAATACAATTGTCGAGGGTACAAGAAAAGTGTTCGATTATGGGGTGAAAGTTAAATCGCAAAAAGTTTTATATTTAAGCAGTGGTGCTGTTTATGGCGTTCAACCCGATAATATAGTTGGATTTTCAGAGAATTATTATGGTGGACCTAATGTTCTCAATACAGCTTCGGCTTATTCCGAGGCAAAACGGTTTTCTGAACTCTATTGTTCTTGTTATCAGAAACAATATCAGATGAATGTTGTTATAGCTCGCTGTTTTGCATTTGTAGGTCCATACTTGCCATTAGACATGCACTTTGCAATTGGCAATTTTATTGGAAACGGCTTAAAAGGCGAGGATATAATCATTAAAGGAAATGGGAGCCCTCTTCGTTCTTATATGTATGCTGCTGATTTAGTGATTTGGTTATTATATGCATTACTCAGAGGTGAAAGCGGACAAGCATATAATATTGGATCTGAAAAATCATTATCTATTAAAGAATTAGCTATAGAGGTTGCTAAATTTTTTCCGAAGTTGTCTGTTAAAATTTTAGGCGAATCTAACCCAACCGATAGGAATCAGAACTATATTCCATGTATTAAAAAAATTAAGACAGAATTGGCAGTGCCTGAAATATTATCACTTCAGGAGGCTATTGGTAGAACAATAATGTTTCATACATCTGATGAGTAATTTTGAAAACATAATATTTGATTTTGATGGAACTTTGGTTGATTCTCAGGCTGATATAAAAGATTCCTTAAAAGCTGCTATTTATAAAATTAAAGGTGTTAATATTGATAGTTCTTCTTTTAAAATCGGACCTCCCTTAGAAGAAATGATAAAAACAATTTTAATAAATATCTCGCAAGATGAAACGAATAAGATTGTAAACAGCTTTAGGGCAATCTATAACGAAAGTGGATTTAATAAAACATTTTGTTACAGAGGGATTGAAAATCTATTAAAAACCTTAAAAGAAACAAATAAACGTATTTATATTGCCACTAATAAGCCGGAAAATTTAACAAAAAAAATAATAAAAAAACTTAATATTGACTTTTTTGATGATATTTGTACTGTTGACAAAATTGAAGGTGTCTTTTTATTAAAAAAAGAAATGATATCTTTGCTGATTAAAAAAAATAAACTTAATCGAAAAACAACGCTGATGATTGGTGATAGTGCATCAGATGTAAGATCTGGAAGAGAAAATGATATTACAACCATCGGTGTTGGTTATGGTTATGGAATTAGGGAGGAAATAATTAAAGCAATTCCAGATTTTTATTTTGATACAACACAGCAATTAATTGATTTTTTAATACACCAACCAAATTAAATTATATATGAACCGTGATATTTTTGAAGATTTATTTGTGCTTGAAATGGCCAATAATCACTGGGGGAGTCTTGACAGAGGACTGAAAATTATTAATGCTTTTGGACAGATTGTTCGTTTTAATAATGTTCAGGCAGCAATAAAATTGCAATTTAGAGATGTTGATAATTTTATTCATAAAGATTTTCAAAAAAGGGATGATATTCGATATATTAAAAAAACAATCGATACAAAATTGTCAAAAGAAAATTTGGCTATTTTAGTAAATAATATTCGTAAAGCAGGATGTATTCCAATGACCACTCCTTTTGATGAAGCTTCTGTTGATTTAGGTATGGAATTAGGGATTCAATTATTTAAAATAGCAAGTTCTGATTTAAACGACTGGCCACTGATTGAAAAAATTGCAAAAACAAAAAAACCTGTAATAGTATCAACAGGGGGTTCTTCTGTAAAAGATCTTGACGATTTAGTTACTTTTTTTGAGAATAGAAATATTCCACTTGCAATAAATCATTGCGTTTCTCTTTATCCTTCTGAAGATTCTAATCTAGAAATCAATCAAATAGATTTTTTAAAAAATCGTTATCCAAATCATACCATAGGTTATTCAACCCACGAATATCATTCATGGGATTATTCGTTGATGATTGCTTATGCAAAAGGTGCCCGAACTTTTGAAAGACATATTGATATCGAAGATGGAGGTATAAGTGTTGCACCATACTGCTCTTTACCCCATCAAATTGATACTTGGTTTAAATCATTTCATAAGGTGAAAGAAATGTGTGGCAATAGTGGTACTACCAAAAGAATACCACCCAAAGAAGAGATTCAATATCTTGATGCTCTGGTACGAGGAGTTTATGTTAAAAGAGATTTACCCGAAGGTTATGTAATTAAGCATGAAACTATCGATAATGACATTTATTTGGCAATTCCTTTGCAAAAAGGACAAATATCTTGTCGTGAGCTAATGTCGGGTGAAGTTTTATTAAGAGCTATGAAAAAGGACGAACCAGTAATGATTGATACAATTGACAGTCCTTATTCTTATAATGAATCATTAAAACAACAAATTTATAATCGTGGCATATAATGATTAGAATCTCTGATTTTATTTTTAAATATCTTGAAGAATATGGAATTGAAGATATTTTTATGATTACTGGTGGTGGAGCAATGCACCTGAATGATGCTTTGAGTAGAAATAAAAAAATAAACTATATCTGTAATCATCATGAGCAAGCTTCAGCAATTGCAGCTGAAGGATATGCAAGAATTGCGAATAAACTTGCAGTTGTTGTTGTTACAAGTGGTCCCGGTGGTACAAATACACTAACTGGTTTGATTGGCCAATGGCTTGATTCTGTTCCGGTTTTATATATTTCGGGTCAGGTAAAATTTGAAACTACAATTGCTTCATGCCCTGAGTTAAACCTTCGTCAATTGGGCGATCAGGAAATAAATATTATTGATATTGTGAAACCAGTGACTAAATATGCCACTATGCTTACAGATCCAAAAACTGTTAGGCAAGAATTGGATAAAGCCATCCATTTTGCAACTTCGGGAAGACCTGGTCCTGTTTGGATTGATGTGCCACTTAATGTTCAAGGTGCATATATTGATGAAACACAAATTCTTGATTCGAAAATTGAAAAGGAAGAACTTTTTGACTCTTCCTTAGCCTTAAATCAAATTGAAGAGTTAGCATCGTTAATAGTAAAAGCCGAACGTCCACTTTTTCTTGCCGGTAATGGATTACGAAATGCTCATGCTACTAAACAATTTATTGATTTGATTGAGAAAACAGGTATTCCTGTTGTTACTTCTTTTCTTGGATGTGATATTATCGAAACCGATTCTCCTTTGTTTGCAGGTCGAATCGGAACCATTGGAAATCGAGCAGGTAATTTTGCTATTCAAAATGCTGATCTTTTAATATCAATAGGTTCACGCAATAATATTCGACAAACTAGTTATAACTGGCAGTGGTTTGCACGTGGAGCCAAGAAAGTTGTTGTAGATATTGACAAAGCAGAACTTTTAAAACCCACATTTAAACCAGATATTCCTATTCAATGTGATGCTTTATTTTTTGTAGATAGCTTAACCAAAACCATCAATACTAAAACTTTACCTGATTTTTCGAAATGGGTTGAATGGTGCGGAGAACGAAAAAATAAATATTCAGCTTACTTGCCCGAGTATGCTAATTTAAAAGAATTGGTACACCCCTATCACTTCATACAGAAACTTACGGAGGCTCTGAAAGAGAATGATATTATTACCACTGGTAATGCAACACCCAGCATTGCATATCATCAATTAGGAATTGTGAAGAAAAAACAGCGTATTCTTTGGAACTCAGGTTGTGCATCAATGGGTTATGGTTTGTCAGCAGCAATAGGAGCTGCTTTTGCTTCCCACAAAAAACAAAATGTTATTTGTTTGGAAGGTGATGGAAGTTTGCAAATGAATATTCAGGAGTTACAAACTATTGTCTATTATCAATTACCTATTAAACTGTTTATTTTAGACAATCGCTGTTATATTTCTATTAAACAAACACAAACAAACCTATTTAATAGTCATTTTGTTGGCGTAGATGTTGCAAATGGAGTTTCATTCCCTGATTTTACGAAAATATCAGAAGCTTATGGATTAAAAACTTTTACTATAGAAAATCATGATAATATTGAGACTATTATTGCAGAGGTTCTTGAAATTTCAGGTCCCGTTGTTTGTCATGTTAAACTGACGAATGATTATATTTTTTCGCCTAAAACATCTTCTAAAAAACTTCCTGATGGTCGATTAGTATCGGCTCCTCTGGAAGATATGTTCCCATTTTTGGACAGAGATGAATTTATGAGTAATATGATTATTAAACCTATCGACACCGAATGATAATAAACTTTATAAGGTAATTTTTCAAAAGAAAAAATTCTATAATACGAATCAAAATGAAGAAAAGAATTTCTATTTTTACCCCATGTTATAATGAAGAAGAGAATGTTGAAATCCTTTATAATGAAGTAAAAAAGGTTTTTGAACAACTTCCTCAATATGATTACGAGCATGTATTTATCGACAACAATTCTCAGGACAAAACAGTAGAAATTCTTAAAAGAATTGCCAATCAGGACAAAAAAGTTAAAATCATTGTGAACGCCCGTAATTTCGGACATATTCGCTCGCCATACCATGGTTTACTTCAGACTACCGGAGATTGTGTGATTTCTGTTGTTGCTGATTTACAAGATCCACCGGAACTCATTCCTGAATTCCTTAAAAAATGGGAAGAAGGTTATAAGATTGTTACTGCTGTAAAAAAGAAATCAAGAGAAAATCCATTAATGTTTTTATTGAGGAAGATTTATTATAACATTCTTGCAAAATTTTCTGAAGGAGAGCAAATTAAAAATTTTACTGGTTTTGGACTTTACGATAAGTCTTTTCTTGATATTATTCGTAAAATTGATGATCCCTATCCTTATTTTAGAGGTCTGATTTCAGAAGTAGGCTTTCAAAATACTTCTGTTGAATACACCCAGCCTAAAAGATTACACGGTAAAACAAAAAACAACTTTTATACTCTTTATGACGTAGGAATGTTAGGTTTTGTTAATCACTCTAAATTACCGTTAAGACTTGCTAGTTTTATTGGTTTTACTGTTGCTTTAATCAGTTTATTTGTTGCAATAGCTTATTTTGTTTATAAACTAATTTATTGGGATGAATTTAAAGTTGGAACGGCACCCTTGGTTATTGGATTATTCTTTTTTTCATCCATTCAACTTTTTTTTATTGGTATTATTGGTGAATACATTGGAGCTATTCATACCCAAGTAAGAAAACGGCCTTTGGTTATTGAAAAAGAACGGATTAATTTTGACGAAACAATTTAAATAAGTTAGTATAAAGAAATAATGCATTATAAAGATTAATTAATAGGCATTTTTAATGATTGAATCTGTCAACAGAATAAAAGAGTTAGTTAAAAGTGGTTTCGATTTAAAAATTGTTAGATTTTTTTTTGTGGCTGGTATTAATACAGCGTTTGGCTATGGAGTTTTTGTTTTGTTTCTGCTTATTGGGTTACATTATGTTTTAGCAGGATTTTTGGCTACAGTAATAGGTATATTTTTTAACTTTAAAACATACGGAATACTTGTTTTTAAAAATAAAAGTAACAAATTAATATTAAGGTTTTTATTTGTATATTTTGTTACTTACTGTGTTGCAATTTCTTTTATTTGGGCATTTTCGCTAGTGAACGTAAACCATTACATCGCTTCAGCTATTATTGCAATTCCGAACGCCTTGTTAGGCTACTATTTAAATAAAAAATTGGTTTTTGAAAATAAAATAGCACAAAAACTATAAGTTAATATAAATTTGCATTCTTAATTTGCATTCAAATTCATCTACTTAAAATATGAAAATACAATTTAAAGGGAAAATCGTTCAAAAAACGGATGAAAAAATGTCTTCTTCAATAAAGAACAATGACATTAGTGTTATTTTTCGAGTTCATGATTTCGATAATGAAAAAAAACTATTGATAGATTCTATTTCACGAATTCGTTCAGAAAAAATAAATAATATTGAATTTTTTATTACTTCTTCACAAACACTTACTGGTAATCAATTGCAAGAAATTGAATCAATCAATTCTTTAATCAATTTCCAAATATATCAAATTGGTAGTGTATTTGAGCCTTCAAATAATCATTGTGTTATCATTGATTGCAAGTCTGTTGAAAAGTCTTTGAATTTGAATGAAATTCTTTTTGTAAAAGGGCTTAAACCTGAAAATTCTTCAAAGCTTAAGTTTGTTTCAGACAAAATATATTTTTCTTATAAGCAACCTCTATGGATACTAAGTGAAACAGCAGCTTCGTACATTGTTGGTTCTCAAATTGAAAATGCCTCTATTGAGTATTTCCTTCGTAAACAGCATTTGAAATACGATGAGCTTAAAATAAATCATACGAATCCCTTTACCAAGAGTTCTTTTGTTGAAAAAACAATACGTTCATTATTTAATTTATTGCGTTGGTTCCTAATATATCCAATAAAAGAAATAAAGGGAAATTACAATTTTTCAGAAGCTTTTAAGCTTAATCGCGAATCTTCAATTTATCGCTTGTTATTTTTTATAGTTGCATTTGCATTGCTTATTATAATGCCTATTATGAGTTTTGATGCCGGTATTTCCGGGGATGAGAGTGAGCATTATACTCAGTCTGAAAAAGTTTTTAAATATTATACCAGTCTCGGCAAAGACACATCAAGTCTGGTTAGCCCGTCCTTAAGGCTTTATGGACAGTCCTTTGATTTAATTGCAATAACGGTAATAAAAGTTTTTAATATTGATAAAATATACGAAACCAGACATGCATTAAATTCAATTTTCGGATGGTTTGCTATTTTATTTACTGCACTTATTGCAGTGGAGTTAATTGGCTGGCGAGCAGGTATTATTGGATTATTTTTGATGTTTATCTCTCCTGGATTCTTGGGTCATTCATTTAATAATCCAAAAGATATTCCGTTTGCAATGGCTTACATAATGAGTTTGTATTATATGATAAGATGGTTAAAGGAAATGCCTAAACCTAGTATAAAAACTTCTATAATGGTTGCTTTTGCAATCGCAGTTGGAATTAGTATTCGTATTGGTGGTCTTTTAAGTATTGCTTATTTTGGGCTTTTTGTAGCAATGTATTTTCTCTTTACAACAGGAAAGTTGACTAACTTATTTAACAAAAATAATTTTTCTAACATAAAAAAAGCGATACTATATCTGATTGCGATATCCGTATTAGGCTATTTTATGGGACTGTTATTATGGCCTTACGGCATAGAAGCTCCGATTAAGAACCCAATAAAAGCTCTTTCTGATATGACTAATTTTGCAGTGAGTCTTCGTCAGATATTTGAGGGTAAACAGGTATGGTCTGACAATGTGCCATGGTATTATCTGTCAAAATACATACTTATTACAATACCCATTATAGTTATTTTTGGCTTTGTATTGTTTTTTCGTCAGTTTTTTGTTAAACAAAAAAGTCTTAGAACTCTATTGCTATTTATGTTGGTATTTGCTGTTGTGTTTCCTTTGTTTTATATTGTTTGGAAAAAATCGAATGTATTTGGAGGGTGGAGGCATACGATGTTTGTTTATCCCCCAATGGTTGCCATGGCTGCTATTGGAATCGGACAAGTTTTTAATATTATTAGGAAAAGAGTTTTTGTTTATATTGCTTTAACTTTAATTCTCGCTTTATCTTATAATCCCATTCGTCATATAATAGTAAATTATCCACTTGAATATGTGTATTACAATGAATTTGAAGGAGGTATAAAAAATGCTTTTGGTAATTATGAATTAGATTACTATGTTCATAGTTTAAAAAAAGCATCCGAATGGGTAAAATTAAATGCACAAAAAGATTCATTGGTTACTGGCAAAAAAATAAAAGTAGCTACCTGGATAACACCTCCTTTAAATTACTATTTTAGAAAAGATACTGCTAAGTTTGAAATAGCTTTTGCTCGCTATTACGAGAGAGGAAATACTGATTGGGATTATGCCATTTATGTAAACATGGGTGTTAATTCAGCTCAGTTAAAAAATGGAACTTGGCCACCGGCTAATACGGTTCATACCATTAATGTAGATGGAAAACCTGTTTGTGCCATTTTAAAAAGAACGGACAAAAGTGACATGTTAGGTGCTCAAGCTATGCAAATAAATGATACAACAAATGCTATTCGCTATTTCAATAAAGCATTGGAAGTAGTACCCACCAACGAAGCTGTTCTTCTTAATCTTACAGATGTATATACAAAAATGCAGAAACTTGATAGCGCAGATATTACTATTAAAAAACTATTAAAATTTGATCCTGAGCTTGACAATGCCTTATATTCTCAGGCTATTGTGTATTTTTATAAAAATGATGTTGATAATACTTTGCTTACAGCTAAAAGAATCATAAAAAATAATATTAAATATTATATGGCTTATTATATTGCAGCTTATGCATATATGAAAAAAAATGATTCTTATTCTGCCATAAAATCTTTAGAGGAATTATTGATACAAAATCAAGGATTTAAACCAGCTTACCTATTGTTGGCACAAATTTATCAACAACAAGGAGATACAGAAAAAGCCCAGCATTATGCTTCAATAGCTAATCAATTGCAATAAAATTCTGCTTAAAGAGCATTCTGAAAAGTATCTCAATTTGCTCTTTTTACTCTTTATAGTTTGAATTTATTAGTACTTTAGAATTTTCCCATTTTCCTTTTAGTGAATCACTTTCAATAATATTTCCATTATTATCAAGGAACTGATTTGTTTGATTTTTCTTTATAACTTTCATCTTACCATTACATATATTAAAAATCACAATATTTTTCAAACTATCAACAGAAATATTAGGATTTGCTTTTCCAATCTCTAAACCAATATCATTGTTCCAGAAATCCATATCTGAACTCACTTTATCAGGAAATATCCCATCTTCCAATCGATGCTTTTTAAAATCTAAATAATTTCCTTTTTCATGGGCTTTACCTAATCGATAAGCCTTTCGCCAATTTATCTTTTGTGAAAGTAAAGCCATCCAAAAAGCATGGCGAAAAGCATCAACCTGCCCTCCGTTGTCATCTCCATCCAATATATTTGTTTTTTTAATACTGTCCGTTTGCAAACGAACATATTGTGTGATTTTCCATGCTTTTGAAGCAACAAATATATGTTTGATAGACCAACATTTTTCAGGAAAACTTAATTTTTTAATTTGCTGCCACTTTGTTATTTTCGTTTGACTTACTAAATTTATTGGATGTAGTAACAATACCAATATAATGGCTAAAAAAATTCCCTTCAAAACTTAATAATATTACTATTGTTTATTTCTTATCAAAAATACTAAATTAAACAACAAAATATAGATACTATATTTTAAATTCTTGTAAATTTGGTGAAAATATTCAGCTATGATTTATATTAGTCGTAAAGAAAGATTTAATGCTGCACATAGACTTTTTCATCCTGATTTTTCGGATGAAAAAAACTTGGAAGTGTTTGGTAAATGCTCTAATCCAAACTGGCACGGGCATAATTATGAGCTATTTGTTACTGTAAAAGGAAATATTAAACCAGAAACAGGTTTTTTAATTAATCTTAAGGATTTAAGTAAGATTATTAATGAATATATAATCAATAAAGTAGATCATAAAAATATAAATATAGAAGTCGATTTTATGCAAGGGAAAATGGCTTCAACAGAAAATCTTGCGAAGGCTATTTGGGATGAAATAAAATTACCTATTAATGAATTAGGTGCTGAATTACATTGCATTAAATTACACGAAACAGAAAATAATTTTGTTGAATATTTTGGTTAAGATTTCCTAAATTGATATTATCAAT
This sequence comes from Bacteroidota bacterium, assembly GCA_013377005.1. Taxonomy (GTDB): domain Bacteria; phylum Bacteroidota; class Bacteroidia; order Bacteroidales; family JACABE01; genus JACABE01. The sequence goes on from JACABE010000017.1 coordinate 35,326, forward strand.
TTTCTCTATTTTAAAAACAAGCTATTCAGGCTGTTATACTTTTGAATGTAGGCGTCTGTTTAAATAGCATTACAAGATAATCCGTGTAATTTACCACCAAAAATCAAATTTTGCTTTTAATTATTATACACAAGGGCATTTTCTTCAGCATCATTAGCATAAATTATCATCCAGTAACAATCAATTTCTTCCAGAGAGTCTTCACAATAAACAGTCTCGATAAAATTGTTCTGAGTCCTGATGAAAATCAGATGTAGGTATATAGAGAAAGTGAACCTACATAAAAATAGCAGGCTAACTCACTCTAATGTAATTTTTTGTTTAATAACTTAACTAAGCTTAATAAGTATGTGTTTCTGCTTTTATTTCTTCAATATCAATCTTTTTATTATCAATTGAACGCCAGGCATACCAAATATAAGCAATTACAAAAGGAACTAATAAAGAAACATAACTCATTACAGTTAATGTGTATTTACTTGAAGAACTGTTTTCTATGGTTAAAGAACTTTGTAAATCAAAAGTTGATGGATAATATGCTGTATTGTTAAAACCAGCCAAAAGAAAAAGAGAAAAAACCGTTAGTATTGTTCCGATTCCTGTTAGCCAAATTCCTTTATCGCTGCATTTTACAAAACAAGTAATGGGTCTGATAATCCCGACTAAAACCATTGCAACTCCTAATATAAATAGGATTGCTACTATTGGCATTGCAAGTAAATTATGTAAATATTTGTAAGGTTCAACAAATACTTCTTTGGTTATCGGATTTACTGCAAATCCTTTTGAAAATAAAAGCCAAATTGTAAAAATCAAAAAGAAAATCACAAATGGAATTGCATTATAAACTAATTGTTTTTTAACACGTTCCATTATTTCTGCATTTCTAATTCTGTTCATAAAATATAACAATGCCAATACACGGGATAAAAAGAAAACAGTCAAGCCCAATGTTAGATTATGCAAATTAAGAGCAGCTTCCAATCCGTAAGCAAGTCCTTTCCATTCTGAAATAACAGGCATTTTATCGCCAATTATTCTTGTTAGATTCATTTTATCAACAGAAAATGATGAACCAGTAAAAAAAGTAGCAACTGCAGTTCCAATTAAAACTGTACCCAATAATCCGTTAATAAATAAAAGTGTTTCATACGTTCGTTGTCCGAAAAAATTATTTTGTTTCCTTCGGTATTCATAGGAAACAGCCTGAACCACAAATGCTATTAAAATCAGCATCCAAACCCAATATGCTCCCCCAAAACTTGTGGAATAAAAAAGGGGAAAAGAGGCAAAAAAAGCACCACCAAAAGTAACCAGCGTGGTAAAAGTAAATTCCCACTTACGCCCCAAAAGGTTAACTAAAATTGAACGTTCGTCTTCAGTTTTGCCAAGTGTATAAATTAAGGTTTGCCCACCTTGTACAAACATCAAAAAAACGAGTATTGCACCCAACAGCGAAACAATAATCCACCAATATTGCTGCAATGAAATATATGATAATGTTTCAAACATAATTTTTTAATTTTTAATTTTGTTATTAATTTGATTTTGTGAGCGTTCAGGAATCTCCTCAACCGGTCCTTTTTTAATCTGAGAAACCATAATTTTAATTTCTGCAATTAATAGTCCGGTAAATATTACAAAGAATAGCCAAAAAGTAATTTGAACAGAAGTAGGCTTTATTTGTGAGACAGCAGCAATTGTTGGCAAAATATCCTGAATTACCCAAGGTTGTCTGCCCACTTCGGCAACTATCCATCCCAATTCTGAAGCTATATAAGCCAATGGAATTGTCCAAAGTGCAGTATAAAGAATAATTCTTTTTTTGTCAACTTTATCTTTCATTATTAAAATTAAAATAACCAAAAACAAAGCAATGAAATGGAATCCTAAACCAACCATTATCCTGAATGAATAAAAAGTAGATGGAACCGATGGAATTAATTCATTTACATCACGATTAGCATAATAGCCATATCCAAAATGAGAATAATTTTCTTTAAATTTAATAAGTGCAGCATTTGCAACACTGTCGTTACCTGATTTCTTTGCTTTTGTATATTCCGCTAATGAATTGATTGCTATTTCTCCTTTTTTGCTCCGTTCCTTGTAGGACAAAATATTATGCTCAGCATTTCCTTTAACTAAATCATGAATACCAGGCACATATGCATTTGGATTTAGAAATGCCATGTAAGATAGCATATTGGGTATTTCAATTTTAAAAACAAAATCTTGTTTATTTGGAGAACTTTCAACATTATTTTTCTGTAAAAACCCAAAGACTGCCAATGGTGCATTTTGCTTTCCATCATACAAATTTTCCATTGCAGCAAATTTCATGGGTTGATATTTTGCCATATTTCGGGCAGAACCATCTCCAGTTACAATAGTGAGAAATGATGCAATCAATCCAAAGATAGCTGCTAATTTCATGCTTTTCTTAGCAAATATATGCTCTTTATTTTTTATTAAAAACCAAGCACTTACGCCTATTACAAAAACTGAGGATAAAACATAAGCAGATAAAACAGTATGATGAAATTTATTGATTGCTACAGGTGAAAATAAGACTTGCCAAAAATTGATCATTTCGTTGCGAGCAGTATCGGGGTTAAATTTCATCCCAGCAGGATTTTGCATCCAGGCATTTGCAACTAAAATCCATAATGCAGAAAGATTTGAACCAATTGCAACCAACCAGGTTGAAGCTAAATGAAATTTTTTACTTACTTTATTCCAACCAAAAAACATAATTGCAATAAAGGTGCTTTCCATAAAAAAAGCCATAATACCTTCAATAGCGAGTGGCGCGCCAAAAATATCACCTACAAACCAGGAATAATTTGACCAATTTGTTCCGAATTCAAATTCCATAATAATTCCGGTTGCTACTCCAATTGCAAAATTAATCCCGAAAAGAGTCATCCAGAATTTAGTAATTCGTTTCCATTCAGGGTTTCCTGTTCGCACATATAGGGTTTCCATAAATGCAACAATAAATGAAAGCCCTAATGTTAAAGGCACAAACAACCAATGATACATTGCTGTAAGTGCAAATTGAGCTCTCGACCAATCTAAAAGAGAATAATCAACATGTTCCATACATTATTTTTTTGTTAATTGTTTAATTATATAATTACTACGTTCTTTATCTGTCTTAAATTTTGATTTCATAATATCAGGAAAGAAGAAAATTTTTAGCACAAAAAATATTAAAATCAATTTAATAAAAATAATTATCCATAATTTCCTTCCAACTACCATACTTTTAAATCCCTCATAGTAGAAATGAAATAAATTTACAAATAATTTCTTCACCTTTAAATGTGTTTTGTTTATATTTGGAAAATATGAGATTTTATCATTTAATAAACAATTGAAATTTTTTATTGTTCAATTAGAATCCTTGTTATATCAAAGTTATCGAGGAAAAGCTTAACTGAAAAATCTTATTATAAACAAATCTAATGATTTTATTTTTTATTGTATTCATTGAACGAATTAAAGAAGAGAACTTACTTCATGTCTTATCATCAATTGTCATTTTTTGCAAATGAAAAACATAATAACAAATTGATTTTCAAAACTATAGAAGATATGTGGTATAAACAAATCCCAAAAAAAATTGATTAAATGCGGACCTAAGATTTTTTAAGAAAAATATCGTTTTAAAGTAAGAGAAGGTTTTGCTTTTGAAAAACTAAATATTCCAAAACGTATTTTTGAACTTATGGCTCCAGCTGTCTTGATAGATATTTTTTTTAATCAAGCAATTAATTGACTCTATTTAAGATAATATCAGTTTTAATTAAAGATTATTTATCGGGAATTTTTTGAAAGAAATCTGTTTTAATACTTATTTTGTTTATATTTGTACTTTCAAAGTCTTTTTATGACCTATAAACCTGTAAACAAAACAATTATATTTCTTTTAGCATTGCTATTCATGCTAGCTTCTTGTAAAAGCGACAGAAAAGAAATAAAAGAACAGGATTTATTGGCAACTATCAAACAAAGAGGTAAGTTAATTGTAGCGTGTAATTATAATTCTATTGATTATTTTATTTATAAAGGTTTACCAATGGGTTTTCAACTTGAAATGCTGAAAGCTTTTTCAAAACATTTGGGGGTAAAATTAGAATTTTTAATTACCAATAATCTAGCTTCTACTGCTGGTTTATTAGCAATTGGTAAGTGCGATTTAATCGCATTTAATATTACTGTTACAAAACAACGAAGTCAAATAGTTGACTTTTCAATTCCTATAATGCAAACCCGACAAGTATTGGTACAACGCATTCCTTGTAAAACAACAGAAAGCTCTATCAAGAATATAAAATTAATCAGATATTTAGCTGATTTACATGACAAAACTATATATATACAAAAAAACAGCGTACATTATAATCAATTGATGGACATTCAACGCATCATAAATGGAAAAATCCACATAATTGAGAGTGATTCATTGGAAACAGAACAATTGATGGAGTTAGTAGCTAATGGAAGTATTGATTACACTGTTGCCAATGAAAACTTTGCACTAGTTAATAAAACTTATTACAATAATTTAGATGTAAAAACGCCAATAAGTCATGTACAAAACCTAGCTTGGGCTGTTCGGCACCAATCAGATAGCTTCTTATTACTCCTCAATACATGGTTGAGGAAATTTAAAACTACCTCTCAATATCAAATGATTTACGATAAGTATTATCGAAATCCACGTTCTGCAAATATGGTACATCATGAGTTTTATGCCATCAAAAAAGGTAAAATATCTAAATATGATAAAGAGATAAAAAAATACAGCAAGATGATTGGTTGGGATTGGCGATTATTGGCATCACTTATTTATCAGGAATCAAATTTTCGCCCCGAAATGGTAGGATGGTCGGGTGCTTTTGGTATAATGCAAATGATGCCCGAAACAGCCAAAAGATTTGGAGTTACACAAAAATCATCTGTTGCTGAACAAATCAAAGGCGGAGCAAGATTGAAAATGTTATTAGATAAATTATTACCAAAAGAAATTACCGATCCTGAAGAAAGAACAAAATTTATCTTAGCTTCATACAATGCCGGTTTGGAACATATAATGGATGCCCGCAATTTAGCTAAAAAATACGGGAAAAACCCTAACCTTTGGACCGATCATGTGGAATATTTCCTGAAACTTAAATCTAAACCAAAGTTTTACAATGATCCTGTAGTTAAACATGGATATTCAAGAGGGTATGAAACCTTTTGTTTTGTAAATGAAGTGTTGGAAAGGTACAAGCATTATAAAAATATCGTAAGAAAATAGGATGTTATTATCAATTCTGCCTGATGTTCTTACTTACCTTTAAAAAATCTTTTCAGCAAAATATTTATAAATTAAATTATTAGTAATGAATGTAAAAGGAAAGCATTATCTTACAATTTGGATGAAAAACGAGAAAGTAATGATGATTGATCAAAATCAATTGCCTTTTCGTTTTGAAATATTTGAGTCGAAAAACTATGCTGAAACTTGTTTGGCGATTAAAACTATGATTGTAAGAGGTGCCGGTGCTATTGGAGCTGCAGCAGGGTTTGCAATGGCTCAGGCTTTTATTCAAGCAAAAGAAAATATACTCTTTGCCGAAAATGCAAGAAAAGAAATAGAAACAAGCCGACCTACTGCCCGCAACCTATTTTATGCAACAAAACGGGTTTTTGACGCTGGTTGTATTTCAACAGAAAAAGCCATTGAAGAAGCTCAAAAAATTGCAGAAGAAGATATCGCCTCAGGAAAAATGATAGGTATCCACGGAAATTCACTCATAAAAGACAATACAAACATTTTGACGCATTGTAATGCCGGATGGTTAGGGTTTGTGGATTATGGAAGTGCATTATCTCCTATTTATACAGCCAGTAAAGAAGGGAAAAACATATTTGTATATGCTGACGAAACCCGACCCAGAGGTCAGGGCGCTCGATTAACTGCATGGGAACTAAACAACGAAAACATTCCTCATATAATTATCCCTGATAATGCAGGCGCTTATTTAGCTTCGAAAGGGAAAATTGATACGATGATTTGCGGAGCCGACAGAATTGCAGCCAATGGAGATACTGCGAATAAAATAGGGACTTTTGAGAAAGCGATTGTAGCTAAAACTTTTGGTATTCCTTTTTATATTGCAGCACCACTTTCTACGTTTGACATCAACTGTTGTTCGGGTGAAGACATTATAATAGAAGAACGAACAGAAGATGAAATATTATATCAAACAGGTTTAGATGAAAACAATGAATTAAGAAAAATTTTGGTATGTTCACCGGGGAGTAAAGCCTATAATCCTGCATTTGATGTAACACCGGCTTCATATATCAACGGTTTCATTACCGAAAAAGGAATTATTCCTGCCAATGAAACTGCCATTAAAAATATTTTATCATGAATTTTGAAAAAGAAAAGCAAGAAACTGCACTTTTTATGCGTCGTTTGTACGAAAGAGGTTTAACAACTTGCTCTGGAGGAAATGTAAGTCAAAGAATTGGTGATATCATTCTTATTACACCATCGCAAACAGACAAAGCATATATTCAGGCAGAACAAATAGCTGAGATTCGTATCACAGGAGAAAATCTTACACCTCATCTAACATCAAGTATGGAAACTGCCATGCATTTGGCAATATATCAGTGTAGAAATGATGTAAATGCTATTGTTCATGCTCATCCTGTTACAGCAACAGCCTTTGCAACAACCAATACAGAAATTAATTGCAAACTTACAGGCGAAACACGTGCTATTATTGGGGTGCCTATCAATGCTTCATATGCATTAATGGGTACAGATGCGCTTGCCGAAAGAGTGGCAGAAGCTGCTAAAAAAGCAAATGTAGTGTTGATGGAAAATCATGGAATTATTACCTTTGGCAAAAATTTATTGTTTGCTTTCGACAGGATGGAAGTATTAGAAGCCGCTGCCAAACAAACATTAATAACACATTTGCTGGGAAATAAAAAAGAAATCCCTTTAAATGACTTAAATGAAATAGACAAATTATTCTCATAATAGTATTTATATGAAATAGTCATCAGGATAATCTTCATACAAATAGGGAAGGATATTGTAGGGCGTATTTTGTTTGACAATGAAACATTAATAAAATAATAACGAATGAAAATAGCAGTAATAGGATTTGGGGCAGCCGCCATAGGTTTTATAGAAAGAATTAAAAACGAAGGACACGAGATTGTTGTGTTTGAAAGAAGCAAAGATATTTATTCTTCAAGTATTTCGGGCATACGAGCTGATGGAAAACTTTTTGTTTCTTCTGAGATGGGTGGAGATATCCACATTGACCTTGCATTACAAAAGAAGTTAGTTGATTTTTATATTGACAATACCGAAGACCATCAAGTAGAAACAGGACAGTCTTTTACTAATAGCAGTTATTTTAAAAAGTTCTATGAAAAAGGCTTTATGCCTATTTCAGCTGATTTTTACCATCTTGGTACCGATCAACTAAAAATGGTATTGTACAATATTTACGAAAATTTTAAAGCTTTCAAAAATATAAGCTTTAGGTTTGAACAAAATGTTTTGTCTGTAAAAACGGTTGGTAAAGAAGTTTTTATCGGAGATAGCGATGAGGCTTTTGATAGAGTGGTAATTGCTGTTGGAAGAAGCGGTCACAAATTAGTTGGTTCTATCATTAAAGATTATCCCGATTTAATTTTAGATAATACAAAGGTAGATTTGGGAATTCGCTATGAAGTACCCAATCATATCGTTGATGAACTGAACAAAGAAATGTATGAGTTTAAAGTAAAGTACAAAAGCAAAACGGGATACATGGTTCGTACGTTCTGCAATAATCCTTCAGGGTTTGTAGTAACCGAAACCTACGACGACTTTGTTACCGTGAATGGTCACGCTAAGATGAAGGAAAAAAGTCAGAATACCAATTTTGCCATTTTAGTTACCATACAGCTCACAGAACCTTTTAACAACCCTATTGGTTATGGTTCGCATATTGCTAAATTATCAAATTTGCTTGCAGGAAAAGGGAAAGTTATACTTCAAACTTACGATCATTTTAAAAACTCAAAAAGAACCAAAAATCTATATCGCATACAACCTACTTTGCATGAATGTAAATACATTTTAGGCGATATTAATCTTGCATTTCCAAGAAGAATTATCGAAAGTATCGTTGACTTTATCGAAACCCTTGACCAGGTTATTCCGGGTATTGCTTATCCTGACAACTTGGTATATGCGCCCGAAATAAAATTCTATTCTAATTTATTAGACAATACAAAATTGGAAAATTTAAAATTTATTGGTGATTGTTCCGGACATACTCGTTCAATTATTTATGCAACAGCTCACGGCTATTTAATGGCAGAATCATTTTTAGAAAAATAATAAATGTTACAACAATTCCATCTTTTAAAAAATTCAATATTTATAGCTTTTCTGATCTTATTAATTTCTTGTTCGCCCAAAATTATTGATAAAACGCAAGAAAATATAAGCTCTCAGATTACTGATTCTATTGGGAAACCTCGAGTCGATTCATTAATTACAGGAGTTAAAATACTTGAAACAAAAATAGCAATCCCTCAGATATCGGATACTGTATGGAACGAGAATTTACAAACGGTGTTAATTCACAAAACTGGTTGGGAAATGTCGTTGCCTATCATCGGTTTAAATACCAACGAAACGATTAGTTTTTCTTTCGATGATTTAGAAGGAGATATTAAAAGATACAAATACACTATTTTGCAATGTGATGCCAATTGGCAAATTTCTCTATTGCAACCATCAAATTATGTGGAAGGTTTTACTGAAGACTATATTGAAGATTACAAAATATCAATCAATACCATACAGAAATACACCCATTATAACTTAGTTTTCCCAAAGGAAACAATGAAAATTACAAAATCAGGCAATTATATATTGAAAGTCTATACAAATGATGCAAATGAGCCTTTGATTATCAAACGTTTTATGATGTTGGAACAAGTAGTAAATATTAATGGAAAAATAAAAGATGCCACTTTGTTAAACGATAAAAGATTTAAACAAGAAGTTGATTTTAGCATTACTGCAAATAACTATATCATAAACAATCCTTCAAGAAATTTATCAGTAAAGATTTACCAGAATATGCGTCCCGATAATGCTATTTTCAACCTCAAACCCCATTTGGTAATAGGCAATGTATTGGATTATGATTATGACGAAGGCAATACTTTTAACGGAGGCAATGAATTTAGAAATTTTGATATCAAGAGCCTGAAATATAATTCCGAAAGAATTTACCGTATAGAATTCGAAGAGGGTGCAAATCATGTTTATTTACACAACGATCTTGCGCGTCGGTTTAAAGTGTATAAATCAGAAGAAGATATCAACGGCAAAAGAGCTATTAAAGCCGATTATATCAGAGATAGCGAAACAGAGGCCGATTATACTTATGTGCATTTTACTTTGCCTTATGATGTTCCAACGGTGGAGGGTATTCCATACATTTATGGCGCTTTAACCAATTGGGAAATAAATGATAATACAAAAATGACTTACAATTACAAAAGAAGAGCTTATGAAGCCACTGTTTATGTAAAACAAGGTTATTATAATTATCAGTATATATTACTAAAACCTAACAAAGAAATAGATGATACTTTTATAGAAGGCAATCATTCGGATGCTGAAAACGATTATTTTATCTTTGTGTATTATCGGCCAATGGGCGAAATGTATGATAAACTGATTGGTTTTAGACAATTGAATTCGATAAACGACAGAAACTAATATAGCTCTATCTAACAGAAACTGGTAATTTGATAGAGGACTCATTGGAGTATTGTAATTATTCAAAAAAATAAGCTTTCGATTATTGGTAATGTGGCAAAAAATGGTATATGTGGTAAACTACCTGCCCAAAATGTGCCAAAAAGTATGGGAAAAACTATGTTGTATTTATTGCAAAAGTAAGTTAAATTGCAAAAATAGCATGGAATTGGGTTTCAGAAACCGAACCTAAAACTTATTTATCGATTCCGTTTATTTTTTTACGACGCTGTCAGATGTAGGAACCCTGACAGGGTTAATTTTTTGTCTCAATCTAAAAATAAAATTTTCCTAACCGCATAACATGTTCTTTTAATAAACCACCACACCCCATATTAAGTTCCATACCCCTTTATTTTTATTTTTTTTGCCTTGCATGTTTTTCATTATAAAAAGAATCTCCTTATCATAATAATGTATCAAAACATAGTATTATTTAACAAATTTAAACAGTTCTAAGATTAAAATACTTTTATTTTTGTAATAAATGATTCAATATTATCTTATTTAAAAAACACTTTTATTAATCTTTTAAACTCTAACAAAATGAAATTAAAAAATCTTTTATTAATCGTTTTAACTTCCTCTTTACTATTTAGTAATTTAAGTGCACAAAATTTTGATTTTAGAAGCACTAAATGGGGAATGGACTCTCTGCAGGTTAGAAAATCTGAAAAAACAAAATTTGTTTATTCAAAAAAGAATACTCTGGTTTATGCAGGAAAAATTGCTGATATGGAAGCAAAAATTATTTACAATTTTAATTCATCTAATCAATTATTCCGTGCTTTTTATAATATAGCTTTAAGTAATAAAGACAGTAAAAATCCTACAAATTCAGTTAATGCTTATCTTATGTTTCAGGATTTGTTAACTACGAAATATAGTGAACCCTTTAGTAAAAGAAGTTCTACCATCAATGGGAAAGAGCTTAAGCAAGAAGAATGGGCTTCTAATTTAATTTCTGATAACCTTACATTGGAAACTAAATGGAAAAACGAAAATACTGAAATAACACTCACTCTTTTTAGTATCAATGATGAATTGTTTATCGAAATAATTTATGCTACCCTTAATAAAAATATAAAAGAAAACGAAAATTATAAACAGCAAATAATTAAAGAACTATAATTCGTTCAAATTGATAACTATCTTTTGGTTTTCAATGAATAGTTTAAAAAAAGCTGCTTCATTTTAGTGAGGCAGCTTTTTTATTTCATCAATTATCGATTTGCAGTATTAATTAATATAATCGGATATTATAATGAAAGTCTATCTTATAATTATTTCTTTACTTCCATTTTAGTGTACCAATCAAATGGTCGATATCCTTTTCAATAAAATCAATTACAGGAGCCAAAGAGTCGTTACAAGGCACCATATTAAAGTACAAAGCACCACGGATGTAATGTTTCTTTCGGTCGGTTGCAAAAAACTGATAAGACGAAGCCACCGAATTTCCTTTGATATTATAAACCACACCATACACATTGTTTTCGGGGTTTTCATACGATTTTTCTTTTATAGAAGTGGCTTTTGAAATATGCTTATCAACAAATTTACGAGCATTCTCAATCAAACTGTCTAAATTATTTTTCACAGTTTTATAAGTAATATGAATAGTAGCATTATAGGTCGGAAAATTAATATTTATCCAGTACCTATCGTCTCCTACAGCATTATTATTGTGTTTTATTAGCGCATACTTTGGATATTCAAAAGAATAAGGGAATAAAGTGTCAAAAGATTGATATGATTTTTCGGGTAACCCAATTCGAAAATAAGCCTTTGGTTTTGGAGCATAATCTTCGCCACCACAAGAAATAATTACAAACAATCCAAGTATTAATACTGAGTATAAAACAATTTTTTGCATAGATTTTCCCTAATTAACTGTTACTTTTATGCGTTTAATCCTACGATTATCAACAGCTTCAATTCGAAAAGTAAAATTATCGAGTTGAATAACCGTATTTTTCTCAGGTATTTTTCCTTGGTTTTCTAAAATAAGTCCTGCAATAGTATCCGATTCTCCTTTTATTTCATCAAAAACTTTTTCTTCCAACCCAAGTATTTTGTAAAAATCATTCAACGTGGTTTTGCCTTCAAACATATAATTCTTTTCATCAATTTTAGTATAATCAACTCCTTCTGCTGCTATATCAAATTCATCATTGATTTCTCCCACAATTTCCTCTAAAATATCTTCAAGCGTAACTATTCCCGAAGTTCCACCATATTCATCTACTACAATGGCTAAATGGATTTTTTTTTCTTGAAACTCTTTAAGTAAATCATTTATCTTTTTATTTTCAGGCACAAAAAAAGCAGGACGTATCAACTTCATCCAATTAAAACTATTATCCTTATTCAAATGAGGCAAAAGGTCTTTAATATATAAGATCCCATCAATCCTATCAAAATTTTCGGTATAAACCGGCATTCTTGAATATCCTGTATCCAGCACTATTTTTAGCAAATTACTATACATACATTGGCTATCGATGGCAACTACATCGATGCGTGATTTCATAATTTCTTTTACATCAATATCTCCAAAATTTACAATTCCTCTTAAAATTTGAGTTTCATGTTGAGGCGTTGAAGTTCCCGATGTAATATCAATAACATCCGACAATTCGGAAATAGAAATATTATGTCCTTTTTTTGTAATTCTCTTATCAATCAATGAACTTGATTTTACTAAAACATAAATCAAAGGCGAAAAAACACGGCTCAAAAAATGCAAAGGAGAAGCCATAAATAAAACAATTTTCTTTGCATTTTGAGTAGCATAAACTTTGGGTAGAATTTCTCCGAGAAAAAGGATAAGAGAAGTTATAACAACCACCTGTATAAGCATTCCCAAAACAGGAAAACTTGTAAAGTCAAATAAATTGGCTACAATATAAGTTGAAATAATTACGACAGAAGTGTTTACAAAGTTATTGGTAATTAAAACCGTAGCCAACAACTTTTTAGGTCTCTCTAAAAGATGAATTATCAGCTGATGTTTGGCTTCAGACGAACCCCTATATTCATCAATTTCAGAAGGTGTAAGCGAAAAAAAAGCATTTTCGGAACCTGAAACCAAAGCCGAAACTATCAAAAGTAAAAAAATGAGAAGTATTCCAATAAAGATTCCTATCGTAAAAGTTTTAATAATAGCACTAATAAGTACCAGTGCTATTATCAAAACAGATTCTATGTGTACTATTTCCAATGCAAATGTATTTATTTCAGACATTTATAAAAACAAGATAAATGAAAGTTTAAAAATGCAAATTACGGAAAAAAATACGTATGTCAGACAGATTAAAAAGGTAAATCATCTTCTGGTCCATTTGGAATATCTATAGGAACCGGCGGAGGAGTATTGCTTCCACCATCTTGTCCGCCTTGTTTGCTATCAAGCATAGTAAAAGTATCTCCTACTATTTCTGTAATATATCTTTTGTTTCCATCTTTATCGTCATAAGTACGATATTTTATTTTACCTTCAAGATAAATTTTACTGCCTTTATGCAGGAATCTTTCAGCTATATCAGCCAAGCCTCTCCAAAGAACAATATTATGCCATTCAGTTTGGTCAACTTTATTTCCATCTTTTGTTTTATAAGATTCGGATGTTGCCAGCGAAAATGCTGCTTTTTTTACATCATTCCCAATGTTAGTAATTTCAGGGTCTTTACCTAAATTTCCAACTAAAATAACTTTATTTACTCCAGCCATATTTTTAGTTTTTTATGATTAATAATTTAGTACAAACTTACATAATATATTTTCAATATTTAATCTTATTTTAACAAAAAAAGATAAATTTTATACACAATTATCTTTTAAGTAGTTATCAACGAGTTTTGGAATGGGATATATATTTATTTCGGAAGAAGGCACCATAATAAAATTCGTAGTTTCTGCTAAAGGGGTTGTAATCTTAATATCAAAAAAATAAGCAGAAATAGCCTGATGGGTTAATTGATGCCTGTACATTCTACTGACTTTTTTTAAATTGTAATTATTAGACTTTAAAATCTTTTCTATCTCAAAGGAAATGTCTTCTGCAACATCCATTTCTTTTTCAGATTCAATAAGTGGAAAATCATACATATTTTTCCAAATATCATTATTAGTTCGCTTATTTAGATATACAAATTCAGTATTATTATAAGTAAGTCTTATAACCAAATAATAAAAAAACCTTGACCGTTGATTTATTTTTTTTGTTTTTACAGGAAAATCATGCATGATTTTATTTGAAGTAGCAAAACAAAGTGCATTTAAAGGACAGGTTTCACATTTTGGATTTTGTGGTAAACAAACCATAGCACCCAATTCCATGATAGCTTGGTTAAAAATATCAGGATTTTGCTCATCAATTAAAGTCTTTAGAATACTTAACACCTCTTTTTTACCTTTATCAATATCAATAGGGGTTGAGATTCCATAAATTCTTGATATTACTCTAAGCACATTTCCATCTATCACAGGATAACATTGTTTAAAAGCAAAAGAAGCAATGGCGCTGGCCGAATAATTTCCGATTCCTTTTAATTTTATAATATCATGATAATCAGAAGGAAAAACGCCATTAAAATCACTAATAATTTGTTGAGCAGCATAATAAATATTTCGTGCACGAGAATAGTATCCTAAACCTTGCCAAAGTTTCAAAACATCCTCTTCCTCAGCTTTTGCCAATGTTTGTACATCAGGAAATTTTTCGATAAACCTCAGATAATATTGATACCCCTGATTTACACGTGTTTGTTGTAAGATAATTTCAGAAATCCATATTAAATAAGGATTTTGGGTGTTTCTCCAAGGTAAATCACGGTGATTATATTTATACCAATGCAAAAGCTTTGTACTAAAATTCATTTCTAAAAAAAGTAAGATAATATATTAACAGATAGCAAAATAAATACAAAAATACAAAAACAGGAAAAATGTTGTTTTCACTGTATTTTCAGGTTATAAAAGTATAAAAAAAACACTTCAAAAAAGATTCTTTTCATAAAATTAATATCAAAAACAAATTTATATTGAACGAATTAGATATAAAAAAATAAAAAAAACAGATTACATATATAAAATTTTATTATTTTTGCAGTCTTAAAAAACGAATTACTAAACAAATAAAAATTAATGTAATATGACAAAAGCAGAAATCGTAGCAGAAATTGCTAACAAAACAGGTATTGAAAAAGTTTCTATCCAAGCAACTGTAGAAGCATTCATGGATTCAATTAAATCATCTCTTGGTAAAGGTGAAAACGTTTATTTAAGAGGATTTGGTAGCTTTATTATCAAACAAAGAGCTAAAAAAACCGGTAGAAATATTTCTAAAAACACTACAATTATTATTCCTGCTCACAAAATTCCTTCATTCAAACCAGCTAAAACATTTGTAACAGAAGTAAAGAATAAAGTAAAATAATTCTAAAAGAAGGAAAAACACTATGCCAAGCGGAAAAAAGAAGAAACGACATAAAATGTCGGTTCATAAACGTAAAAAACATTTGAGAAAAAACAGGCATAAAAAGAAATAATTTTTTTTTAATATTGTTTTTTCAATTACATAATGGTGCAAATCTGTACCATTATGTAATTGATTTTTTATACAATCACATATCCACGTTGTGATTACTAAAGTTAGTATTATTTGAACAAATATTAACTACTAAAGCTAAATATACTAAGAGTGAATAAGGAATTGATTATCGATTCAAGAGCCAATGAAGTTGAAATTGCGTTACTTGAAGAAAAACAATTAGTTGAGTTAAATAAAGAAAAAAAAAACAACAATCATACTGTTGGTGATATATATTTGGGTCGGGTAAAAAAAATTATGCCTGGTTTAAATGCTGCATTTGTTGACGTTGGATACGAAAAAGATGCTTTTTTGCATTATCTTGATTTAGGGCCACAACTTAATTCTCTGATAAAGTTTATTAAAATTTCTCAATCTGCCAATGAAAAGGTAAATATGGATACCTTTGTTATTGAACCAGATATCGAAAAAACAGGTAAGATTACCAATGTATTGAAATCTAACCAACCAATATTAGTTCAAATTGCCAAAGAACCTATCTCCACAAAAGGGCCAAGAATCTCTTCAGAAATATCATTCCCTGGAAGATACCTTGTATTGGTTCCTTTTTCAAATAGAATTTCTATTTCTCAAAAAATTAAAAGTCAGGAGGAACGAAATAGGCTTAAAAGACTTATCCAAAGTATAAAACCAAAAAATTTCGGTGTAATTATCCGTACTGTAGCGGAAAATAAAAACGTAGCTGAATTAGATGCAGATTTACGCAATTTGGTCAGTAAATGGACTTCTATCATGGATAAATTTAGTGATGCGAAGCCTCCCATGAAAATGCTAAGCGAATTAGACAGAACTTCTGCTATCTTAAGAGATTTATTAAACAAAGATTTTAATAGCGTAGTTACAAATGATGCTGATTTAGCTGAAGAAATTAAAAATTATATCCTTACAATTGCTCCTGAAAAAGCGGATATTATCAAACTCCACAAAAGCAAAGTGCCTATTTTTGAGCATTATGGAATTGATAAGCAAATCAAATCATCTTTCGGTAAAATAGTTAGCATTAAGAGCGGTGTTTATTTAATCGTGGAACACACTGAAGCTATGCATGTTATTGATGTCAATAGCGGTCATCGTTTAAATACTGATAAAAATCAGGAATCAAATGCACTTGAAGTAAATCTTGAAGCTGCTACTGAAATTGCTCGTCAATTAAGGCTTAGAGATATGGGTGGTATTATTGTAGTTGATTTTATTGACTTACATGAAGCTGTAAATCGTCGAAAATTATTTCAACGCCTTGCCGAAGAAATGGCGAAAGATAGCACAAAACACACCATTTTACCTCCAAGCAAATTTGGTTTAGTGCAAATTACTCGTCAACGAGTTCGTCCAGAGATGAACGTAGAAGTACTTGAAAAATGTCCTGCATGTGATGGTACCGGTAAAATAAAACCTAGTATGCTTTTCATAGATGAAATTGAAAATAATGTTAGATATTTAATTAACGAACAGAATGAAAGTGGGTTTACAATTGCTACTAATCCATATATCTATGCTTATTTAACAAGAGGACTTTACTCATTTCAAATGAGATGGTTTTTAAAGTATAAGAAATGGATAAAAATAAAACCACTCACTGCCTATCATTTTTTGGAGTATCATTTTTTTAATAAAAATAATGATGAAATAAAATTATAATAAAGAAGCCGGATATATTCCGGTTTTTTTATTTTAACTGACTATAAGCTAACCAAGCCATTAACCCCATTCCTGTTTCAATAGAATTTTCATCTATATCAAAAGTGTTGGTGTGCAAATTAGAAACAATCCCTTTCGCTTCATTGCGAACTCCTAGGCGATAAAAACAAGCAGGTATTTCTTGAGAATAATAAGCAAAATCTTCAGCTGTCAATCTCATATCAAGTTTAATCACATTTTCTTTACCTAAAAAATCTATTGCATATGATTTAATATCCGCTGTTACTTTTATATCATTTACCAAAAAAGGATAACCTTTATCAATAAATACATCACAACTTCCGCCCATTTCCTTTGCAACGGATTGAGCTATTTCGGTAATCTTATAATGAGCTTTTGCACGCCATTCTTCATCAAAAGTCCGCAAAGTTCCATCCATTTTAACTTCATCGGGTATAATATTAGTTCTTCCATTTCCTTCAATCCTACCAATAGATAATACAGTTGGTAAATCTGTTTGTGTGTTGTAATCTGTTATTTTTTGTAATGCAATAATAATATGAGAAGCAATTACAATTGGATTGATATTTAATTCAGGGGTTGCAGCATGCCCTCCCTTACCTTTTACCGTTAAATATATTTCATCTGTAGAAGCCATGTATTTTCCTGCTCGCAAGCCTATTTTCCCGCTTTCTAACGTAGGCAATACATGTTGCCCTATAATGAGTTCTGGAACAGGATTCTCAAGTACTCTTTCTTTTATCATTGCTTGTGCTCCTCCAGGAAATTTTTCTTCTGATGGTTGAAAAATAAACTTGACACTTCCTTCAAATTCATCTTTAATTGTTTGTAAGATTTTTGCTGCTCCCAACAAACATGCAATGTGTGCATCATGTCCACATGCATGCATAATTCCTTTGTTGACAGATTTATACTCACAATTATTCTTTTCTTCAATTGGAAGTGCATCCATATCAGCACGCAAAGCAATAATTTTTTTAGTCGGGTTTTTACCTTCTATAATGGCAACAATTCCCGTCTTTGCAATTCCTGCTTGAAAAGGAATTCCAAATTCTTTTAAACTATTTGCTATTAGTTCAGAAGTTTTATGTTCTTCAAACCCAAGTTCTGGATGAATGTGAATTTTTCTTCTGATTTCAATAAATTCAGGAAGATAATCTGATGCGAGTGATTTAATTTTCTGAATATGTCCCATTTTTGCACTATTCTGTAAATGATTGTAATTTAATTAAATTGTAATATAGCTTATTGTTTTCAATAAGCGAAAAATGTGTACCTCTTTCAACAATTTTGCCATTATCTATAACAATAATTTCATCTGCATTTTTGATTGTAGATAACCTGTGAGCAATTACAATGGATGTTCTGTTTTTCATTAAATTTGTTAAAGCTTCTTGTACATATCTTTCCGATTCTGTATCAAGAGCAGAAGTAGCTTCATCTAATATCATTATAGGTGGATTTTTAAGTACTGCACGAGCAATGCTAATTCTCTGACGCTGCCCACCGGATAAATTTGCACCCCTATCTCCTATATTAGTGTAATATCCATGTTCCATATCTGAAATAAATCCATGTGCATTTGCAACTTTTGCAGCGGCAATTACATCATCTTCACTTACGTTTTCCATGCCAAATGCAATGTTATTCATGATACTATCATTAAATAGTACGGTTTCTTGTGATACAACTCCAACTAAATCACGAATATCTGAAATAACTAAATCTTTAATCGGAATACCATCAATCAAAATTTCACCTTCTGTACAATCATAGAATCTTGGTAATAAATCAACCAAAGTAGATTTTCCACCACCCGATGGACCAACAACAGCTATCATTCTACCTTTTTCTATTACTAAATTAATATCGTCTAGTATTTTTATACGAGAATTATCAATATTATACTGAAAACTCAAATTTTTATATTCAATATTATGAGAAAAAGATTTTTTAGAAATAGCATTGGGCTTTTCTTCTATTTTTTCTTCTGCATCAATAATTTCAAAAACTCTTTTTGTTGCTGATGCGCCTCTTTGTAGATTGTAAAATGAAGAGATAAATGATTGGGCTGGCGGAATCATTCTACTGAAAATAACGACAAAAAAAAGGAAAACGTCTGGTTTTAATTTACCGTTTAACACCATATTACCTCCAAACCAAATAACAACCAGCAAGCCAATTATTGCAAGTGTTTCCGTTAATGGGGCGGCTAAGTCTTTGCGCCGATAAATTTTAATCATGATTTTAGTGTAAACATGATTAATTCTTTTAAATTTATCATAAGCATAATCAATTGCATTAAAGGCTTTTATGATACGTAATCCTGTGATAGATTCTTCGGTAGTTGATACTACAACGCCTAATTGTCGTTGTCCTTTTTCGGAATTTCGTTTTAAACTCTTTCCAATCTTTCCAATTAGGAAACCGGCAGGTATTAACGTAACAAGAGATAATGCAACTAACTGTGGGCTTATTGACAATAAAATTATCATAAAAAAAATCACATTCAGTGGGTCTTTAATAATCATTTGTAATGTGCTCACAACCGACCATTCTATTTCATTAATATCAGAAGTTATTCGCGACATCAAATCACCTTTTTTTTGACCTGAATAAAACGAAATTGGCAATATTAATAATTTGTTGTATATGTCATTACGCAAATCTCGCACCATACAATTTCGTATTGGAGCCAAAAAATACATACCCAAATATCTGAAAAAATTATTTAAAAATGAAAACAAAATAAATAAAAGTGCTACGATAATTAGAACATAAAAAGTATCGTGTTCTGTCGTTAGCTTTCCAACAAAATAATTAATATTATCAATAATGGCTTGACTATTCAAGGAAAATTCAGGTCGAAATGTAATTGGCTTTGAAATTTTAAAGAGGACATTAATAGTTGGTATTAACAAGGCTAAATTAAAGGATGAAAACAGAATAAAAAGAATGTTGAACAACACATTCAAAACTGCATATTTTCTATAAGGTTTAATATAATTAAAAACTCTTAGCAAATCTTTCATAGTTGCAAAGATAGAATAAAACCTTTTTAGTAAAGATGTAAAACAAAAATATTTGATACTACGTTATTAAATAAATTATTATAATTTTGTAAACTATGGAAACAACACGTCAAAATAAAATATCAAGATTAATACAGAAAGATTTAAGTGAAATTTTTCAGCATCTTTCAAGAGAGCATTTTAAAAATGCAATGATTACAGTTACAGGAGTTAGGGTAAGTCCTGATTTATCAATTGCAAAGATTGCTGTTAGTATTTTTGCCACAAAAGATAAAAACGAAATTTTGCCATTGATAAAAGCAAAAAAAAATGAAATTCGATTTGAACTTGCACATAAAGTTGGAAAACAATTAAGAGTAGTTCCATCATTGGAATTTTTTCTTGACGATTCATTAGATTATATCGAAAATATTGAAAATTTATTAAAATAGTCTTGTAAAATCATAAAATCAAGTTTTTGAAACTACCTTTATATATCGCAAAACGCTATTTATTTTCAAAGAAATCTCATAACTTAATCAATATTTTATCCGGGATTTCTATTGCTGGTGTTACTATTGGAACTATGGCTCTTATTGTAGTTTTGTCTGTTTTTAATGGACTTGAAAACTTGATTTCTTCAATGTATAATTCTTTTGATCCTGACTTAAAAATTGAAAAAAAGATTGGAAAAACGTTTAATATCAATACATTTCCTATTCAGCAATTATCTAAAATCGAAGGTATAGCTAATTATTGTGAAGTCGTTGAAGAAAATGCTTTAGTAAGATATAAAAACAAACAGCAAATTGTCCAAATAAAAGGTGTCGACGAAAAATTTATAAAAGTAAGTAAAGTTGATAATTGTATTGTTGAAGGCAATTTTCTTTTACAAAAAGCTGAAGTGAACTTTATGGTTTTGGGTTATGGAATTTATGATATGCTTGGAATACAATTAAATGATTTTGCATCTAATGTTTCAGTTTACATCCCTAAACGCAGTAAAACAATATCCATAGAACCAACAGAAGTATTCAATAATGAACTAATTACACCTTCAGGAGCTTTTTCAATTCAACAAGACTTTGACACTAAAATTGTAATTGTTCCGATTCGTTTTGCCAGAAAAATGTTGGATTATACAACTGAAGTTACAGCTCTTGAAATAAGTTTAAAATCAGGTTTTAACGCAGATAATGTTCAGAGTGAAGTAAAAAAACTTATTGGAAAACAATACGTTGTAAAAAACAGATTTCAACAAGAGGAATTATTTTATAAAATCATTAAAACTGAAAAATTTGCCGGAATTTTGATTTTATCATTTATTTTATTGATAGCTGCATTCAATATAGTTGGTTCTTTATCTATGCTTATTATAGAAAAGAAAAAGGATATTACAATATTGCGTAGTTTGGGAGCTTCTAATATTTTGATAAAAAGAATTTTTATAGCTGAAGGTCTTTTAATTTCTTTATTTGGTGCATTTGTTGGAATGTTTCTTGGAGGTTTGATATGCTGGATTCAACAGTATTTTGGAGTAATTCCAATCGAAGGAAGTGGCTCTTTTGTAATTAAATATTATCCGGTTCATTTACAAATTACGGATTTTGTTAAAGTAACCGGAATCGTATTTTTTATCGGTTTATTAGCAACACTTTATACTGTTGGTCAAATTTCTAAAAGACTGGAAAGTTAATTTAATACCATCCGCCTATTTTCTGTATCGTAAGACAGTAGAAATTATCATTAATAATTTCTACTGTCTTACATCTCCTTTTACTGTTAAAATATTCTGGCAATACTATTTTATTTTCATCATGTTAAATAATAAATTCTTCATAATTTTATATTTTTTCAGGGATCAAGTTTAAAAGTTGTGGGGGGATTTGAAAAAAAGGCGAACTTTGTCGAAAAAAGGCGAACTGATGCACGAATCATTTAACCAGTTACTACGATTAATTTTACCAGAAGGAATAGAAAATTATTTTGAATTAAATAATTATACTAAATCAGAAGAAGAACTTCATCTATATTTAGACGAGATTAATAAACAACCTGAAGAGTTTGTTAAGGATAAACTCACCTCCAAAGGTTTTTTTAAAGAGGTAACAATACAAGATTTTCCGATTCGTGGAATGCATGTTTATCTTCACATAAAGCGACGTAGATGGCTTAATGAAAGGAGCGGGCAAGTTGTTTTCAGAGACTGGAACTTAGTAGCCAAAGGTACGCGAATCACAAAAGATTTTGCGTCTTTTTTAAAAGAAATCAGTCGATACCCAAGCCTGTAATATTCAAACCATAGGTTCGTTTTATGGAGTGGATGGTAAGAAACTGCAACGGCAATATAAGACCAGACTAAGCGATTATGAACAATGGGAATATCGCAAGAATGCAAAACAGGGCATGGTTTTTACCGAGAATATTGGGCCATTTTTATCTATCGATGAAACATCATTGAGTCATGGCGAGCTCTATACCATCATAACCAATAAAGAACGCAAAGGTAAAAGAGTTTCTGTTGTAGCGATACTTGAAGGTACAAAGGCTGAAAGTATTATTGATATGCTTGGCAAAATACCCATCAGTAAAAGAAAGAAAGTACTGGAAGTAACATTAGATTTAGCTCCAAATATGAGCCTGATCGTAAGAAAATCCTTCCCAAATGCAGTTCTTGTAATTGACCGTTTTCATGTTCAGCAACTGGCAACAGAAGCTTTGCAAGAGATAAGAATAAAGCATCGTTGGCAAGCAATTGATGCAGAAAATGAAGCTATAGAACTTGCTAAGAAAAGCAAAAAAAAATACAACCCTGAAGTTCTTCAAAATGGAGATACACTCAAACAGTTATTGGATCGTAGCCGATATGTACTATACAAAAATAAGGATAGCTGGTCTGAATCACAGAAACAACGCGCACAAATACTCTTTGAAAAATATCCTGACATTAAATCTGCTTATGAAATAACACGCACTTTATCCGATATTTATACACATACTAAAATCAAAATATACGCTTACACTCGTTTAGCAAAATGGCATGAAATGGTCGATAAATCTGGATTTAAATCTTTTAATACAATATCAAAAACCATTATTAATAACTATAAGCATATTTTAAACTACTTCAATAATAGAAGTACCAATGCTTCTGCTGAATCTTTTAATGCTAAAATTAAAGCTTTTAGATCGCAATTTAGAGGTGTTAATGATATTAATTTTTTCCTTTTTAGAATCGCTAAATTATTTGCTTAATTTTTTAATCCCACAACTTTTGAGACTGATCCCAAAATTCATCGTCTACCATATCATCCACTACAATAAAAAAAAACAGCTATAATCATTTGAATTATAGCTGTTTCGTTTAGTTAAACGTACCCCGGGCGGGACTTGAACCCGCACGACCGCAATGGTCACAGGATTTTAAGTCCAGCAAGCAATATTAAAATACTGTAAAATCAGCTATTTCAGGCTTACATTTTGATGCAAAATACAACATTTCCGCACCCATTTCCGCACCCACTTCCGCACCCTATATCCTACAAAATATAATCTGTAAATTTAATACCATATATTTTTTGGCATTACTATTTTATGTGAGTGTAAAAAGTTCCTCCTCCTTTTACTTGGCGTAAATTATGCGTAAAGTGATCATAAAATCCAGTTTAATGGGAAAAAGTGAATTGGTGATTTATTTTCAAAGATTATTTTGGGAAATTTATTCAATATACACCATTAATTTGGAAAAATATTGACGATAGTTATTATTACTAGAAAAAATATTTTATTATAGAAAATTTATTTAAAAATATATCTTATTTTAGAAAAAATATATAATTTTGTTCTTTTAAATATTGTATTATGGAAAATAAGTTAAAAGTTTATTATAAAGATATCATTTTTGCTTCTTCTAACCCTATTGAAATTAGGAAAAATAAAAAATTGCTTGACGAAGGTTTGATTAGGAAAATTGCCCCAAAAATATATTCCGCAAATCTTATAGATAATCCAGCAGATATTATTAGAACAAACCTGTTTGAAATATTGAGCCATCAATACCCGGGTGCTTTATTAAGCCATCGTAGTGCCATAGAATTTAAACCTACTTCAAAAGGAGTTATTTTTCTGACATATACTTATACAAAAAAAATCACATTGCCTGGTGTTACTATAAGTTTATTAGAGGGGAATCCTCCAATGAATGGTGATAATATGTTTTATGGTACTTTATATGCTTCACAATTTGAAAGGGCATTATTGGAAAATTTACAAATTAGCAAGAAGCCAGGACCAGAATCTAAAACTTTGTCAATTCCAGAGATTGAAGAAAAGCTTGAATCTTTTATAAGAGTTAAGGGTGAAAACGAATTAAATTTAGCTAGAGATCGAGCCAGAGTTTTATCAATTCAGCTCAATATGCAAAATGAATTTAATAAACTCAATACAATAATCAGTGCTCTTTTATCAACAAAACCAGTAACCAATTTAAAATCAAAAATTGCTATTGCAAGAGCTATCGGTTCTGCTTATGATCCTGAAAGGAAAAAAATATTTGAAATGCTTTTTCAATCCCTTATTTCAAATTCATTTGCTAATCGCCCTGAAAAAAACAATACATCTAAATCATTTCGGAATTTTGCCTTTTTTGAAAGTTATTTTTCAAACTATATTGAAGGAACCAAATTTGAAATATCTGATGCTAAAACGATAATAGAATCTGGCATAGCATTACCAAACCGTCCTGATGACTCCCATGACATTTTAGGTACTTATAAATTAGTATCTTCGTTAAATAATGTAAGAATTGTTCCTGAAAATTTTGCACATTTTATTGAATTACTTTTAACCCGTCACAAAATTTTATTAGAAGGAAGACCCTATATCATGCCGGGTGAATTTAAAAATACAAACAACAGAGCAGGGAATACTTTTTTTGTTGATTATAAATTAGTCAGAGGAACGCTGGAACAGGGTTTTGAGTATTATAAAGCACTAAGAGAACCATTTGCAAAGGCAGCATATATCATGTTTCTGATTAGCGAAGTGCATCCTTTTAATGATGGAAATGGACGTACAGCAAGACTATTTATGAATTCAGAATTAGCTATAGCAAATCAATCTAAAATTTTGATTCCATCTGTATATAGGGACGATTATTTATTATCATTGAAAAAACTTTCACAGCAAAAAAGCCCCGAATCTTATATCAAAATGCTTGACAGAATTCATCAATTCAGCGAAACGGTCGTTGGTGATAACATAGATGTAATGCAAAATTATTTAGAATCATGTAATGCCTTCAAAGAATCAGAAGATATCTACAGATTAAAATTTTGATTTTCTATTTTGATTAAATGTTCAAATTCTTAATAATGCATGATGAATAAATTTCTGTTGTTCTGCATTTAAATTGTTGGATAAATATACTCTTGCCATTATATATATAATTATACAGGGCAGTTTTTACCCCATATATTACCACAAAACACATTACAAAAGGACACATGTTTTTATAAAAACAAAAAAGAGTATAATAATCAAATTTTTTATCCTATGGCCTATAAACGGAATTTACCTAAATTCCTTTGGTCTATGAATGGAATTTGCCTAAATTCCTTCGTTTTGTTCTTTTTATTGTTTTGTATAGGAAGTGCCAAATTTACACCTTCATTCATTTTTCATTTTAAATTAATTATATAAGAGTATTTAATAGTATTAAATATAATGTATTTTGTCTCATGTTTTCATAACATGTCCCAAAAAGACAAAACTTGGTACACGTAACCAAATTAAATTTATTTTATATTTTGTTCAATAGATTTTAAAAAAGTAATGCTTTCTGTTACATTCTCTTTATATTTTTTATTATCAACAAGATTCTTACCACCTTTTACCTCATTAATCTCTTTTAAAACTAAGTTGCCCTGCATACACGCATTCATCATTGAAGGAGCGAATGTAAAGGATATTTGCAGAAAATATTTACACATAGTAAATGTAAATTGAGTGTAAAGCTATTGTAAAGCCAGATGTAATAAGAAAAAGAGAAACGTGAATTAATATTGCAACAAAAAATTGAAAGCAAAAAAAGTCAAGTTGCATTTAAAAAATCCAGAGCTATGATGCAGTTCCAATGTAAAAATTAAAAATAGTATTCATTTAAAACTTAAAATCATGTTTAAATTCAGAAATGACACCCGATTCGTTGAATACCCAAAAGCAGTAACAGGGCAATATTCAATAAAAGCAGAACAAAAAATTGCAGAGAACAAAACCGAAGATCGTTTTAATACAAAATGGATTACCATAGGTTATCTCACCAAGAAGTTCAGTAAGGAAGAAAACAAGTACATCTACACAGCGACCGATTCAGCAGGAAATCAAATTTTCCAAAATATCAAAGAACTACATGTTTTAAAACAAGCGTTTCGAGACAATGGAAAGCAATTAGCTGAAAATGCACAGATGGTTCGTTTGGCAAGAATAAGCAAAACCAACAAATCAGAAAGAACGAATAACCGCCAAAGAAACATAGATTTAAAAAACCTTAGAGATAAGAAAAACCATGAGGTTTTAAAACAAGAGCAAAAAGCCAAAAACCTGAAAACAGAAAAAGAACTGGATGCTAAAAATACTGAGAAATATAAAGATACTGAGCATTCCAAAACTGAGAACCCACCTAAAGAAACTTCTCAGGAAGAAGTAAAACCCGACATAGAAAATCAAGATGAGCAAGATAAAGTATCGGAAAGAATGGATGAGTTAGAAGAAATCAGAGAACAAGATAATGGTATAGAACAGGATTTGGAAATGGATATGTAAACCAAAAGTAATCCCAATGAAAAAGACATCATCAGAAAAGAGCTATATCTCTTTCAGCACACCTGACCCAATTAACAGCATCGTTTCTGTTTTCAAAGTTTTCCCAGACGGTTCAATGGAAACTATAGGGAAGATAAATTCTTATTACCTACTCGAAGAAGGATGTGTGTTATACACAGCTTCCGATCTTGAAAGCCAGCAAATCTTCCCATCCTCTACCGATTTTACAGAAATTGAGAATCAATTTATACAATATGCAAAAGAACAATCCGAAAAATCATTTATTGAAGCCATGAAGGCAGAAGCTGAAAAGTCAACAAACCGCAAAGAATCATTAAGACATATTCGAAATCTAAAATTTAAGGATTTCGAATTTAATAAATCATATTAATAACTATTTAAATTTCAACAAAATGAAAAAAATCGACAAAATTTCAAAAGTGACAACGTTTCAAAACAAAGAAGTAGAAGCTAACTTCAAACAAAAAGAAAAAGAAGTAATGACCTTAGCTCAAAGGTCGGGGAAAACCTTTGGTGGTAACAATCTCCCTGAACCTATTGGAGATAATTTAGTCCCCTATATTGGAGACTTTAAAACAATCTGCGAAGAGTTGGTTTCTTATACAGACGAAAAGCTACAGTCTCATTCTCATGTTCCTGAATTCAACACAGATAAGAATAATGTTATGGAGGAGGAAGGTAAAATTAAGGAACATAATTCAGAGATTGAAAATTCTCTTAAAAATTTAAAAAGTGAGATAGAAAGTATGGATGTAGAGGATTTTGACAAAAAAATAAAATTTATTTTAATAGTAAGTACAATTTTATGTCTATCTGAGTCAGCCTTTAACACTATAGCTTTTGAAGCT
The DNA here is from genome assembly GCA_013377005.1 of Bacteroidota bacterium. Classification (GTDB taxonomy): domain Bacteria; phylum Bacteroidota; class Bacteroidia; order Bacteroidales; family JACABE01; genus JACABE01. The sequence goes on from JACABE010000017.1 coordinate 63,151, forward strand.
GTTGGTGACAACCTATTATTTGCGATTGCTCTTGCAGTACCTATTACCATATTAATTTTACTTATCTCTCATGTATTTGGTACACAAGTTAGAAAAATACAAAATCCAACCACAAAAAAACTCACTATAGTAGGTGTATTGTTAGCAATGATACCAATATTTTATGTATTGGGGAGTTTGAGAACGATTGTTATGGAAAAAGAGGGCAACACAGGAATAGGAATAATAACTTTTATAATCATCAATTATTTCTTCTTTATAGCTACTGCAATTTTATCTTATAAATACTGGCCAACTAAAGAAGAAAGCCTACAACATGAGGAATTAAAAAAACTAAAAGCCGAATACAAAAAAAAGGAAAAGGAACTTAAAAATAATCATCAGCATATGACTCAATTAAATGTTGGATTGAATAGTAAGGCTATACATATCAATCACATATCCTATTCCAGAGAATATTATGTTGATAAGGCTACAAAGTTATACAACAAAGCTGTTTCTGTTTTCATAAAGAATAACATAATGCACCGTAGCGACAGAAAAATACCGGACTGTTGTATGGAACCCTATCCTAAATTAAATATCACAGGCAATTTTGATTATCATTTAACCAATAATAAAAATTAAACATGAAAGCACTATTATATATTTTAGGCACCCTTTTAATTATTTCACTTCCTTTAGCATGGCTGTTTTTCAACAGCCATGCTCTATCGATTGATACAGTGATAATTAATGATCATACAGATTATTTCACAGTAAAACCAAAAGCGGATGAAATTAAAAATCTATATGATTTTAAAAACAATATCTGGGATGAAGCAAATTTTCGATTGATAAATATTACGGATATAAATATTAATAAAACATATCAGGCTAAAATTGAATCCGAGAATTACCTTTTGAGTAATAAATTCAAGCGTAAAGAAAAGATAAAAGCATTTTTAACTGATATAGATAAAATCACCGTAAATTCAGAAAAAGAGAAAATAGGGAAGGATTATTCTGCAATATACGAACCTATAGCTAAAGAATTAAACCGTTTAAGCCAGCATAAAGCCGACAAAAAATACATGCTTATCTATGGAGATTTAATGCAAAACACCGATGAAATTTCATTTTACGATAAAAATGTTTTTGAGAAGCTCAAATCTAATCCAGACAAAATAAAGCAATATTTTAATTCTCAAGTATCGTTGAATAATTTAGGTGGTATAAAAATAATTCTACTTTTCCAGCCCAACAATATTAAACAGGATGTGGAATATAAAGTAGTAAGTGAATTCTACAAAAAGCTGTTTGAAGAAAAAGGTGCAAAAGTAGAAATCACAGCTAATCTGAATTAAAAACCTGAAGAAATGAAATTTTGGAAAATATTTTGGAAAATATTTGCATGGTTGTTTAAACTTGCCCTTAAATTATTCTTTCTTCTTCTCTGGGCATCATTAAGTATTACAGAAATCATACTACACCATGTAAATGAATACCTGAAAAAATTATCAACTCATAAATAATAAACTTACTATGGAAATAATTACACATCTTTTTACAACAGTTATTGAAATCATTGGCGATATTTTCAAATTTTTCTTTGAAGCTATTGAACTAATCTTTTCAAAAAACAATAAGGAGTATAAAGCTGACTTTGCATCAGCAGGGATTTTACTTTCAAGATTCAATTACGGCTTTTGTCTGACGGGAAGCAAAAGCCTTAGCCGAAAGGATTCTTATCAAAATACTTTGGTGATAGGCGGCACGGGCGTTGGTAAAACGTCCGTAGTTTTGGTTCCCAGTATTTTTAAAATGAGGGGAAGCTTTGTAATTCATGATCCATCAGGAGAACTCTATGTTAAGAGTGCAGGCTATTTAAAACAAAAAGGCTATCAGATTAAAGTATTGAATTTTACCAATCCTGATAAATCATCAGGATATAATCCCTTGCAAAGAATTAATACTACTTCCGATATACAGAAGGTAGCTTCCATGTTAGTAGAAACTGCTTTGGGCGGAAAAGCAAAAGATCCATTCTGGAATATTCAGGCGATATCTTTGCTTGCAATGTTGATTACTATATTAAAAAAGCAGGGTAGTGAATATCAAAATCTGTATAATGTCCGTCAATTACTTAATCGCTTGGGTGGAGATCCTCAATCTGTCGATGCTTTGTTTAGCGAATTTGCCGATGAAATATTATTTGCCGAATACAAAAGCTTTTTAAGTTTTGATGAAAAGGTCATAAGCGGAGTCATAGCCACCTGTAAAGCTTCCTTACAAATTTTCAGTGACGATGCCGTGGCAAAAGTAACTTCTTTTGATAATCTAGATTTTCAAGAATTCAGGGACATTCCTACTGCTTTGTATATTCAGAACTCGGTGGCTGATCAAAAATATTACAGCGTGTTAACCTCAATATTTTTTGAACAGTTTTTCTCTTTTCTGTTGGGTCGTTTTCCAACTCAAACAGAACAGGATATTTTCCTGTTGATTGATGAGGCAAGTTCTCTGAACCTTCCAACTTTGCCATTGGCGGTTGCCAATGTCAGAAAACACCGCTCAGGCATTATGCTGTTGGTGCAGGATTTCAATCAACTGATACATAATTATGGTAAATATGATGCAGATGGCATCAAAGCCAATTGTTTTGCCAAGATGTATTTCACAGGACAATCCTTGGAAACTTCTACAGAATTGGAAAAGACTTTAGGTAAATATGAATACAAAGATAAAGAAGGACATAAGGTTATTCGTAGTTTAATGACCAGTGATGAAGTTCGTATGATGAATATTAAAAGAGCCTTGCTCATCTGCGGTCATCATCCTCCGATCAAAGCGAGATTAAGACCCTATTACAAAAATAGTAAGTTCAGGAATTATAGTAATATCCTAATTCCTGAAACGGAGAACAAAGGTTTGGAAAGTGTTGCTGTATTACCAATAAATCTAAAAAGGAACAAAGATGAGTAATACAAAGAAACACCAGAGCGGAATGTGGGAATATTTGGATTCAACTGGTGTACTTGAATGGGGAAATGATGAAGCAATTAAAAAGGCAAAGAAAGCCTATCGAAAAATATATTTTACAAAACAGAAAAGAAAACAAAGGGCTGTAAAAAGAGAATTTACAATTAGATTTTCTAAAGAAAACGGAGAATTTATTAAAATAGCCCACGAAGCCAAACAGCATAATTTAAAAATTACTGAATTTCTTAAATCAGCTGTTATGGCATACATCAATCAAACCTTTGTTATTCCAGACCATTGGCAGGTAGCAGAATTAGAGTTGTTGTTATCCCAGTGCTTAAATGAAATTCAAACCATCGTAAAACAAAAGGAAAGATACAGTTTCGACAGGGAATACAAATATGAACTCATTGAAAAAAGAATTGAAAAATTGGAATCTGAAATTCATTTAGTATTAAAAAACCCTTATACCATTGAGGAAATAGTTATCAGAGGAATAGAAGAAAAACCGTCATTAAAAGAACAATTGCTTACTATTCTTACAAACCATAAAAATGATTATCAAAATCAAATCACATAAAACTAAAAATTCATTTCAGAAATTGCTTAATTACATGCTTTATGACAAAGACCGACTATTTGATGAAAAGGGATATAGCTTTATTGTATCTCACAACCTGAAAGGAAATGATATTAACGAATGGATAAAGCAATATCAGGATAATGAACAGTACAGGCGATTAAAAAGAGTGAATTCAGTTTTATTAACGCATGAGATTATCAGTTTTCATAAGGATGATGCTACAAACATTTCGTTGGAAAAGCTCGAAGATATAGCTAGACAATATATTAGACAGCGGAATATAAACGGGATGTATGTGGCAGTACCCCATTTTGACAAAGAACATTATCATATTCACATTTGTGCTTCGGGGATTGAATACAGGACAGGTAAAGCCATGCGATTATCAAAAACCGAATTATTGAGTGTAAAGAAAGAAATACAGAATTACCAGATTGAAAAATACCCTGAATTAAGCAAATCACTGGTAAATCACGGAAACGAAAAAAAAGAATATGCCCTCTCTGATAAGGAATACAAATACAAAGAAAGAACAGGGAGGGCTTCCGACAAAGAACAATTAATCGGCATGATGAAAACTTGCTACAAAAAAGCAGATTCAAAAGATGATTTTTATGAAAATTTAAAAGCTTGCGGATTAACCACCTATATCAGAGGGGGGAAGATATCCGGAATAGTTTTTAATGATAAGAAATTCAGGATAAATCGTCTGGGATTTACGGATGAAAGATTAGAAGAACTGAATAAATCAATCAACCGAGGTAAAGAAATAGGCGAATTAAGAGAAAAGTCAAATGAAAAAATTATTAATCGTAATAGATAATTATCATTATGCAAAATCAAATTTCAAATAATAAAATAACTGACGTTTATACTATCGTTACCAATCGTGTCATTGAACATCTTGAAAAAGGTGTAGTTCCATGGCACAAGACCTGGACGGAAGCAGGTTTGCCAAAGAATTTAATCACAGGTAAAAATTACCGAGGAATTAATGTTTGGCTTTTATCAACCCTCAATTATCAACAAAATTATTTTCTTTCTTTCAATCAAGTGAAAGATTTAGGAGGTTCAGTTAAAAAAGGGGAGAAATCACATGAAGTTATTTTTTGGAAATGGTTAGAAAAGGAAAATGATGAAACCAAAGAAAAAGAAAGAATACCAATGTTGAAATATTACAGGGTTTTTAATATTTCTCAATGTGAGGGAATTCCAATTGAAAAAATACCAAAACAAATTGAACGCAATAATAATCCGATTGAAATTTGTGAGAAAGTTGTTAATGAGATGCCTCTAAGACCAAGAATACAGCATAACGAACAAAGAGCTTACTACAACAGATTAAACGATTTTGTGAATATGCCTAAAATAGAAACTTTTGATAAAAGTGAAGATTATTACGGAGCATTGTTTCATGAATTGGTTCATAGTACAGGACATGGTGAAAGGCTAAATCGCAAAGAGTTATTGGAAAGTAAGGGTATGCGAACTGATAAATACGCCATTGAAGAATTAACTGCTGAAATGGGAGCTTCTTATCTTAAATCTCATGCAGGGATTCCGATTGAACAGTTGGAAAATAACGCTTCTTATATTCAGCATTGGTTGGAACATTTAAAAAATGACAAGAAATTTATTGTATATGCCAGCTCTCAGGCTCAAAAAGCTACGGATTATATTTTGAATATTAAAAATGAGGAAAGGGGATTAGGAATGGATGAAGATGGTAGAACTCCGGATAGAAATGAGCAGATTAATGACATTCGAGATAAAAACAAACCAAACAGGAAAGTAGAAATTGAAAGATAAATCAGAATGGAAACAAAAGAACAGGCATGTAGCAACTTTATAAAATCAATAGAAAATACTTGAATTATTTTTCAAAAAGATTTGAAAAAATAAATTTGGTTCTTAAAATTTGGTTACTTTTGTATCAAATGTTTAAAAATAGTATTATGTAATAACCTCTATATAAAATCATAAAAAAGCGTTAGCTTTTATTTCTGTATCGGAAATCTGGAAAATTTAAGGTGTACTGAAATAATAAGTAGAACGCTCACGCCTAAGGCGTGGGCTTTTCTTATTTGTACACCGGGCTTTCCAGAGCCTCCGATACGAAGACAGTTAAGTTCCCACGCTTTTTTATTTTTACCTATTCAATAAACGTCTCTGGGAATTGGACAACAAAAGTGGAGTCCAGAAACCATTAAAAACGGGGCGTTACCGAAAAGCCAGACGAGTAGGGAAACTTTAAAAATAATATATTATGAGTAAATTAAACTTTAACAAAACATTTTTGTGTTTTATTTTTTTCTTTGCGTTCATTTATACAAATGGACAGCGATATGACACGCTCTACAATAAAACAATAATCTCTCTTACCAAAATGGGCTTACCAGCTCAAACAATTATCAGTAAAATAAATACAAGCATAACTTCATTTGATGTCAGCATTAATGCTTTAATGGATTTACAATCGAATGGTGTTAATGGTGAGGTAATTAATGTAATGATAAAAAGAAACGACAATGCAAATACCAAAGCAGTAATTAATGTAAATAGTAAAAATCCAAACGAAATGCATCGTCCCGGAATATATTATTTTGACCAGAATGATAGAGATAATCCTTTAAAAAGAGTGGATGCAACTGTTACTTCAACAAGTAAATCAGGTGGATTTGGAGTGGCTCTTGCCCAAGCATACACTCATGGTATAGCAAATGATAATCTTATTTCAAGTATATCCGGATCCAATAGTCATTTACAGGTAAAAGAGGCAAATCTTACTTTTTATTTCTATTTTGAAAACAATGCAAATCCAAATGCAGAAAACTGGTTTTTTGCAACGGCAACTTCACCCAATGAATTTGTTTGCGTAAAACTTAATGACAAAAGAAATAGAAGAGAAATGGAAGTTGGAAGTGCCAATGCTTATGGTAGTTCATCCGGAATACCTGATAAAAAAAAGATGCCGTTTGAATATGAACAAATAGCAGAAGGTATTTATAAAGTAACTTTCAAAAAACCTCTTAAGAAAGGTGAATATTGCTTGCTTTATGCAAGTGCCACCCCTACACGTTTTTCAAACAATAAGGTATTTGATTTCGGTATTATAGATGAAAAATAACGACCAATAATTTTACATTAAGATAAGTGGAGTCCAGAACCCACCCTAAAAAACGGGGCGGTACCGAAAAGCCTTATGAGTAGGAAATTTAAAATAAATAAATATGAAAAGAAAATTATTTTTTATTCTATTATTAGCTCTGGGAGCTGGTAATATTTATGCACAAAAAGGTCTGAGTTTAGAAATTATCGCTCAACCCGGGATTTCATTTGGTGGGGAATTTGATGTTCTTCAAAATCTCACTTCAACTAATTCATGGACAGCAATGGATAAGTCATTAACTACTAACATGAATATGGGTGCTGAATTAGGTTATAACTTTGATGATAAGATGGGTGTTAGCATTGGAATGTTATATTCTCATCAAGGACAAAATTTTTCAGATTATAGTTGGACTTATAATAATGAACAATATGTTTTTAAAAGAAGTGTATCTTTAAATTATTTAAAAATACCGATTCAATTTAATTACATTTCTACTCCTGTAAAAAATATGTCTTTTATTTTCTCTACTGGTTTTTATTTAGGATTTTTGTTGAGCTATACAGATGAAAATACATTTCAATATCCTAATGAACCTATACAAATCATTACTGCGAATGGAACTACTTGTACTCAAACTAATGGCACAAAAACAGAAAGTGCAGCCTTCGTTAATGGTAATCCATTTAATTCATTTGATTTTGGTGGAATTCTATCAGCAGGGCTTCAATTCAAATTGTCGGATAAAATATTTTTACCCCTGATGTTGAATTATCAAATTGGATTTAGTGATGTAAAAAACCAAGCTTCACAATTTACACAAAGCAACTCAAGTAATGCGGAATTATTTTGGCAGGGTAGTAATAATAATAGTCCGAATGCAACGCTACCATATCATAATTCTTCATTAGGGTTAAAGATTGGGTTGAAAATCACTTTGTAATAAAAAATCTTTTATCGGATTAATGATTGGATTACAAAAAAACCGATAGTTTTATGCTATCGGTTTTTTTTAATTAAATGCATGTAGGAATAAAGCAATTGTTATTCTTATTAGGAGCAAAAAAGGGTGCGATTTTATCAAAACTTGTGCCAAACTATCACTTTTTAAAATAAACGTGACATTTAAGTGATGCTTTTTGGAGGGTGCAGAATTTCAAGCTGTTGCAAGAACAAAATCTACCGATGTCACTTAAATGTCACTTAAATGTCATTTTCTTTGCATTCGCTTTTTTCATAATGTATCTTTGGCTTCATTTTTATAAAAATGTAAATATTTAAATAATTATGCTTGAAATAAATTGTAATGTTGTAATTGTTTTCAATTGTATTTGTGCTTATTATGACATTTTTCTTTTATTGTTGTTCTTTGCGATTTTTTATATAAATATTGTTTCAAAAACCACAACAATAAATAATAAAATGCCTTTACTTGCAAATATAGCTTATTGGTATTATTTACGCTGACTGTGGCTGCAACTTATTTAAGTTGTAGCCATAAATTTAATCATAATTAATTGAATTAAAAATAACAAAGTAAATAATTAAACAAATTAAAAATAATGAAAAAAATAATAATTATGCTTATTGCAATCACATGTTTGCAATTAAAAGTATCGTATTCGCAAAAAGTTGTTGCAATAAATGCTGTGTATAATACAGACACTGTTATTAGCCTTAACAATATGCCAAATATTTATTCATTAAATATCAATGGTCAGATTACTTTAAATAATAGTTTAAGTTTTGTTAGGGTAATAATGATAGATACATCCGGCGAAAAATATCTGATTTATGAAGGTTCGAAAATGCTCAAGAATGCCTTGAATATTACGTTAAATAATCAGGCGGAAGAAACCTATTTTTTGAGTAAACGTAAACCTGTAGCCATTGAAGTTGATATTAAAAATGCACAGTTTACATTAAGCAATATTGCTATGGATACTATGGCTAACAACAACAAAAACACAAGCTACAATACTTATTTAAACAACCTCTTTAGCCAGAAATTAGCCAATATTAATAACTATATTTCCGAAAATCAGTTGCAATGGATTGCCGGAGATAATCCAATTGCAAGATATACCTATTCTCAAAAATTAACGCTGTTTAATGGTACTATGCCCGATTTACAGGGCTTTGAATACTATAAAGGAGGCGTATTTGAGCGACTACCCAAATCAACGGCTACAGCCACCCAAAGCAATGTTGTTAAAAGTTTTGATTGGACAAATAGACATGGACAAGATTGGACAACGGTACCTAAAGATCAAAGCTCTTGTAACAGTTGTGCTCTTTTTGCATCTACTGGTGCAGTAGAGGCTTTGGTTAATCTTTATTATAATCATTCTGATATTGGTATTGATTTGTCAGAACAAAATCTTGCTTCTTGTGTGCCTGGTAGCTGTTCTTCTGGATGGCCAGCATCTTATGCTCTGGATTACTATACTAATACTGGTGTCGTAAAAGAAGCTTGTTTTTGGTATAACCCATTTTTTGGATGGCAACCATGTTCAAACATTTGTAGTAATCCTAATGAACGCATAAAAATTGGCGGAAGAATTGATTTTTACACTGCATTATGCACAGAACCAGAAGATGAGTTAAAAAAATTGCTTATAACACATGGTCCTATAAGTGCTGCGCTTGCGAGTTTGGTACATGCAATGACTTTAGTTGGTTTTAAAACTCGAATATCAGACAATAGTACAATATGGAAATTTAAAAATAGTTTTGGTACAATGTGGGGTGACGGAGGATTTGTAGAATATGCAGGTATTCTTATGAATGACTTTTATTATACCTCTGCTCTCAAAACGCCTGTCCAAAGTTTACAATACACAGATAATGATATTGTTTGTGTTGATGCTGATGGTGATGGTTATTATAATTGGGGGATTGGTCCAAAGCCAGCTACTTGCCCACTTTGTCCCGACCAAGAAGATTGTGATGATTCCAAAGCATTTTTAGGCCCTTATGATGGACAATATAATTGTACTTTTATATGCGATAATTTTGTTTATTCTAGTACGCCACTTGAAATAAATCAAAATGAAATATGGAATTATAATTATGATTGCAATCAAGATATTATTGTAAAAACTGGATATACCTTAACCATTGAAAAAACATTAAATATGGCTGTTGGCACAAAAATCATTGTACAACCCGGTGCTAGATTAATAATTAATGGTGGCAAAATAACCAATCTTTGCGGTCAGATGTGGAAAGGTATCGAAGTATGGGGTACCCGCGATTCCGAGCAGGAAGATGCATTTTATTCTCCTAATCAGGGGTTTGTTAGAATATGGAATGCTACCATTGAACATGCTGAAAATGCTGTTAGATTATGGAAACCTAATGATTATACCACCACAGGAGGTATTATTGAAGCTGTTAATGCTTCATTTTTAAACAACCGCCGTTCGGTTGAATTTGTAAAATACCAGAACAAACTCAATGGTTACGATTTTCGGAACATAAGCACATTTGATAATTGTACTTTTAATGTGGACGATTATTATCGTGGTGGTAGTAGCAATCCATTTGCCCAACATGTTACCCTTTATCAGGTAAACGGCGTAATTTTTACAGCATGTAAATTCTTAAACGAACAAAGCAACAAGCAGTATGATGTATCAATCAACAAAGCCATTTATTCCTTAGATGCCGGATTTACGGTTCGTGGATATTGCCCCTATATATACGCTTATGGGCAAAGCTGTGATCCTGATGCTATAACTAAATCTCTATTTAAAGGATTTAACACTGCCATACATGCCAAAGCTTCCGGCACATTAAATGTAGTTAAAGTAGAAGATGCTGTTTTTAACGAAAATGTAAAAGGAGTGGTATTTGATGGTATTAAAAATTCCTGGGTTAACAAATCAGAGTTCTTTGTTGGAAATAGCTCTATTGCTTGTCAACCTAATTATATCCACGAAGGGATTTTTACTAACAATTCAACAGGTTATCGTATTGAAGAAAACAGTTTAGAACCATCAGCAAATCCGGTGACAGATAACATTGGTATATTGGTAAGCAATAGTGCTGAGGCGAATAACCAGATTTACAAAAACACCTCGAACGGACTTGCTGTTGCTGAGCAGGCTGATGGTAAAAATAGAGATCCCAACAACGATTATGCAGGTTTGCAACTATTGTGCAACCATCATACGGCAAATACTAAGGATATATCAGTTCAACAATTCTTAGGAGACCCTGATCAAGGCATTCGCATATATCAGGGCAGTCCCCAAGCTAATACTACTGATATTGTGTCAGCAGGAAATATTTTTTCTCATAATGGCAATACTACTGAAAGCGATATACAAAATAGCTCAGGCTCTCTGATTAAGTATTACCATACAGGGGGGCAAACAGCACCTTGGTATTTTACACCTGCTTTTGTTGATGCTATTCAGACAGTAGCTGCCAATAGCTGTCCTTCTCAAGGGAATTTCGAAGCTTTATCTGCTATTACCAAAGCAAACCTCAGCAGTCTCTATTCAGGCAAGGAAGCTACTTATATTAATCTGTTGTACAATTACAACAGCCTGATAAATGGTGGTAATACAAATTTGTTATTGAACGAAATAGAAATGAGCTGGACAAAGGATGCATGGGAACTTAGGGCTGAATTACTTTCTAAATCGCCTTATTTAAAAGAAGATGTATTGCGTGTAATGGCTAAAAAAGGTATATTACCACAAGCCATGGTATTGGAAATTTGTTTAGCAAATCCTGATGGAACCCGAAGCAAAGAGTTTATTGAATTTTTGGGCGAAAGAATTCCTAACCCATTGCCACAATATATGCTCGATTTAATTGTTGCCAATTGGAATGCAAAAACAGCACGTACCTTGCTCGAAGGAAGCCTGGCCGATGTAAGTTCAAAAATGGCAGTAATCTCCGATTTATTGATTTCAAACAGCATGCTTGATACCATCACTTATAGAGATGAAGCACGAAGCTGGTTAATGCGTCGTGGAAATATTTCCGATTATTATTCGCTTGCCGAAAGCTATATCGAAAGTAATGAGTTTGCCAATGCATCTTATTATCTAAATCAAATTCCTGCACTTTTCCGTTTAACCGAAGAACAACAGAAAGAACAAGAGAATTTTTCTAATTATAATACATTCCGACAAAATATTGCCGAAAGCAATCGTGATATATTACAGTTAGAAAGTTCGGAAATAGAAACCCTTCAGCAAATTGCCAATAACAATACAGGCAGATCGTCGGTGTTGGCTCAAAATATTTTGTGTTTTGGCTATCAGTTATGTGTCGATTATTCACCTGCTGACGGTGAAGGCGGGCAATTAAAATTTACCAAGCCCGAAAAAACGGCTAAAGAAGTAATAAACTCGGCGTATAATAAAATAACTGTTACACCTAACCCTGCCAATGTTTACGTTGCATTTACCTGGGAACTGCCATTATTAGAAAGTGATGCCGTACTCATTATTACCGATGTAAACGGTAAATCCATTGAACAAAAAACAATTACTACAAAAAATGGACAATGGATTTGGGATACCCGTACCATAAAAAGAGGAGCTTATTTGTATGAAATAAAAACAGACAACGAACGCCTTGGCAATGGTAAAATTGTAATCAATAATTAATAAATTTACAAAAACAGTAGCATAAACAGCTCTTTATGCTACTGTTTTTATTATATTTCCTCTATAAATAGAATTAACAAAAGTCTTCAATTGAGTTTTTTTTG
>JACABE010000018.1:0-21097 GCA_013377005.1 Bacteroidota bacterium
CAAAAAAAACTCAATTGAAGACTTTTGTTAATTCTATTTATAGAGGAAATATAATTACTTTTTCTGTCATGACTCTTATTATTACAAGAAATACAAACTAATATAAAAAATATTGCTTCAATAACTTTTCTTATCATTTTCTTTATTTTTTTCAGATTGCACGTTTGAAATTATTTGGATATATTGTATATGTATCATCACTATTCTGTCTACTAACAGGGCTTGGCTTATATTCCTTTTATTGTGGTTTTCCGAAGAAAGAGCAGCGAATAAAATTATCTATAAAAGTATTTTTTTTGTAAAATTATTCCATATTTATAAGCGTTCAAAATGTCCATCATAGTAGAATCTTTAAATTGAGACTTATATTTAATCTTAAAGTCATTAATGTTTTGCATAACGTTTATCGTATCTTGTAATAATGGAGTTCCTTCAATATAAGAAGTGTTAATTGCAAATTTATCCTCAAAATTTAACAACGGTATCATTTTGTAATTGCTTTTTGTATCAATATCTAAACACAAATAAAAAACGCCAATACAATTTGAATATTTTAAAAAACTACTTTTTGTAATTACAATATTTGTTACTTTAATTTTACTTTCTTTAAGTACCTTTTTAAGATATTCTATTTCTATATAATTAAAGCATCTTTTTTCAATAGTATCATTTATTGTATTTAGGAAAAAACCCTTTACTAATTTTTTATCTTTTGTATATGACTTATGTCTCGCTGGTTTAATTAAAGATGTTTTCTCTGTTAATTCACCCTTTTCATTAAAAACTCTATTTGAATAACATCCTGTTAATAAAATCAGGAAAGCAAAAAGTATAGTATAAATGAGTTTGATTTCTTTAGCAGACATTTGCATACCAACCCCATTCTTTCTTACCATTTCATGTGAAGTAATTGATATATGACAGTTGGATATATGGTACATTGTTTAGAGCTTTTTTGCACAAATGTAATAAAGTTTCTTAAATGCAATCATATTTTTATACAAAAAGCCTAACGTGAGCTTGGCTTTTGTGGTTTTGCTAACTAAACAGAGATAGACACGCTATTACAAGGGATGTTATTGGATAATTCTGTACCTATCAGCAAAAAAGTCCATAGTAATACGAAAGTATGCCATGGACTTTTTCGGTATTTCTTTATAAAATTTTTATACGCATCAATACAATCCTTACAAAACCCTTATAAGTTTCATAGTAATTTTGCATCGTTATAAAAATAATAAAAAATGAAATCTACTTTTTTAATTGCAATTATCAAAGCTTTTGTATTTGATACTTCAACAGGATATGTTATAGGAGCTATTATTGCGCTGTTTATTTTAGCCTACCTTATTTACTCGCTCATAAAACCCGAGAAATTTTAATTATTAGTACATAATAAAACTTAATAACTTTATCATTTAAAATTTATACAATGACTACGATAGATGTATTTCAAATACTATTATTTATTGCTTTAATCATAGGTTTAACGCCTATATTAGGTAATTATATGAATAAAGTTTTTGCTGGGAATAAACACTTTATGTTACCGGTTTTAGGATGGCTCGAGAAACTATGCTATAAATTTATTAAGGTAAATCCCGATGAGGAAACAAACTGGAAAAAGTATGCTATCGGATTGCTGATGTTTAATCTGATTGGATTTGTTTTTCTGTTCCTGATTCAGATTTTTCAGGCATATTTGCCAATGAATCCGGCTCACCTTACAAATATTTCATGGCATTCGGCATTTAATACAGCAGTAAGCTTTATGACGAATACCAACTGGCAGGGATATGCCGGTGAAACTACGATGAGTTATTTTGTGCAAATGATAGGACTCACAGTACAGAATTTTGTAAGTGCTGCTACAGGAATAGCTGTAATATTAGCAGTAATACGAGGTATTTCACGTAAATCTACCGATAAAATAGGTAATTTCTGGACAGACTTATGCCGTTCAACAATATATGTACTTTTGCCATTATCAATATTGTTTTCCATTGTATTGGTTGGGCAGGGCATGGTGCAGAATTTTAATGCTTATGAAACTGCTCACACTTTAAAAGGTATTGATCAAACACTTCCTATGGGACCGGCTGCTTCTCAAATTGCAATTAAGCAATTGGGTACAAACGGAGGAGGTTTTTTTAATGCCAATAGTGCACATCCGTTTGAAAACCCGACACCATTCAGCAACTTCCTACAAATACTTGTTATTTTTCTTATTCCGGCAGCATTAACCTATACCTATGGGAAAATGGTCGGTTCGGTGCGGCAGGGATGGTGCATTTTTACGGCTATGCTAATTTTGTTTATTGCAGGTTTAAGTATTTCGCTTTATGCTGAATATTCGAGCAATGCTGTTATAGGGAATTTATCTCACATGGAAGGAAAAGAAGTGCGTTTTGGTGTTGCAAACAGTGTTTTGTTTTCTGTAGTTACAACTGATGCTTCATGTGGAGCTGTAAATGCCATGCACGATAGTTTTTCGCCTTTGGCGGGCATGGTTTGTATTATTAATATGATGCTGGGCGAAATTATTTTCGGCGGTGTAGGTGCAGGTTTGTACGGAATGGTAGTATTTATAATACTTACCGTTTTTATTGCCGGATTAATGGTTGGGCGAACGCCGGAATATCTTGGTAAAAAGATAGGGGCTTTCGAGGTGCAAATGGCTATTATCGCTAATCTGGCTACAAGTTTTGCAATACTTGTTTTTACAGCCTGGGCTGCGGTGAGCAGTTATGGGTTGTCGGGTTTAAACAATGCCGGGCCGCATGGCTTTTCCGAAATCCTTTATGCGTTTACATCCGCTGCCGGAAATAACGGAAGTGCTTTTGCCGGACTAAATGCAAATACATTATTTTATAATCTTTCACTTGGTGTAGTAATGCTAATCGGACGTTTTGGTGTAATTATTCCTGTTTTGGCAATTGCCGGAAGCTTGGCAAAGAAGAATATTACGCCATCTTCTGTTGGTACTTTTCGTACCGATAATTGGCTGTTTATAGGTTTACTGATTGGAGTTATCCTTATTGTGGGCGGATTAACATATTTCCCAGCCCTTTCACTTGGACCAATCATTGAGCATTTATTAATGAATAATGGAATAATCTTTTAAAAAACAGAAAAAAATGAGTACAAAACAAAATAAAATCCTTTTTGATAAAAAGATATTAATAGAGGCTGCCAAAGAAAGTGTAAAGAAGTTAAAACCAGCATTACTGATTAAAAACCCGGTTATTTTTATAGTTGCCATCGGTTCAGTTCTTACAACAATAATCGTAATTGCAGGTATTTTTAATGGCAATTTCTCATCTTTTAACCTACAGATTGCTATCTGGCTTTGGTTTACTGTATTGTTTGCCAATTTTTCAGAAGCTATTGCCGAAGGCAGAGGTAAAGCACAGGCTGAAAGCTTAAGAAATAGTCGTACACAAACCAAAGCCCGTAAACTTACAGCTAATCAGGAAATTTTAGTTTTAGCCACAGAACTTAAAAAAGGAGATGTAGTAATTTGTGAAACAGGTGATGTTATACCATCGGATGGTGAAGTTATCGAAGGCATAGCTAGCGTTGATGAATCTGCAATTACTGGAGAATCTGCACCCGTTATCCGTGAAAGCGGTGGCGATCGATCTGCAGTTACCGGTGGAACTAAAGTTATTAGTGATAGAATCTTAATTCGTATTACAACAGAACAGGGCAATACATTTATTGATAGAATGATTGCATTGGTTGAAGGTGCTAAACGCCAAAAAACACCCAATGAAATAGCACTTTCTATTCTGCTTTCGGGATTATCGATAATATTTCTATTAGCTGTAGTTACACTTCCCGCATTTTTTGGATACAGCTTAAATGCTTCGGGTTTACCGATGTCGCAAAACTTAAAGCTTCCTGTATTAATTGCCTTATTGGTTTGTCTTATTCCAACAACCATAGGTGGTTTGTTGAGTGCAATCGGTATCAGCGGAATGGACAGACTCATTCAACGCAACGTTATTGCTACCAGTGGTCGGGCAATTGAAGCTGCAGGAGATGTTGATGTACTTTTACTTGATAAAACAGGTACCATTACATTAGGCAACCGCATGGCAACTGACTTTATTTCGGGTGAAGGAGTGTCGGCAGAAGAACTTGCCGATGCAGCACAATTTTCTTCATTATCAGATGAAACCCCTGAAGGTCGATCAATAGTAATACTTGCGAAAGAAAAATTCAATATTCGAGGACGTGAAGTTCATCAGCTTAATGCTACTTTTATACCTTTTACAGCTCAATCAAGAATGAGTGGTGTAGATTATATTGATGATGAAAATAAGATTCATCAAATCCGCAAAGGATCGTCAGAAGCCATCCGTAGCTTTGTAGAAAACAATAATGGATTTTATCCGAAAATAATTCAGGATACAGTTTCCGAACTGGCACGTCAGGGAGCTACACCTTTGGTTGTTGCTGAAGATAATAAAGTTCTTGGTGTAATTCATCTTAAAGATATTGTAAAAGGAGGCATTAAACAACGATTTGCTGAATTACGAAAAATGGGTATTAAAACTGTAATGATTACAGGAGATAATACTTTAACTGCCGCTGCCATTGCTGCAGAAGCAGGTGTTGATGATTTTATGGCAGAAGCAACCCCCGAAGATAAACTACGTCGTATTCGCGAAGAACAAGCCAATGGTCATTTGGTTGGTATGATTGGTGATGGCACCAACGATGCTCCTGCGCTAGCACAAGCTGATATAGGAATTGCCATGAACACAGGAACACAAGCTGCTCGTGAAGCTGGTAATATGGTTGATTTGGATAGTAATCCAACTAAATTAATTGAAGTTGTTGAAGTCGGCAAACAATTGTTGATGACCCGTGGAGCACTCACTACTTTTAGTATTGCCAATGATGTGGCAAAATACTTTGCTATTATTCCAGCTATTGCTATTTCATTGTATGCAGGAAAAAATGGAACAGGTCCGCTTTCTGCTTTAAATATTATGAACCTGGGGTCGCCTCAAAGTGCAATATTAAGTGCGGTAATATTTAATGCAATTATCATTATTCTCTTAGTACCTTTGGCTTTAAAAGGCGTTCGCTATAAACCGGTTTCTGCCAATGTTGCATTAAGCCGCAATTTGTTGATTTATGGATTAGGCGGTTTGATAGCTCCTTTTATTGGAATTAAACTAATTGATATATTAATTAACTTCTAATTATTTATTGAAATGAAAACTTTAATAATATCTTTAAAAATATTCCTGTTCTTTACAATACTTACCGGTATTTTATATCCTCTTTTTATTACAGGAATTTCGCAACTTATTTTCCCTGCAAAAGCAAATGGGAGTTTAATAGTTAGCAACAATAAAATAATAGGGAGTGAGCTTATCGGGCAAGATTTCGATAGTATAATTTATTTTACTTCCCGACCTTCTGCAGTTGCATACAATCCTTTGCCTTCCGGTGGTTCAAACTATGGTTTGACGAATAAAAAATTAAAGGAAACAGTAAGTGAACGCAAAAAACAATTCATTGCATTTAATCAACTTGATAGTTTAACTGAAATACCTTCTGAAATGCTTTTTGCATCAGCTAGCGGACTCGATCCTCATATTTCATTTAAAGCTGCAATGTTGCAGGTTGATAGAATTGTAAAAGCCAGAAACTTCAATGATTTTCAAAAGCAAAAATTACTTCAATGTATTAATAAGTTTACGGAGGAACCGCAATTTTTATGTTTTGGGGAGCAAAGAGTAAATGTATTATTGCTAAATTTGGAGATTGACAAAATAAAATAATTTGAATATGTAACCATTTCAAGATTTGAAAATGAAAGATATAAATGATAACAGGCCTAATCCTGATGAACTTTTGGCTTCTTTAAAGACTGAAGAAGAAAAAAACAAGCGGGGTAAATTGAAAATCTTTTTCGGTATGTGCGCAGGTGTTGGAAAAACATATTCTATGCTAAAAGCTGCCCATGAAGAAAGATTGAAAGGGATTGATATTATTATAGGCTATGTTGAAACTCATAAGCGAAAAGAAACCGCCGAATTGGTAGAAGGATTTGAACTGATACCAAGGAAATCTTATGAATACAAATCCACAAATGTAGAGGAGATGGATTTGGATGCTATTATTGCCCGCAAACCACAAATTGTATTGGTAGATGAATTAGCTCATACAAATGCACCTGATAGCAGACATATAAAGCGTTATCATGATGTGCTGGAAATACTTGATCAAGGAATCAATGTTTATACTACTTTAAATGTACAACATCTCGAAAGCCGCTCCGATACTGTAGCTCAAATAACCGGTATTGTTGTTCGTGAAACAGTGCCTGATGAAATATTTGAGAATGCAGATGAAGTTGAATTGGTTGACCTGCCTCCTTTAGAATTGCTTCAAAGACTATCTGAAGGAAAAGTATATACTGTAGAAAGATCGAAAGAAGCCATAGAAAATTTTTTCCGCAAAGGAAATATTACTGCTTTGCGCGAAATGGCATTGCGTATAGTTGCCGATAGAGTAGACAGGCAATTGCATGATTATATGCAGCAAAAGCGAATAAAAGGTCCTTGGAAATCGGGATTACATCTTCTGGTTGCTGTGGGTACAAGTCCTTATTCGGGTAAGTTATTACGTTGGGCAAAAAATCTTTCTTATTCAATGGATGCTAAAATACAGGCAATTTACGTTGAAACTACTCATAATTTAACTTCCAAAGAACAGGAACAATTCAATAAAAACATCAGTCTTGCAAAGCAACTGGGGATTAAAGTCCGTATTATTACCAGTAATGATATTGTAAAAGCTATTGTTGATTTTGCACAAAAAGAAAACGTTACACATATTATTGTAGGAAAACCCAGGGTGCGTAATTTATTTTCTATGTTACAACTTGGTAATTTCGTAAACAGATTGATACGATATAGCGGTAATATTGATGTGTATATTCTTGGTTCAGATAGTCTGGCAAAAGACCGTTTCAGAGATAGAGTTTCTGTTCCTTCTTTCACATCAAATATCCGACAATACCTGATTATTTCATTACTAGTTATTACTTCATCTATTGCCTGTTATCCATTGAAAGATTTTTTCGGATATCAGGTTATATCATTTATGCTTTTGTTTTTGGTCTCCATATTTGCTATTTTTTATGGAACAGGACCTATACTGCTTGCGGCTACCTTAAGTGCCCTTATTTGGGATTATTTCTTTATTCCTCCACAATTTACGATGCATATCGAAAAGCCTGAAGATATGATGATGTTGGTCATGTTTTTTATCATTGCATTACTCAATGGGATATTAACATCAAAAGTGCGTCGTCAGGAAAAGAATATCAGAATCAGGGAAGAACGTACACATGCACTTTATCAGCTAACAAAAGAATTATCAATGGTATCAGGAATTGACGATGTATTAAAGATATCAGTTAGTTACATTCATAAATATTTCAATTTAGATTGTGCCATTATTCTTAAAAATGAATTAAACCTACTTGACAAGCAAATAATACATGATACAAAAATTAGTTTATCTGAGAATGAAATGAGTGTTGCAGCATGGGTATACAAACATTCATCTAAAGCAGGAAAATATACAAATACGTTGCCATCAGGAAAATATACCTTTTATCCTTTAACAGGAATTAACGACAACATGGGAGTTATTGCAGTAGAACACGCTCATACTTTCACACAAGGTGAAGAACAATTTTGGGAAGCCTGCATTCCTCAAATTTCGGGAAAGTTTGAACGTGAATTCTTGCGTAATACTGCAAAAAAAGCATACATATTAAATGAATCAGACAAACTCTACAAAACCCTTTTCAATTCTATATCGCATGAGTTGCGAATTCCTGTTGCAACTATTATGGGAGCTTCAGATACATTGCTTTCTCAAAGCTTTTCAGAAGACATCAGGAATAAGCTTTATAACGAAATTCGACTCAATCGTCTTATTGAAAATTTGTTGAATATGTCACGACTCGAATCGGGGCGTATAACTCCACGTTTTAATTGTTGCGATGCTCATGATTTGGTGAACAAAGTCTTAGAAACACTCCAGCAAGAAATAAAGCCTTTTGATTTATCAATAATTATTCCACCAGATATGCCACTGGTATTTATTGATTTCGGACTTATAGAACAAGTAATGCACAATTTGTTGCTCAATGCAACACAAAATGCACCGGAGGGAAGTAAAATACGACTTAAGCTATTTTATGACAATGGTTTGTTTATTATTCAAGTAATGGATAGAGGAAAAGGCTTTCCAGCATCTGAATTATTATCAGTATTTAATAAATTTTACAGAGGAAAAGATGCAAAAGCTGGTGGTACAGGTTTAGGACTATCAATTGTAAAAGGTTTTATTGAAGCTCATAAAGGTACGGTAATCGCTGAAAACCGTAAAAATGGAGGTGCTATTTTTACCATTAAAATTCCTGTTGAAATTTTAAATCAAAATAAATTAAGTCTTTTTGAATCCGAATAGGCTTTAATAATAAATTTATTTAACATTTCTTCTGTCTATTTTTAATATTTTTCAACAATTGCTTTTAAAAGAAACTTAATATTTATTTTTGTAAAAAAATATTGAAGAAAAACTAACAACTTAACAACAAGACATTAAACGATAAAAATGAAGAAAATATTAATTTATATAGTATTAATTTGGGTTTTTTCCTCTCTGATATGGTATGTGATAGAAAAAGGCAATCTTATTGTTTGTCAAACTCATGTAACTTCAAGTATTCAGAATGTGACACTTGCAGATAGTTCTAAACCAGTAGTAATTGATTCTAATGCAAATGTTGTCAATCAATTTTTAAATAACATCAAGAATCCTTTAAGCATATTACTATTACAAGTAATAATAATTCTATTTACTTCAAGAATATTTGGGATTATTTTCAGAAAATTAGGACAACAAACAGTTATAGGTGAAATAATTGCAGGTGTTTTTTTAGGACCATCTATTTTAGGATTGTTATTTCCTGAACTATTTTCATTTTTATTTCCTCATAATTCTTTTCTATCACTTCAGTTTTTAAGTCAGATAGGATTAACGTTTTTTATGTTTGTGATCGGGATGGAGTTAGATTTAAGTAAAATAAAAAGTAAAACTCATGATGCTGTTATAATTAGTCATGTTAGTATTCTCTTTCCTTTTTTTCTTGGTTCTTGTGTTTCGTATTATATTTTTCAAGGCTTGGCACCAAAAGGTGTAAATTTTCTTTCTTTTGCTTTGTTTATGGGTATTGCAATGAGTATAACAGCATTTCCTGTGTTAGCAAGAATTATTAAAGAACGTGGTTTAACGAAAACTCCTCTTGGTGTACTTGCAATAACTTGTGCCGCTGCAGATGATGTAACAGCATGGTGTCTTCTTGCTGCTGCAATTGCAATTGTGAAAGCAGGTAGTATAACAAGCTCTTTATTTACAATTGGACTTGCAATTGCATATATAGTTTTTATGCTATATGTTATTAAGCCTTGGCTTCAAAAAATAAGTGAAAAGCGAATGAAAGCAGATACGGTTGGAAAAATAGTTATAGGTATTTCGTTTTTTCTTTTATTATTATCAGCATATTTTACCGAAATTATTGGAATTCATGCTTTATTTGGTGCTTTTATTGCTGGTGTTGTCATGCCTAATAATATTCGTTTTAAAGAAATTTTAGCAGATAAAGTTGAGGATGTGAGTACTATATTGTTATTACCAATATTTTTTGCTTTTACAGGACTTCGTACACAAATAGGTCTTTTAAATGAAGGACATTTATGGACATTTTGTATTTTAATTATAAGTGTTGCAATTATTGGAAAACTCGTAGGTAGTGCCTTTACTGCTAAAATAGTTGGTCGAACATGGAAAGATTCTTTATCTTTAGGTGCTTTGATGAATACTCGAGGTCTAATGGAACTTATAGTTTTAAATATTGGGTATGACTTAGGTGTCTTTGGTCCGGAACTTTTTTCAATAATGGTAATAATGGCCTTATTCACTACTTTTATGACAGGCCCATTATTAGATTTTGTTAACTTTTCATTTAAAAAGTTTAGTAATGCGGAAAGAAATGTTAGTTAATAATCAAAATATCTGTTTGTTGAAACACTATAAAGCCATTAAGAGTTTCGTTGATAGACTAAGTATTTTTACCTATTTCAACGTTTTCGCACTTTGTTAAGTAATCCCTCACAATCCGGTAAAAATTTATATTACCAATTGTTTGAATCATTATTTAGTAATTAATAATGAGCTATTAAATTAAAAGAATGTTGTATAAAATGCAAGAAAATATTCTTATCATTGATGATGAAGTACAAATACTTCGATTGCTTGAAATTATTCTTTCGGCAAATGGCTATAAATCGTCAGAAGCTTCAAGCGGAAAAGAAGGATTAATAATAGCGGCATCTTCTCATCCGATTCTTATTATACTTGATTTAGGTTTACCTGATGCCGATGGTATTGAAATACTAAAAAAACTCCGCGAATGGTATCAGAAACCCATCATCATACTTTCTGTTCGTAAATCAGAAGAAGATATTATAAAAGCACTTGACAATGGAGCAAATGATTATCTCTGCAAACCATTCAGAACTGGAGAATTATTAGCACGTATACGGGTTGCTATCCGACAAAGTCAGGACTTTTCTGATAAAGCAATGCTTGAATTCGGTTCACTAACAATTGATTTAAGTAATCATATCACATTTAAAAATAAAGAAATAGTAAAACTTACATCCACTGAATTTTCATTGTTGACTCTTTTAGCTAAGAACGAGGGCAGAGTCTTGACCCATCAATATATTCTAAAAGAAGTTTGGGGAATGAGCTTTATAACACAAAGTCAATATCTGCGAGTTTTCATTGCTCAATTACGAAAAAAGATTGAAGATGAACCTAACAAGACTAAACTTCTTGTAACTGAATCAGGAATTGGTTATCGATTTTGTAACTAGATTCGTTTAATTGAAGAATTGCAATAACTATTAACTTTTCAGGATTTTAAATATTCAAAGTAAATCCTAGCCCAAAGGTTTCTTTAAATTGCACCTTGGCATCATTGGAAATGACAACTCCATTTGAATCTTTAATGACTGTTTTGGTATCATAATCATAAATCAAATTGGTATTAATAAGAGCCGACATAAACTTATTAATTTTCATTTTCAACACCACTTCCCAGTTCACATCAATGTTTTGAGGTTTATTAAAATATTCTGAAAATAGCTCCAACTTATTATTGAGTTCAACATTAGAAATTACTTCTTTTCTGAAAACAAATTTTACATAAGAACCAACGGCAGCTTTTATTTTTTTACCTTTATCTACCCCATAATTACCGGCATCTGAAAGTAAAGTATTGGTTACAAAAGTAGTTTTTCCTGTTAAAACAGAAAAAATAAAAAAATAGTTCTTCCTTTTATATTCGAGTCCAAGCGAAGTAATTAAATAAGCAGGCGAAAAAAAATCGGAAACCACTGTAGAATCGTTCGGATATTTATAACCGGGTCTAAACTGGCTTTTTAAATTAATCAACATATTGTAGTTCCAGCTGTCGGAAGCTCTGAAAGCATAATTGGTCGTAAATTCAAACTTATCGTCGGTTTTAATAAGATTCTTGTCACCCTGCTTACTTATGCCATAAGTAGCTTCAAATATGTTGTCCCAATAAATATTATTTTTTTTGTACTTGGCAATTATCTTTGTATTTGCAATAGCTGATAATGAATTTTCACCTCCTTGAGCCCAGTATTTATAGGTTGTTTGGGCAAAAGTAATTGTAGTAAGACTTTTAAATTTCCATGGTTGCAACGAATCAGCCACCAAAGTGGAGTCCTTATTATCCTGACCAAAACAATGACAAGATAATAAAATAAGACAAAACAAGACAAAATGCTTATAATATGCCGGTTCATTTTCAATCACATCAATCAGTATTAAGCTTTTTGTTTTTCACAATTCTGGCAGTTATAGGATAATGGTCGGAATAATCGACTTTCTTAACCTCAAAATCAGAAGCAGAGAAATCATTAGAATGAAGGATATAATCAATTCTAAATGAAGGAAATTTTCCATTATACGTGTTTCCTATACCTTTGCCGCTTTCAATAAACGCATCTTTTAAATTTGCCGATACCATGTGGTAGGAATAAGACGTAGGCGTGTCGTTAAAATCGCCACAAACGATGACAGGATAAGGCGATTGCTTGATATGTTCGGCAATAATTCTTGCTTGCGAAGCTCTTTTTATAAATGCATGTTTCAACTTTGAAAAAATCTTTCTAAGTCCTAACTTGAATTCAGTCTGTTCGCTTTGATTTCCAAAATCTTCATAAAACATTTCGTCTTCCTTGCTGAGTCTGATAGATTCTAAATGTACATTGTAAATCCTAAATGTGTCTGTTTCTTTTACTAAATCCGAAAAAATGCAAAGATTATCTGATTTCTCCTTAAACTTTATTTTTCCTCTGTTAATAATAGGATATTTTGAAAATGTACATACTCCAAAATATTGATTAGCCACTTTATCTGAAGTATAACCAGCATGATAAAATTTTGCCTCCTGAAATTTAACAATTGTATCAAGCGTTGTATAATAACCGGATTTATCATAAAAAAATTCTTGAAAACACATAATGTCAGCTGCTTCACCTTTAATAAAATCTAAAATAAGATTACGGTCATTATATCTTCTTTTATCTTTCCAATGAAATTTATAAACATTAAATGATCTGAGATTATAAGATAATAATTTTATACTTGCTTCACCCTTCTTCAAATGCTGAGGCGAAACCTGAAAAGTGCTTTTAAGATAGCTAAATCCAAATATAATCAATAGTAACGATAGTAGCAGATGTTTTTTACCTAAGATAAGCCATATTATTACAAAAAATAAATTTATCAACAGCAAAAATGGATATGCAAGTCCAAAAAAAGCAATCAACCAAAATTTATCAGGACTAATATATGAAGCTAAATAAGATAATAACAACCCAATAGCAAAAATAATATTAACAAAAAAAGCAATTTTTGTAAAAATTGAATGATGCGATTTTTTTGCCATTTTTTACTAGTTTGATTTATATATATCTTTTCTTTACTTAGAAGATTTAAACAAAAATTCTTTCTCCTCTTGGGTTAAATTATCATAGCCCGACTTTGAAATTTTATCAAGAATAAAATCAATTCGCTTTTGGTTTTCAGCTTTCTGACGATTAAATTCTTCGTCAGAAACCGGACGAGAAGGCGAAGGATTTTTATAATACTTCATCTTTGGCTTACGTTCAAAAGGATTCTTTAGTTTAATAATAGCTAGCTTTAAATAATTGTATTTTATGTTTAAAGCAAATAAAAAGCCATAAAATGCGCCTCCTAAATGTGCAATATGTCCGCCAGGATTTCCTTTGTCTATGCTTACTAAATCGAGTAGCAATAAAAAAATGGCAATATATTTTAGCTTTACGTTACCAAAAAACATCAACTGCACTTCTATTTCAGGTTTGTAAGTTGCCACAGCAATCACTATTGCAATTACCGAAGCAGAAGCTCCTAATGCAGAAGAAAAAGGCAACACATTACTAAATACAGGAAATAGATTAAAAGCAATAACATAAAACAAACCACCAAAAATACCACCCCATATATAAGTTTGCAATAGTTTTTTATTTCCGATATATTGAGTGAACAAAATTCCTCCAAATATCAACATCATCATATTGAAAAGAATATGAAAGAAATCCTTATGAAGAAACATATAGCTAAAAAGTGTCCATGGCCTGGATATTATTTTATCTACAGCAGAAGGAATTGCAAGCCAGTCAATAATAGTATCGTCAACATTATTCTGAAGTAAAAAAGAAAACACTGAAATAATAGCCAGACATATCCAAACAAAAACATTAATTTTAATCAGTTGTACCAATATGGTTTTCTGTTTAAAAAAGTATTTGAACTGATCAAAAGACAGCTTATTCATTAGTTATAATAATTATGATGGGTATTGTTTTTTTTCCAATATAAAATTAAAATGATACCAAAAAGCATACCACCCAAATGGGCAAAATGTGCAACATTGCTTTGCGTATTGGTAACTCCAAAATATAATTCCATGGCTCCATAAAAAATAACTACCCATTTTGCTTTGATTGGGAATAAGAAATAAATATACAAAAGCTGATTGGGAAACATCATACCAAAAGCAAGTAAAATTCCAAATACACTGCCAGATGCACCAATGGTAGGAACATCCATTTTTCCTGAAATAAATTCATTTAAAACACTATAAGATTTTTGAATAAAATCAGGATTGTTGGGTGTGAGTGACCAAGCTGAAATAAATTCTTGTAATCCTTGAGGGTTATATGCACCTTTAAAATTATCTCTTATAAAACCTACAAAAGCATCGGGTGAAGGAGCACCTTGATATATCAAAGCTGCATCTTTTATAGCAGAAATTTCATACCAGTTTACCAAGGTTTGTATAAATGCAGCACCAACACCAGTTACCAGATAGTAAAACAAGAACTTTTTGCCACCCCAATAGTTTTCCAATGCATAACCAAACATCCACAATGCAAACATATTAAATATAATATGATCAATTCCTCCATGCATAAACATATAGGTGATATATTGCCATGGACGAAACAATTCAGATTCAAAATAATGTAATCCAAGATATCTGTCAAGATCAATATGATAAACACTATCAAAAGTAATCGTTGCAAGAAAAAAGAGTCCATTGATGATTAATAAATTTTTGACAACTGGTGGCAAAAAATTAAATCCTCTCGGGCGAAATTGTTCTATAGCCATTTTATTAATTATTTAAATTTTTCAGATAGTTCATTCATTGAGATGCTTATCAATATTTTTTTGCCTGATGGTGATTGATAAGGTAATTTGCAGGCAAAAAGTTTATCAATCAAATTTTGTATTTCTTCCTGCATCAATAGTTTGCCGGATTTTATCGCCATATTTCTTGCCATTGATAAAGCTAAGTTCACTTTTTTATCCACTTTCAAACTCATCAGATTTTTCTTGAAATTTTCAAGCATCCCTTCTATAATATAATTGATATTTTCATCAGCCATATTAGCCGGAATTCCATTTACAATAAACGTATTCACGCCAGATTCATTTATATCAAAACCCAATAATGCCATTTCTTTTTTCAATTCCCTGAGCATTTCACTGTCCGACGGATTAAAAACAATAGTTTGAGGAAATAATTGTTGTTGAGAAACGCCACTATGATGTTCAATCGTTTCTATAAATTGTTCATATAAAATCCGTTCATGTGCACTTTGTTGGTCAATTACAATTAAACCTGATTTGATAGAAGTAACAATATACCTGTTTTGGAACTGAAAAAAACTATAATTCAATAGAATTGGTATTTCTTTTTCCTGTTCATTTTCAAATGACTGTTGTTTTTCTTGAGTAGCGTAAGTAAAAACAGATTGTTCAGATTTTTTTTCTGCAAATAACTTTTCCCAGTTTTGTAAATTGTTTTGTTCTCTTTCAGTTGGTTTAGGTATAGAATATGATTTTTTATTCTTGTCATCGAAAGGATTAAAATCAGGATTTACTTTTACAGTGGGGTACTTAATATCATAATCCTTAGGTGGAGGCATAAGGTTTAAACTTTGTTCCTGATCAAAATCAATGCTGGGTGAAATGTTAAATTTACCGATACTTTGTTTTACTGCTGAACGAAGCAAAGCATATATAGTTTTTTCATCCTGAAATTTAATTTCTGTTTTTGTAGGATGAATATTAATATCAATTTCCTTAGGATCTATTTCAAAATTGATGAAATAAGAAGGGAAAGATTTCTCTGGTAATAATTCCTGAAAAGCATTATCAACAGCATGGTGTAAATAAGGATGTT
The DNA here is from genome assembly GCA_013377005.1 of Bacteroidota bacterium. Taxonomy (GTDB): domain Bacteria; phylum Bacteroidota; class Bacteroidia; order Bacteroidales; family JACABE01; genus JACABE01. Next base: position 15,920 of record JACABE010000018.1, read on the forward strand.
TGAAAAATCTTTTATTAACAAAAAAATATTGTTCTCCACGGGTTTTTCTGGCAAACTCTGGTTTACCAATAAATCCATTGAATTTTGCAATAATGGTTTCCTGTTCAATTGGGATTAAACGCTCGCTATATACTTTGCCAAAAACATTAACAATTCGTTGTTTTTGATTCGACTTATCTAATTGTAAAATGATTTTTCCATTATGATGATAAGTAAATGTAATATTAGGATTAATCAATGATACTCTGTAAAATTCTTCAAGAATATGATTGGCTTCCAAAATATCAGATTTTAAAAAATTACGACGCGCAGGAACATTAAAAAATAAATTTTTAACTGAAATAGAGGTCCCTCCTGAAAACTGGCAGGCAGTCTGACTTTTTACTTCGCTTCCTTCAATAATTATTTGAGTACCCAAACTGGCATTATGTAATTTTGTTTTAAGTTCTACGTGAGCAATAGCTGCAATCGAAGCTAATGCTTCACCCCTGAAACCCATCGTACGAATGCAAAACAAATCATTGGCTTGATTAATTTTAGAAGTAGCATGACGTTCAAAACTAAGGCGGGCATCAGTATCTGACATTCCACTTCCATTGTCAATAATTTGTATTAAGGTTTTGCCTGCATCTTTAATTATTAACTGAATCTCTGTAGCACCAGCATCCAATGCATTTTCCATTAATTCTTTAACTACAGAAGCTGGACGTTGAATAACTTCACCAGCAGCAATCTGGTTAGCAACAGCATCGGGAAGTAAGTGGATAATGTCTGACATTAGAAAAGTAATTATTTAGTTATTCAGCTTTTAATTTTGCTTTTGATAGCACGAAAAATGAACGTCTCATGACTATTAAATATTTTTTACAAAATTAGCATTTATTTGATGTTTTGCAAAATATTCAACATGGTTTAAGATAGTTAAAGTATGTAAAAATATTTGAATGGTATTTCTTCATATATTTAATCTTTCATTATTTTGATTTAGAAAATAGATGAACGATTTGAAAGTTAGAATAGTATTTTTTGATAATGATTTTTAAAATAAAATGACCTGCATTAAATCAATACAGGTCATTTAGAGATATGAAAAAAATATTTAAATGAGACACAGATTATCCTAAGCTATTATGTCTTTTTCTGATAATAATAAATCTTTACATCAAAAGTAAGTGAGAGACCTATTTAGTTAATAAATTCGTCTTCTTTTGCAACCATTTCTTCTATTACAAGAGATACTTTATCAAAATCATCAACTTTCGAGAAAAAATAATCAGCTCCTGATTGCATCGCCAAAACCTGATAATAATCTGACGAACAAAATGTTAAAATAATAAATTTAAGAATCTTATTTTCATTTCTAATTGCATTTAAAACCTGTAAACCACTTAAGCCAGGCATTTTAAGATCAACTATAGCCAAGTCAGGTTTCAGTTTTATTAGTGCACTGAGTGTATCAGTACCATTTGTGAAAGAACCCGCAATTTCCACATGCTTTACTTTTTGAATCATCTCCTGTAAACGCTCAAGGATTAAACACGAATCATCAGCTAGTAAAACTTTCATTGTATCAAATATATTATTTAGTACAAAAATATTAAATCAAGCAGCATTTTCTTGTAAGATAAACAGATAAAAAATGTAGGAGAAAGACTAAAAATTTGTAAGAAATCCCTTACACTGAATTTTTAGAGTTGAAATTTTGAAAAAAATAAATAACAAAAAAAAGATATAACTATAAAATTTCTAATACAATATTACAATTAAATTAATTCATTTTCAAGACAATATCTGGTAAGTTCCGTATTTTTACTTAATTCCATTTTCTCCATAATACGACTTCTGTAAGTACTAACAGTTTTGTTAGAAATAAAAAGTTCATTGGCGATTTCCAACAGCGATTTCCCATTTGCAATTTTAATCATAATTTCAAATTCACGAGAAGAAAGCAGATCATGTTTTTGTTTTTGAGAATCCTTATCAATAAACTGAGCAAAATTTTCAGCTAGTGACTGAGAAATATATCTTCCACCTTCCGATACTTTCCTAATTGCCAGTATGAGCTCTTCTGAAGCAGTATCCTTTGTTAAATAAGCAGATGCACCCAATTTAATAGCTCGTATAGCGTATTGTTCTTCAGGATGCATACTCAACATCAATACATTTGTAAGAGGATATAAAGATTTTATTGATTGTAGTATCTCTAAACCGCTTCTGCCAGGAAGGGAAATGTCTAGTAAAACAATGTCATAAGCATCTTTTTTTAAAAGAGCAAGAGCTTCATTCCCATCCCCTGCTTCCATGAATGTATTCATTCCTTCGAGATGCTGAAGAATTTGCTTTAGACCATCACGAACAATCTTATGATCGTCACAAATAAGAATTTTCATTTGTATATATTTATTAATTTCTAAAAAGGCAAAATAAGTTTTATTATCGTTCCATTTTCTTTTTCATTGTAAATATTAAAACTACCGCCCACAGATTCAGCTCTTTCTTTCATACTTATGATTCCAAATGATTTTTTTGATTTGATTTCACTTTCGGTAATTCCAATACCATTATCAGTAACCAATAAATTTATCGTATCTGATTTTATATATAATTTTACTTCGACCTTGCTAGCTTTGGAGTGTCTTGATATATTTGTCAGTGATTCTTGCATAACTCTGAAAATAATCAGAGAAATGTTAGGAGAAATAGAGATGTCTGTATCTAAATTTAATAATATTTCCAGTCCATTTCGTTGAGAGAAATCTTTAGTGTACCATTCTATTGCTGCTACAATACCTAAATCATCAATAATTTCAGGTCTTAGCTGTGATGTAAGCCTTTGAACTGTTTTTATCGTTTCGCTAACTAATGATGTAACCTTATTTATTTTTAATATTATATTATTGTCGGAAATAGATCTCACTATCATTCCCAAATCAATTTTAACTGCGGTTAATGCCTGCCCTAAATCATCATGAAGTTCACGAGAAATAGCTCTTCTTTCATTCTCTCTAACTTTTTCAATGTATTCAGCCAATTTATGCAATTGTTCCAGAGAGTTTGTTAATTCCTCTTCTGCTTGCTTACGTTTGCTTATATCCTGAATAATTGGCAAGAAATATAATGCTTCATTATTTTCATCATATACGATACAAGTACTTATTTCACCCCATACTATAATACCATCTTTTCGAAGGTAACGTTTTTGTATTGAATAGTTTTCAATTTCTTTATTCAATAGTTGTCCCAACTCTTTCATCCCAATTTCTATATCTTCAGGATATGTAATTTCAGATATCTTTTTATCAATTAGTTCACTTTCTGAATAAGCTATGAAATTACAAAAAGCCGAGTTGCAACGAATAAATCGTTTATCCAAATCCAGCATAATTGATCCTACTGGTGACTGATCAAAAGTACTTCGAAAATTTGCTTCACTTTTAATAATAGAAGCATTTACTCTTTTCAATTCATCAGCCGCTTCTTTAAGTAAAACAGCATCTCTGATAATTGTTTGTTTCTGTGCATACAAATCAAGAAAAACATTAATTTTACTTATTAAAATATTACTATCAATTGGTTTATAAATATAATCAACAGCACCTGAAATATATCCTTTGGAAACTTCAAATTCATTAAAATAATTAGCTGTCAGGAAAATAATCGGCACTTTATTGTCTATTCTTTCATTATTCAGTTTAATTGCCAGTTCATCACCATTCATTCCGGGCATCTGAACATCAATTATTGCGAGTGCTAGTTCAATATCTTTGGTCTTTTCCAATGCCTCAAAACCTGAAAGTGCTTTAATAAGATTTGTATTTGATTTTTTAATAATAGATTCAAGGAAAATCAGATTTTCTAATTTATCGTCAACTATGAGTAGGTTTGGTAAATTATTCATAACTAAAACTTTAAATCTATTATTTTGTTAAGAGAATGAAATATAAAAATTTAAATTACTTGAAAAATAATATTCATACAACAGTGAAATAATAAGATGATTCATCTATTATGTTAGTTGTTTTATAAGAAAATAATAAATTGATATATTTTATTTAAATCGCTAATATTTTTCTACAAATATAATCAAAATAATCAATAAAACTTAATAATTTGTGTTACATAAAAGGAAATTTATTTCCATAGAGCTCTATCTCAAAACTATTAAAACAATATAAATCGACAAACTTGGTATTTATCTAATTGATAAAAATCAAATATAAAGGCTGTGTAATTACTCTTTAAACTATAAAAAAAGGCTGACAATGCCAGCCTTTTTAATATTATGATAATATAAAATTATGCTTTTGCTAAAATAGGAAATTTGTTTTTGGCTAAATATAAAGCACCAAAAAATAAAGTATTGTAAGCTAAAGTTCCGAATAGTTCGCTTCTAAAAAAAGGAAGAGCTGCTTCATAACATAAAGCTAAACCAGCAACAGTGGTTGGATAAGCAAACCTTGCACTTGACCAAACCGCAAAATTGGTTAAAACAAAAAATATAATGGAAGAAGTTATTGAAGCGACTACGGTTGAAACAGCAGAAGTTTTTTTACTCAACAACATACCTAAACTTACTGTAACAGCAAAACTAATATAAACGGCATACATTTCAGGATAAAAACCTAAAAAGAAATCGCTGATAAATAAAGCTAACAATGGCAACAAAAATGCTAAATATTTACGATTAATATAAGTTCCTCCAAATAAAGCAATAGCAGCAACAGGTGTAACATTTGGAAAATGAGGTAGTAAGCGAGAAAAAGCGGCTACAAATACCACAGAAATAACAAATATAAATCTTGGTGTCAATAAATTCTTCATTTTGTTTTTAGTTTTTAATTATGAGAACAAAATTATAAAATAATATGAAACAAAAGGAAGATTTTTAAAAATTCACAATTAAATAGCTTACTTATATATTTTCAAATTAATCTTTGTTCTTATAAAAAAGATGCAACTTCTTCATTTTAAAAAAAATATCAGATAATAAAATTTCACTTTCTTATAAAGTATATATAATATTCATTTACTGATGCGAGAAATCGTTAGAGTTACCACAACTAGAATCTAATTAAGAAATGTATGGCAATAAATTTGTTATTAATTATTTGTAAATTACAGATATAAAGTAAATTGCTTTATATGTTATCTGTGAATTAATAATAATATATATGTATA
>JACABE010000018.1:21107-28302 GCA_013377005.1 Bacteroidota bacterium
ATATTTTTGAATTAAATTATTAAATAATATTCTTATAAATTTTTGATGAATTCAAAATTAATACTAATTCTTAATTTATTACTTATTTTCTTCCACCTAAGTTATGCTCAGGAAACAAAATACACTCCTTCTTTACATCAACTGGATTCATTGCTGAAAGCAAATTGTAACCTGATGAAGCAAATCGATATTAATGATATGGATATGCTAATGGTAAACGATTGCCAATTAAATGAAGTAGAGGCTATTCTTGAATATCTTAAATATGTTAATATTGCAAGCCAAATTGATTTTAAGAAAAGAGAAGAAATTGCGATTTATGAGTATTTTACAGAAACAACTACACAAACGGCTCAGCTAAGAGTTGTTTTGAATCAGTATATTAGCAATCTGGATTTTTGGTTTTACAAAAAAGCAATGGAGTTTTTAAGTAAAAATGATTCAACAAATGCTAATGATAAATTTGACAAATCATTACTCATAAATCCTTTTTACATTCCTTCGTTGTATCAAAAGGCTATGTCGTATTTAAAAAAATCACAAACAGATTTAGCCACTAAAATTGCTCAGTATGTTGCATTAAATTTATATCCGGTTGGCAGCGATTTGATGTTAATCAAGGCAATGGATGAGCAAATAAGTAAACAATTTAGAACAAGAGGTGAAAAAATGCTTGCTTCAGATTTATGCAATGAGTCATTGGAATTATTTATGCAAGCTGATACATTTTGCACCTATTTTAATTCAAATGATTGTGAATATTTTAAAAATGGTATTAATCAATCTAAATTTGGGTTGTATCGTTCTTATTTACGTGTAGCCGATCAAGCAATGGAAGCTCACAAATATTCAATTGCCGAAACATTTGTAATGAAAGCAAAAGAGTATGCAAATGCTAACAGAAATATTATTAATAATGATGATGAGGCTGATAAATTTTTGAAAAACATTGCACAAAAATACATTGATTTAGGAATAAATTATAAACGCAATGCCGACAATACTCAATCGTCTTTTTACTTTAACAAAGCAAAAATTATTTGCAATCTTATTAAAGATATTGAGTGTGATGCACGACTTTTGAAAAATGAACAAGAAATAGTTGTAAGTAAAGACACTGTTGCTGATAACTTAAAATTCAAGCCGGAAAACAAACTGACAACTACAGAATATAAGCATACCAGAAAAGATAAAACTAACAAATTACATAAGAAAATAAAGAGTCGCAAAGGAACAAAAAAATCAAAGACTAAGGAGAAAATACTGCCTTTCAAAACACAAAGCAACAACATAAAAAACAGAAATTATAGTATGTATTGCTCTTTAATCGAAATGGGTGACGAACTTTTCAATATGATAAAATATGAACAAGCTTTTGAAAAATATCAAGCTGCAAAAGAAATGGAGAAAACAGTATTGTCTAAACCCAATTTAGTATTAGATTCACTTATAAACGCTGCTGCATTTAATATTATCAATACACAATTACAAACTGCCAGTTTTTTGATATGGGCAAATGAATTGCCTCAGGCTGATACTGCCTATATGTTTTGTATTTCACTTCAACAGAAATATCATTTAGAAAATGATATTTCTACTAATTCGTCGCTAAATTTGTTTAGAACAAAAATAACTCAAAAAGTTTGTCAGAATATTCAAGATGAAGTTGAACAACTAAACGCTAAAACTAAAAATTATATTACAATTAAAGATTTTGCCAAGGCTCAGCGCGCAATTGATGAAGCTAATTTATTAATTAGCGAGCATACAAACTGTAATTTAATTACAACAACTACCGATAAACTTACGCAGCAATTAAAGCCGATTACTGATTATTTTAATTTAAAACAAATAGCAAAAGATGCATTTGTAAAGACAGAATATAAGTTGTTTACAGAAAGCCATTACAATGCAGATAAAATTTATCTTAAAAATCACTTGGATACAGTGGGTATTCCAAACAATAATATTATAACATATTTAAATTACCAATCCGATAAACAGTTTATTTTATATGCTGCTAACTACTTTATTGAATTTTATGATTTCGATAATTGCTTGGCTTCACTAAAATTACTGAAAGCAAAAGGGTTTGAAGCAAATAAAACAAAAGATATTCAGCTCAGATTAGCACAAAAACAAGTCATTTTAGATAAAGCACAGCAATCAGGTTTTGAACCCGACAAAAACATCTTTAAATATACGAACAATGATAAATGGTTTAAAGTATTTAATGTTGAATATAAGACTAAGTAATTCTCATGGTTCATTTAATAATTATATATCAGTATTTTCTTCATATTTTTACAGACTAATTTAAATCTATGATTGCATTTCCCAATTGTAAAATAAATTTAGGCTTATATATCGAAAATAAGCGTAATGATGGATTTCACAACATCAAAACAGTATTTTATCCTGTTGAGTTGAAGGATGTGTTGGAAATTATTGAATCTGATACTTCTGATTTTTCTTTATCGATGAGTGGCATTACTGTAAATGGAGATTTAAAGTCTAATTTGTGCTTTAAAGCTTATAGTTTACTAAAAAATGATTTTCAGTTGCCTGCTGTTAAAATTCATCTTCATAAAGCAATCCCTCATGGTGCAGGTTTGGGTGGAGGCTCTTCTGATGCAGCTTTTACAATTAAAATGCTGAATAGTAAGTTTAATCTGCATCTGCATAAAGAGCAGATGCAGTATTATGCAGGTAAATTGGGAAGCGATTGTGCTTTTTTTATTGAAAACAAAGCTGTTGTTGCCGAAGAAAAAGGCGATGTATTTGAAAGTATTGAAATTGATTTAAATGCTTATCACATTCTTATTGTTAAGCCAAATGTTTTTGTAAGTACACCTGAGGCTTATCAATGGGTTAAAGCTCGCAATGAAACGATTGATATTAAATCTATTATCAAACAACCTATTAGAAATTGGAAAGACAATTTGATCAATGATTTTGAAGAAAGTGTTTTTAAGAAATATCCTATCATAGCTTCTGTTAAAGAATTACTTTATGAAAACGATGCTGTTTATGCTTCTATGAGTGGTAGCGGAGCAGCTGTTTTTGGTATATTTAAAGAGGCTCCAATAAGTCTTCCTCTCCCTGAAGATTGTTTTTGTTGGAGCAATAAGACTCTTTAAATATAATAATCCATCGTAACTACATTTTCTAATTAAAAGAAATCAAAACCATCCGACAAAGTATAAATTAGTCATACTACTACCTCAAAAGAGTGACTTTTCCTCTTACTATCTGATCTAAACCATTCAATGCTTTATAAGAAACAAACCAAACATAAACACCATCCATGCATTTCTCGTCTCTATATATATCATATCCATCCCAAGGAAAGTTCGAGTTAGTTTCATAAACAAGTTTACCCCAACGATCGAAAATCATCATTTTGAAAGGAAAATCATGGTTGAAAGTTCCTACTGGAGAAAATCTATCATTTATCCCATCACCGTTAGGTGTAAAAGCATTGGGGGCATAAAATACATCACCATTTATCACAATACTTTTTCCTATACTATCAGGGCACCCATAAATATTATCTGCAATAAGTGTTGTCCAAAAACTACCTGTTCTATTATAATCATGGAATGGATTTTTGATTGTAGAAGTATCGCCATCACCAAAGTTCCAATTCCAAATACTTGCATTAGTTGATAAATCAGTAAATGCTACTCTCCAGAAATTAGGATAAGGAGCATCATCATAAGTTGCATCAAAATAAGCTTTTGCACGGGGATTTACATGAACAATTGTCGATAATTGAGAAGTGTCAATGCATCCGCCGATGCCACTCACATTTATAATAACTGTATAGCTTCCTTGTTGGTTATAAATATGACTTACATTTTGTCCTGTTGCACCACCACCGTCTCCAAAATTCCAGATGTAATTTATACTATCAACTAAAGCACTGAAATGTATAGGCATTTCTGGATATGGTTCGCATATATTATTCGTATCAATTATAATTGAACTAAACGGGTTTTGATACAAACGGTATACAATTTCAGATGTACCATAGCAATGAAAAATATTATAGGCAACATTCTGAATTGTATAATACCCTGCACTAGGTATTGATATTAAAGGGTTAATTTGAGTTGAATCTTGAATTGAAGTTCCATTAAGTTTCCAGATGTAAGAAGAGGCACAAACAGACAGATTATTAACCTGAACCGATGAATTATTTCCAAAATTGCAAGAGTCTTGCAAAGAAAACTTACTTAAAGGCATCGGAAGTACTCTGACAGAATCAGTAATTGTATCATAACATCCAAAGTATTCAGCAATCATATTAATATACATAAATGTATCTGCACAATGGTTTGCATTTAAGAAAGTTTGAGGTGGAGGTTGTATTAATCCAGATGTATTCCCATTCCAGAATGTCCAAGCATAATTATTAAAATTAAGACTATCCGTTTGATTTAAAATAGTTGTTTGAAGAGGATGGCAACCACTCCTATTAGAGATATTAAACTTAGCAGTTGGTGTAAATTGTATATTAATAATTTGCCTATTGGTATCAGAGCAACCATTACTACTATATCCAACCAAATAAACAGGAAAATTACCATATTGATTGAATTTATGTTTAATGTTAGAGAAATTAGATTGTGCTCCATCACCAAAATTCCATGCATATTGAACTAAACCAGGTGTTATAGAGCTAAAACTTACAGTATCATAAGTGCAATGATTCCCACTATAAATAAATCCAACAATTGGTGACGGGAATACTATAATGGTATCGCTCCACATTGTATCTATGCTACAAGTATTGTTTACTGCAAGATAAGTTACATAATTACCTGGAGCTGTATAAGTGTGAGAAACAGAGGATTGGTTACTAACTACAGAATCACCAAAATTCCAGTTGTAATTTATTGCTCCTTGCGAATAACTTGTAAAATTAACAGTTAATGGAGCACATCCTTTTAATGTATCGGTATTAAAAAAAGCAGTTATATTATTAGGTAATATCGTTATGTATTTAAAGGTTGTGTCGCTACCACATTCATTGTAAGCTATTAATGTAATTCTATATATTGTATCATCATTTCCTGTATAATAAAAAGTATGATGAATAACTTGTGAAAAGACATTTGAATGAATCATAGCACTTCCATCGCCAAAATTCCATGTTAAACTATCAGGATGACCTAGTATGGTATCTAATAATAAAACAGGCGAAGGAGAACAAGCCCAATTTTGAGTAATTCCAAAATCAGTTATTGGTTTTGGGAAAACAGTAATCGTATCATAATAAAATCTTGTTCCACAAATATTAGAAGCTTTTAATGAAACGTAATATATAGAATCGTTTATTCCTGAAGGATAAACTTTTGTAAAAGGACCTGATAATACCGAAGTACTTGGAGTTCCAATATTAAAATTCCATAAATAACTCAAATACAAACCTGAAGTATGGTTTGTAAAATTAACTGATAAAGGTCCACAACTATCAGTAACAGAAAGTGAAAAATTTGTATTTGGTGGATTTATAATATGGATTTTATGTTTTACAGAATCAACACAACCAAATTGAGTAGTATCTATAAGTTTTACATTATAATAACCAGTATCAACATAAACATGTGAAGAATTGAATGAAGATGCAAAAGTGCCATCACCAAAATGCCACTTATACGAAGTTGCTCCAGTTGATGTATTTGCAAAACTGACACTTGCAGGTGTAACACAACCTAAGGTATCATAAGTAGTTGTAAAATTTGGAATAGGCAAAGATTTTACTGTTACTGTTGAATTAGCACTGCTTTGACATCCCGTTGAACTGTTTGTTCCTGTTACAGTATAAGTTGTCGTGACTAATGGATTAGCCTTTACTATATTGCCTGTCGTTTGGTTTAAACCTATTGACGGACTCCACTGATATGTTGTTGCTCCATTTGCAGTCAATGTCACTGTGTCTTTGTAACATATTGTCGCAGAATTTACCGTGACTGCAGGTAATGAATTAACGGTAACTTGAATTGTATCTGTTGATAAACATGTTCCTGATCCAAAGGAATAAGTTAATATATGAAGACCTGGTCCTGCTGTCGATGGTGTGAAAACACCTGCTGTTGATACCCCCAAACCAGACCATGTCCCTGTACTACTCGTTGCTGCTGGAGTGTAACCTGCTAGGGTTACAGCGGAATGATCTATACATATCGAAAAACCTGTACCCGCATTTGCTATCTGGGGATTAATTACTGTTATCAATACCGTATCCTTATTGCTGCAATTCGGTGTTGATGCTGTATTGGTATAACTATATACCAATGGAAATACACCTGTTCCACTCGGAGTAAAGATATTGCCTGTTAAGCCAACACCAGTCCATGTTCCTCCATTAGGCGAATAGCCTCCCAATATAAATGGTATAGGCTGATTACATAAGGTCGTATCTAATCCTGCATTTACTACAGGCAAAGATTTTACTGTTACTGTTGAATTAGCACTGCTTTGACATCCCGTTGAACTGTTTGTTCCTGTTACAGTATAAGTTGTCGTGACTAATGGATTAGCCTTTACTATATTGCCTGTCGTTTGGTTTAAACCTATTGACGGACTCCACTGATATGTTGTTGCTCCATTTGCAGTCAATGTCACTGTGTCTTTGTAACATATTGTCGCAGAATTTACCGTGACTGCAGGTAATGAATTAACGGTAACTTGAATTGTATCTGTTGATAAACATGTTCCTGATCCAAAGGAATAAGTTAATATATGAAGACCTGGTCCTGCTGTCGATGGTGTGAAAACACCTGCTGTTGATACCCCCAAACCAGACCATGTCCCTGTACTACTCGTTGCTGCTGGAGTGTAACCTGCTAGGGTTACAGCGGAATGATCTATACATATCGAAAAACCTGTACCCGCATTTGCTATCTGGGGATTAATTACTGTTATCAATACCGTATCCTTATTGCTGCAATTCGGTGTTGATGCTGTATTGGTATAACTATATACCAATGGAAATACACCTGTTCCACTCGGAGTAAAGATATTGCCTGTTAAGCCAACACCAGTCCATGTTCCTCCATTAGGCGAATAGCCTCCCAATATAAATGGTATAGGCTGATTACATAAGGTCGTATCTAATCCTGCATTTACTACAGGCAAAGATTTTACTGTTACTGTTGAATTAGCACTGCTTTGACATCCCGTTGAA
>JACABE010000018.1:28402-28652 GCA_013377005.1 Bacteroidota bacterium
TTGTAACATATTGTCGCAGAATTTACCGTGACTGCAGGTAATGAATTAACGGTAATAGCTAAAGATGATGAAATCCCATCACCACAAGAGTTGTTTCCTTTTACAGTTATGCTCCCTGATACTGCTGTTGTAGAAAAGTTAACAGTAATGCTATTTGTAAGACTTGCTCCTGTAGCACCTGTTGGTAGTGTCCAAATATATGTTGTTGCATTCGCAATTATTGGGACTGTATATGTTACATTATTCTGTC
>JACABE010000018.1:28752-75442 GCA_013377005.1 Bacteroidota bacterium
TTGTACTCGTTCCACTAGCTCCGGATGGCAATGTCCAGATATATGTTGTTGCATTCGCAATTATTGGGACTGTATATGTTACATTATTCTGTCCCTGACATACTGGTGTTGTTCCTGTTATCACTCCTGCTGCCGAAGGTAATGGATTGACTGTTATTGCCAATGATGATGACGCTCCATATCCACATAAATTACTTCCTTTTACAGTTATATTTCCTGAAGTTGCTGTATTTGAAAAACTAACAGTTATTGAATTCGTTGTACTCGTTCCACTAGCTCCGGATGGCAATGTCCAGATATATGTTGTTGCATTAGCAATTGCAGGAACAGTATATGTTTTCGACCACCCTGGGCATATCGGTGTTATTCCTGTTATTGTACCTGCTATGCTTGGTAACGGATTCACAACAACACTATCTTTAACAAATGCTGTCCCACACTCATTATTTGCAGTTAAAGTTATATATTGTATTCCTGAATCAGAGGCTATGATACAAGGTGAATTGGGTAAAGAAGGGTATGTAAATGAACTACCGGTAAAGGTAGATGTCCACGTGTTGCTTGTAGCTCCGTAGCAATCTTTAATTTTATAATCACCATTACTTACACATATAGGCATATTCTTCATGCAAATTATTGAACCTTGACATACAGGTGAAGTAAGAGGTAAAAATGTAACTGTCGGTTTATCTTTTATGGTTATAGTTTGAGGTAATGATGTAACAGTACAACCATTATATACAGTTAATGTAATAGAGTAGATGCCCGGTTGAGTAAATTGAATAACGGGATCCTTAGAATGAAAATCTGTACCGTTTAAATAAGTGATCCCATTGCATCCAGATGTTCCACAATTAATGCTAGAATTAACACAAGATATGTTCCAAGTATAATCAGCAGGTATAGTACAAAAACCTGTTTCATTAGTTTTATTTTTTATATTTACTATTAATGGTAAACATCCTGTAGTACTATCAAGTGTAAATATAGGAATAGGTAATGGACTAATACAAATAGTTTTTGAAATAGTATCACCCCCACAAATATTTAAATCACTAAGTGAAATAGTATAATTACCTGATGTGGGAAAATTTATTGTTAATGGAGTTGATGTCAATGATGCAATAGCAGGAACTGTATTGCAATTTGATGGTAAAGTCCAGTTACGATTTACATTAGTTCCATTTATAATAGAACATGCACCGGAAGAAGTATCTGTAAGTATAATATTTGAACATACGGAGTAAGGACCAGAAGAAAATGTAAAACCTACTGAGGGTTTACTTTGTATAAATATTGGCTGAGCATAATTAGGAGGTAGACTTAAACAAGCATTACTTATTAATAATTGAACATAAAATGAATTTGAATAATATGGTGCAGAAAACCCGCAAGAACCTTTAGTAAAAGTATGGCGGTAAACATAGGTTGAATTTGTTGATGGAGGAACTGGTGGAATTAAATGAATTGAAGGGCTTGAAATTAAAGAAGCTTGATCATAAGAATCAATTAGACTACCATCATTAAAGCTAAATACATAACTTGTTCCAGGAGTATTGCTAAAAATATTATCGGATAATGGAAAATCAATAGTAGCTGGTGAACATAATCCGTTGGCAGATCCTGCAGGTGTAATTATTGTCCCACCAGGATTTGTTCCAACATAGACAATATAATTTTTTGTGGAAACACATGTATTTCCACCTGTAACCTTATAAGTTAACGTTTTTGATCCTAATGGATAATCATGAGGTAGTGGGTTGAAAACAGGTGGTATTGCATTGAAAGGATTTCCTGTTGATGTCCAAGACAATGGGCTACCCCATCCAAACGTAATTTCATAAATTGAATCTGTACTAGATGTGCTAATAAAAGCACTAGATATATTAGTTAAAGTAAGTGTATTTGGAGGTGTGACTGCACATTTTTTCATAGTGGTTGGAATACCTGAAGTTGGAAAATTACTAAAGCCCCCTGATTGATCAGATTGTAAACACGGGTTTGGTCGGTGTTTAACAGTAACAGTGTGAGAAATAGTCGTAGAACTACAACCATTAGCATCAGTTACGAATAAGCCAACATTAAAATACGAATTTGCATTCCCAAATACATCAAAAACATGAGTTGTATCGTGAAGACTTGGATAAGATGTGACATCTCCAAAATCCCAATTACAAATTATCCCTGTGCTTGTTGGATGAAAATTTATGGTTGTACCTGAACATGCGTTATCAGGATTAAAAGTAAAACTTGCAGTTGGTAAAGAATTTACTGTTACTATTATACCATTGGAATATACTCCATTCCCGCAACCATTGCTTCCCTGTACTTTAATTGTTGCGGACCCAGTAAAGCCTGTACTCCAATTAACAATGGCAGAAGCCCCTGTACCGTTTATTGTTCCAGCTGACACAGGGCTTATGCTCCAATTATAATTAGTACAGTTTGTTCCTCCCGTGGTTGTATAGTTAGAATTAGGTGGGGTTACACATAATGATATTGGACCTGTTGGTGTGGCCGGTTGACCGGGTAAAGGGAGTATGTTAATTGAAAAATTGGATGAGTGAGTTCCATTCCCACATGCATTAACTCCAGAAACAGTTAATATTCCCGAAGTTGCATTATTGGAAAAATCAGCAATAATTGCGTTTGTATTGTTAGCTCCTATTATATTCATTCCTGTACCCGTATAGTTCCAAGAATATGAAGATACATTGTTAATACTAGAAACTGTGAACCCATCGTCCGTTTCACCCTGACAAATATTGTGGCTGCCAGCTATGTTACTTGCAGCTGAAGGAACTGAGTTAATTATTGTTGCAACTACTGGAGTTCTATTAGGGTTTTCACAACCAGTAGTTGTATTATAAATTGTAACATAATATGAAGTTGTAGCTGTTATTGAAGGTGTAGTGAAAGAAAGACCTGTCCCTAAAAGGGCTCCACCTGTAGAAGATGAATACCAATTATAACCTTCACCTATAGCTGCACCACTTGTAGCAAAAGTAACTGTTCCAGATCCACATCTTGATACTCCAGATGTAGTAGCAATTGAACTTGACAGAGCATTTATTGTAATAGTTATTGAATTATTAGAAGTATCTTTTGGGGTAGTACTAATGATTCTTATTTTATATCCATTCCCTTGTAATGTTCCTACCGGTATAGTTCCTGTAATAGTTCCTGAAGCTATACTTGGTATGGATCCAATATTAACTGCTGGTGAACCAAAAATGCCAGTTGCATCTGATAATTCAGCTGTAAAAATATTACTACCTGCAAATGTACCGCTTATAATGTAATTAATAGTAATATTATCACCTGTACAATAGGCTGTTGGTGTAATTGAAGCAATAGTAATGGTTTGTGATTGCGTAATTTTACTTAAAAGCAAGCAACTAATAATTAAAAATAGCAGGTATATTTTCTTCATAATCTAAGTTTCTTTATTGTATTTTTAAAATATATTTGGTTAAATTTTTTTAGTAGGAGAATTTATTTATTATAAGAAATAAAAATTTTGCTTATTTCATTTTCTGAATAATTATTGAAAAATTTCATTACTATTTTATTATTTTTTCATTCTTTAAATTGAGAATATTTATTCACCATTCTTTCGTCCATTCTCAATAGTGAGAACCTCTGCCCGAACACTCGTTTGAACTTTCTCAACTGTGAGAATCTTTGTCAGACTCCTCGTTTGAGCTTTCAGAGGCCTCCGCTTCTTTGCCCGAGCACTCGTTCAAGTTTTCGGAGGGTTCTGCTTCCTTGCCCGAGCTCCCGTTCATCCATTCAGATGTTTCGGGTTGTTTGCCCGTGCTATCGTATGAATATTTGTATTGTTTTATTGCATTATAATTTAGGTTTTAAATAGTCTTAAAGTAAAAATTCGACCGCTTCGCTGTAATAATTAAATTGATAAATTAAAAAGAACCTACTGTACTTAAGAAAGTAAGTAGTATAATAATTAAACCAATAAAAAAGTCGTTGCAAATATAATGTTAATATAGGAACAAAAAAATACCCTAATTAGGGTATTTTGTGTTAAAAAATAAGGGAATATTATTACAATCCATTTTCTACAGCAAAGGCTGCTAAAGAAGCCATGCAATGTAATCGTAGTTTTTTTGATATCACTTTTCGATGACTATTAACGGTGTGAGGACTAATATCTAGAGTTTTAGCAATTTCTTTGGTATTAAAACCCTTAGAAATGTAATGTAGTATTTGCTTCTCTCTTTTTGTTAATGAATCTAATATCAATTTATTCGCTAATTTGATATTTTCTTTCATTATCAAATCCATCTGGTTTTTAGTATTCATTT
Source organism: Bacteroidota bacterium (assembly GCA_013377005.1). GTDB lineage: Bacteria > Bacteroidota > Bacteroidia > Bacteroidales > JACABE01 > JACABE01. The sequence goes on from JACABE010000018.1 coordinate 33,078, forward strand.
CATGAGATAAATCAACAGCAATCCCTAAAATCAATTCATTTTTACCATTTTGATCTTTTGTAAAAACAGTAGATTTGCTATAACTCCATCGCCATTGATCATCCCCTTCAGGTTTTATTCTATAAACACCAGAAAATTCCGTATCTCTTTGTTCAGTAAAAGTCAATATACTTTCTTTTATAACCTTAATATCATCTGGGTGATAATGGCTTAAATACCATTCAATATCTTTGTTTTTTAAATCTTCTATGGGAACACCCAGTCTTTTTTCTGCCAAAGGATTGCCCCACACTTGTTGTTTGCTTTTACAATCGTTGATATAAACAGCAATAGGCAAGTTATTAATAATACTTTCTAAAAATTTAACTTTTTGTTTAAGCAAATCAAAGCCTTGTTGTAAATTACTTTCATCAACATTAATGTAACTCCCTTTTAGTAATTGATTAAGCTCATCTATTAGATTGAAATCTCCCATAACAAATAGAATTATAAATACTTTAATCTATAAATAAAAATCATTGTTGTCAGAACAAAACTTGAGAGTGAAGTATTACGATTTACTAAATATTTTTTGTGTTTTGTTTCGATAAAAAACGCTAAAATAAGCAAAAATAACATTTTTTTGAACAATTTGTTTTCAGACAACTAAACAAGCCAAGAGAGTCTATCATACATAGAAATAATTCTTAAGGTGAGTTCCAATGCAAAAAAATCACTGATAAAATGCGTATGTTTAAAAGAACACTAAAATAGATGAAAATTTTATGAAAATTCTCCAGAATGATCGGGAGAGGCTATGGAAAAACTTGAATACGGCTAATAAAGTTACAATTTATAAATATTTCAGCAACTTAATACAATATAGACATAACAAAATATCTCTTTCAGCTATCTTTTTTTCTTACTATTGTAAACAGCAATAATCAATAGCGTAGCCGAAACAATTAATCCCAGCGAAAACAAACCGTATCTTACATTTTTAAACCCATCTCCGGCAATATCGGTATTATCAATAGCGTACATAAAACCATTGATGATAAAAAATATTGCTAACATCACTATTAATATATCTCTAACTACTAAGAGTTTTTTTCTTAGTTTTAATTTCTTAACTTTTTTGCTTTCTTCATCCATGGTACAATATTTTATAGTAATTACTGATTATTTGTTCAATATTAAATTAACGTTAAATATCAGACAAAGATAATGATTTGATAGTGATATTTTCAAACATTTGTGCAATTTTGCAAACAAATTAATGTTAATTTAATATAGAGCTATTCTTTTGTTAATATGTTTATTGAAAATAAACAATAATAATTTGCTTATTCTTGTTTATTTAAATACTTTTGGATTTTAAAATAAATATTATGTTTGGATTAGATACAGGTTTAACCATTTTATTACTTTGCTGTATAATAGCTACGTTAGCTTTTGAATTTATCAATGGATTTCACGATACAGCCAATGCAGTAGCAACAGTTATATACACAAATACACTAAAACCAAATGTGGCTGTTGTTTGGTCAGGCGTTTGGAATTTTATTGGTGTAAATGTTGGTGGTATTGCTGTTGCGATAGGAATTGTAAATTTATTACCTATTGAAGCATTAGTCGATCCAAATATTTATCATGTTGTCGCATTGATATTAGCATTAGTATTAACAGCTATAATTTGGAATTTAGGAACTTGGTATTTTGGCATTCCCTGTTCAAGTTCACACACTTTAATAGGATCAATTTTTGGAGTAAGTATGGCTTATATGCTTTTACCTGGAAGTACAGCAGTTGAGTTGAACTGGAAAAAAATTGAAGATGTCGGTTTATCGTTATTAGCTTCTCCTATTTTTGGTTTTGGGCTAGCATTATTATTAATGTATATCTTACAAAAAGTAGTAAAAAATAAATTAATATTCAGAGAACCACCAAAGGATAAAAAACCACCATTATGGATACGTTCAATTTTAGTATTAACCTGCACAAGTGTTAGTTTTTCGCATGGATCAAATGATGGACAAAAGGGTGTAGGTTTATTAATGATAATATTAATTGGTATTGTTCCGGCGCACTTTGCGTTAGACCATTCAAAATCGCCAGAGCAATTATTAAAAAATGTTCAGAACATTGAAATTACTTTAAAACAAGCTAATGTAGCAAGTTTTGATACAAAAAATACTGCTGAATATATTAAAATTACATCACGAATAGATTCTTTACAGGCTATATTAAGCAATGTAAAATCGTTTAGTGAAATAAAAGATAACAAGCATTTTGAAGTACGTAAAGACATTTTATTAATTGCAAAAAAAGCAGATGCTTTTATTGCAATTAATAAAGATAAAGGTTTTGATAAAGAAAGAGTAAAAACTATCAAATCCGACATTAAAAGCATGAAAGAATATACTGAATATTCGCCTTGGTGGGTTATTTTAATGATTTCATTATCTTTAGGCTTGGGAACTATGGTTGGTTGGAAAAGAATCGTAGTAACTATTGGCGAAAAAATTGGAAAATCACATTTAACTTATGCACAAGGTGCTACTGCAGAAATTATTGCAGCAAGTACTATTGGAGCTTCTACATGGTTGGGTTTACCTGTAAGTACAACTCACGTATTATCATCAGGTATTGCAGGTTCAATGGTTGCAGGTAAAGGCAAAAATAATCTCCAGATGAAAACAGTTAAAAACATTGCCATTGCATGGTTGGTAACACTTCCAGTAACGATTCTAATGTCGGGTGTATTATTTTTATTATTAAGATTGATATTGGCTTAAAAAATTGTGTACTTTTGCCCGCTTGTTTTTAACACTCTTTTTTTATGATGGACTTTTTGCATTTGCTGCTTGATTTTATCCTGCACATCGACAAATACCTGAACGAATGGGTTTCAACTTACCAAACCTGGACCTATTTGATTTTGTTTATTATTATTTTCTGTGAAACAGGACTCGTGGTTACTCCCTTTCTTCCCGGCGATTCATTGTTGTTTGCAGCAGGTACTATTGCTGCTATGGATGGTCATCCTCTTAATGTAGCCATCCTGATTATTGTAGTTATATTAGCAGCATTTTCGGGTGATAACACAAATTTCTTTATAGGTCATTTGATTGGCAAAACCGTTTATGAAAAAAACTATAAGCTTATCAAAAGAGAATACCTTGACAAAACCCATGCTTTTTACGAAAAACATGGAGGCAAAACATTGGTAATTGCACGCTTTATGCCAATTATCAGAACCTTTGCTCCTTTTGTTGCCGGTGTTGGCGAAATGAAATACTTCCGTTTTATACCATTTAGCATTATTGGTAATCTTTTGTGGGTTTTTTCTTTTATACTTGCAGGTTATTTCTTTGGCAATATCGATTTTGTAAAGAAAAATTTCACACTGGTAATACTAACCATTATTTTTATCTCGTTACTTCCACCTGTAGTGGCAATCATAAAACAAAAGTTTTCGAAAAAATAGCATCACACAATGAGAAGATCAAAAACGGCACATGGGCATATTACCAAGCTAAGTGCTGCAGGCTTATTAATTACATTGGGCATTGTTTACGGCGATATCGGAACTTCGCCTCTTTATGTACTTAAAGCAATTATTGCCGGAAGTTCAGTTATAGATAAAAATAATATTTTCGGAGCATTATCTTGTGTAATCTGGACTTTAACTTTACAATCTACCGTAAAATATATTATTATTACATTACGTGCAGACAACAAGGGTGAAGGTGGAATTTTTTCTCTCTTCGCATTGATTCGTAAAAGAGCAAAATGGGCTTATGTTCTTGCCATAGTCGGAGGTTGTGCATTATTAGCCGATGGTATCATAACACCTGCCATTACCGTTACTTCTTCAATAGAAGGATTGCGAATGATTATTCCAAAAGTAAATGTAATCCCTATAGTTGTCGTAATTATTACTTTTCTTTTTGTTATACAACAGTTTGGAACCAATTTCTTAGGTAAATCATTTGGACCTATGATGTTTATCTGGTTTGCCATGCTTTCTATACTTGGCATTTCTCAAATAATAATGTATCCAACCATTTTTCATGCTTTTAATCCTTATTATGCTTATAAGTTTTTGGCCGAAAATCCAAATGGCTTTATATTATTGGGTGCAGTTTTCCTTTGCACAACAGGTGCAGAAGCTTTGTATTCCGATTTGGGGCATTGTGGTATTAAGAACATTAGAATGACATGGATTTTTGTCAAAGCCTCATTAATTTTAAATTACTTAGGACAAGGTGCCTGGATTTTAAGCAACTCTGAAACCATGGTTAGAGCTACAAATCCATTTTTTGCCATTATGCCGTCTTGGTTTTTGATTGTTGGAATTATTATATCTACCATTGCTGCTATTATTGCCAGTCAGGCATTAATAAGCGGTTCATATACATTAATAAGCGAAGCTATTTCATTAAACTTTTGGCCAAAAGTAAGAATAAATTATCCTACCAATATTAAAGGTCAGATGTATATTTCGAGTATTAATTGGATGTTGTGGGCAGGATGTTTGTTTGTGATTTTTTACTTCAAAGAGTCTTCCAATATGGAAGCAGCTTATGGGTTGGCAATTACCATCACCATGCTTATGACAACCTTACTGCTTAGTGTATATCTGCATTATCTTCATATACCTAAATATATAATTTCTATTTTTCTTCTTGTTTATTTATCTATTGAAGGTTCTTTTTTGGCTGCAAACTTGAATAAATTTATGCATGGAGGATGGGTTTCCTTATTAATTGCAAGTATTTTGTTTGTTGTAATGTATATTTGGTTTCATGGAAGAAGAATCAAAAATAGTTTTATTGAATTTGTTCAGATTAAGAAATATTTGGAAATTCTGAAAAGCTTACATGGTGATGAATCTATTCCAAAAACTTCTACTAATTTGGTTTATATTACAAGAGCTGCCAGAAAAACGGAAATTGAGTCGAAAATAATGTATTCTATTTTCAACAAACAACCCAAACGTGCAGATGTATATTGGCTTATACATGTAGATATTGTAGATGAGCCTTATGAAATGAGTTATTCGGTAAACCAATTAATCCCCAAAATACTATATCGTATTGATTTTAAATTAGGATTTAAGGTACAGCCGAGGGTAAACTTATACTTCCGTCAGGTAATTGAAGAAATGGCAAAAAACAATGAAATTGATGTTTCAAGCCATTACCATTCATTACGTCAGTTTAATATTATGGCTGACTTTAAATTTGTTATTATCGATCGTATACAAAACTACGACTTTGACTTTGCTCCTTTTAAACAGTTTTTAATGAATTTGTATTCATTCGTTAAGCAGTTTGGTATAACAGAAGTTCGTTCTCTCGGACTAGATACCAGTAATGTAATCATTGAACAAGTTCCACTTATTATCGACAGCAAAATAAAATCAGAGTTAATCCGGCACTGATAGTGTTAAGGATTTCTTTTAAAATGTTTCATTTCCATAGGTATTACTAATGATAATTCGGTAAATCCCATGTATTCGCCGTTTTCGTACCATGGTGTTTGATAAATCATCTTTTTAATTCCGTTTTTTTCGATGGTATACGCATTTGTGCTTTCATTAACTAGCATTTCAGCTAACATAGTTCTGGATGGCTCTGGATGGCAATTAAGCACGTTTTCGCCTATTAGTTCTTTTGCTCCGTATTTCTCGAAAGTAGCTGCCGATTTATTGTTCATATATAAAATTTTGCCCTCTTTATCGCAAACTGTAACAGCTATAGGCAGTTCTTCATACCAATTGGTTTCCATTTATTGTGATATTTTAGTATTATTTATAGCTGCAAATGTAGTATTTATATTTTGAAAGCTTAAAATCCTTGATGGATTAGCTTAGATAAAAATAAAATTAATGTTATAGGTAACTTTTGATTTCATTAAAGAAAAAATGCTCTCTCCTGAAGAAATTGTAAAAACTTTAAAATATGAACCATTAATTTTTGAAGTCAAACGCACAATAAAGAGTTTATAATCAAAATTTAAAGAAAAAAAACAGTAAGATTAAATCAATGTAAGATTTTATAAACTAGTTCTTTCATTAATTCTCCATCGGTAGCAGATGCATTGTCAACACCTTTTGATTTTACATCATAAATTCTTAGTAATGAAATAATTTGATGCAATTGTTCTCTTGTGAATTTCCTTGAAGCAGTATCATAGTCTTTTACAAAAAACGGATTAACACCCAACACAGAAGCAGCATTTTTTTGAGATTTATCAGTTAATTCAATGTATGTAAGTATTTTTACAAAAAAAGAATATAAAATGGGTAAAATCTTTACTAAAGGATTTTCTCTTGGGTTGGCAGCAAAATAATTGATAATTTGATTTGCTTTAACTATTTCTTTATTCCCTAAAGCTTTTTGCAATTCAAAAACGTTGAAATCCTTACTAATACCAATGTTATCTTCAATAATTTCCGGAGTAATACTTGTATTTTGAGGAACATTGATTATTAGTTTATTAATTTCATTTACAATTTTTTGCAAATCAGTGCCCAAAAAATCGGCAAGTAATTTGCAGGCACTGGGTGTAATTTGAAATTCCTTCTTCTTTAAATAATTAATTATCCAGTTGGAAATTTCATTTTCGTAAAGTTTTTTAGATTCAAAAAAAACACCTTTTTTCTCAATATTTTTTTTGAAACTGGTTCTACCATCTATTTTTTTATACTTATAACAAAGCACTAAGATTGTTGAATTCTGAATATTTTCAAGATAAGAGTTTAAGCCTTCTATTTTATCAATTTCCTGTGCTTCTTTTACAATTACCACCTGATAATTTGCCATCATCGGAAATCGCTTGGCGTTGTTGACGATTGTGTTTATGTCAATGTCTTTCCCATACAAAACACTTTGGTTAAACTCTTTTTCATCATCAGTAAGTGTATATTTTTCAATATAATCAGCAATTTCATCAATATAAAAAGGTTCTTCGCCTGATAATAAATAGATAGGACGAAATATTTTGTTTTTTAAATCCGCAAGAATTTGTTCAAATGTCATTGATGAATGATAAATTATGAATTAGGAATACCTTACAGCCGATATTTAATATTGATTGTTATAGTCGAAATATAGATGCTTAACTGTTTGTCCTTTATTGATTAATTGTTTTAACGAGTCAATTCCTATTTCTAAATGGTCAGCTAAATAGGTTTCAGAAACTTTTTTGTCAAGTTCTTCTGTTTTAACACCCTCTGATATCATAGGTTGATCGGATACCAACAACAAAGCACCCGAAGGAATATGATTGTAAAAGCCTACAATGAAAATGGTGGCTGTTTCCATATCAATTGCCATGCTTCGCATGGTACGAAGGTAGTTTTTAAACTCTTCATCATGTTCCCATACCCTGCGGTTGGTAGTATAAACAGTTCCTGTCCAGTAATCTCTGTCGTGATCGCGGATAGTTGTCGATATAGCTTTTTGTAAGTTAAAGGCAGGTAATGCAGGCACTTCTTTAGGGAAATAATCTCTGGAAGTTCCTTCGCCTCTTATTGCTGCAATTGGAAGAATTAAATCGCCTATATTATTTTTCTTTTTTAAACCACCGCATTTTCCAAGAAACAATACTGCCTTAGGATGTATGGCACTTAATAAATCCATAACAGTTGCTGCATTGGCACTACCCATTCCAAAATTAATTATAGTAATATTATTAGCTGTGGCACTTTGCATTGCTTTTTCGTTGCCATTGATAGGTACTTTGAATTTTTCTGCAAACATTTCAACGTATTTTGAAAAGTTTACCAATAAAATATATCTGCCAAAATCTTTTAATTCTGTTCCTGTATAGCGAGGTAGCCAGTTTTCAACAATTTCTTCTTTCGTTTTCATGCCTATACTTAAATTTAGAAATAAATATTCTACAAATTTACATATTTTTTAATAGTTACGAATTGTTCTTTAAAAAAACATAAACTATAAATTATAAAATACACTAAAATAAATAATTTAAATTAATATAAAATGCTGAATTTCCGTCTTCAACATCTTTGGCTCTGGCATAAGTAAAATTTAATATAAAATTTGAGTTTAATACAAAATGCAAACTGCTACCATAGCCAATGTGCAATCCTTCGTTATTGGAATCAATATTATAATTTTGAGGAAGATTGGATTTAATAAAATTATATTTTTGAATAACTTCGCCCATATCGGTAAAGCCGCTTAATGCGATATAAAAGTTTTGTTTAAATAATTGGGTACGCAAAAACTTCCAACGAAGCTCGAAATTACTGTAAAACATTCCTTCGCCAACCAATCGATTGCGTAAAACACCTCTTATTGTTTTGGCTCCACCTAATCCATCGCGGGTAGGTTTATTGGATGCATATAAAAATGGTAACATATAAAAAGGCATTTCTCCGGCTATTTTACCCTGATAAGCAACTCGGCAAGCAAGATTTAAAACTTCTTTTTTTAGCGTAAAATATTGGCGATGACTGATTGCAAATTGAACATAATTATAATTGTTGCCAATAAAAGAAGGTGAAAGCAACAGCAACGCCTCCGACCAAATTCCACGCATAGGATTTGATTCATTATCACGCGTATCATAAACAATACCAAGCTTTATAATTTGTGTAGTTCCTCCATTTTCTTGTCCTTTGGGGATAATGCCCCAAGTTTTATATTTTTCAAATAAACTTGTAGTTGTATCTACAGCAGGCAACAATTTATCAGCATCTCTACCTTCGTTTAAGCTTTTTATATCTACTTTCCCGATTTTATTATCGTACAAACCATATCCTAAAACCCATTGTATAGCTTTATCTTTACGTAAGCTTAGAAAATCAAGTGTTAAACGGAATAGTTGCCTGTCGATGCGATAATACATACGCGATAAATACGTTGGGTTGTTTGCATTATCATCTTCAAAATTATGGTTATATGTGGCTTGATAACCGTTAAATCCGTAAAAGTCTAAGGCTTGTTCCTGAAAATAACTGATGTCTCCTGTAAATCTTATTCCTTTTATCAGGTATTTCGAATCATAAGTAATTTGATTGATTCCGCTGCCCTTGGTAGTTCTCGACCATTCTAAATAAATTGAATGGCGATAGTCGGGATAGATAGTTCCGTTTCCGTAATCAAACAAATTAAGAACAGCTCCGTATTTAAAACCTATGTCAGAATCAAACGCAATAGCAGGAATTGCACCAAAACTCCATCCCTTGATTTGCTTTTCTTTTTTTGCCGGCAAAAGGCTAGAATCAGATTTTTCTTGTCCATTAACTAACACGCTAATTATTAAGAATGATAATGTTAATAAAGTAAATTTTTTCAAAAATAGGAGTATTAAGTTATTAATTCTTTCGCATTATTAAGTTGATTATTGAATGAGAAATCGACAATTAGTTGGTAAAAATAAACATTCTTTCATAAGAAAATTGAAAAATGATATTTTTTGTGTAGGTTTGTAATTCATTAATTTATTATTTGGATTGAATGCTAAAGCTTAATTTCCCATCCTATTCTTTCAAAATTCAGGAAACTGAAAAGGGCAATGAAATATTTGATATAATCAGAAAGAAATATGTTGCTTTTACCAATGAAGAATGGGTGAGGCAACATTGTATTGCTTATCTGATAAACGAAAAAGCATATCCAGCTTCACTTATAGCTGTGGAAAAAGCTCTTGTAGTTAATGGACTCAAAAAGAGAACTGATATTTTAGTGTATGGGAAAGACGGTACACCAAAATTAATTGTTGAATGTAAAGCTTCGCATATAAAAATTACAAACGAAGTATTTGATCAGATAGCTCGTTACAATATGACATTGAAAGTAAATTATTTGATGGTAACCAATGGATTACAGCATTATTGTTGCTTAATTAATCATCAGGAAGCGAGTTATAAGTTTTTGGAAGAAGTTCCGGTTTTTCTCGGATTATAAGTATAAATCTAAGTTTTCGATTAATTGTATTTTTTTTATTTTGCATTTAGTGAAAATAATTTCTTTTTAAATATTATTTATATCTTTGCAGCACAATTCAAATATTCTTTTCTTAAGGGTATTTGATTATAAAGAAGAGGGGAGAGATCAGGCTCTATTAACCTCTGGCAACCTTCCAAATTTGGAAAAGGTGCCAAAACCTGCCCGTAATGGGATTTATAATTAAAATACGTCAATAATGAATACATTTATGTATTTATATAATCTTACTATATAATATTAGCATAAATGTTGATTGTTTCTTAATTATTCTTATCTTTATACGGTGTTTTTTATTTTTTAATTAATTAGAATTTTTCAAAGTGGAAAAAGAATTGATGATAAAAAAAGAGCTGGAAAAGCGGATTTTAATACTCGATGGTGCAATGGGTACTATGATACAACGTTATAAGTTGCAAGAAAAGGATTATAGAGGTATTCGATTTGCTGATTATCCTTCAGATTTAAAAGGAAATAACGATTTGCTTTCAATCACCCGCCAAGATGTTATTCAAACTATTCATGAACAGTATCTTAAAGCAGGGGCTGATATTATTGAAACCAATACTTTTAATGCCAATCGCATTTCGATGGCTGATTACAATATGGAAAGCTTGGCTTTTGAATTAAATATTGAATCTGCCAAAATTGCGCGCAGTGTAGCTGATAAATATACTTTACTAAATCCCCAAAAACCACGTTTTGTGGCAGGATCAATAGGTCCAACAAATAAAACAGCTTCGATGTCACCTGATGTAAATAATCCTGCTTATCGTGCCGTTTTGTTTGATGATTTGGTTCAAGCATACAAAGAACAAACCTCGGCTTTAATTGAAGGTGGCGTTGATTTGCTACTTATTGAAACTATTTTCGATACATTAAATGCAAAAGCTGCATTGTTTGCTATCGAAGAGGTATTAAAAGAAAAAGAAATGCGTTTGCCGGTTATGGTTTCAGGAACAATAACAGATGCAAGCGGTAGAACATTGTCGGGGCAAACTGTTGAGGCATTTATTAATTCATTATCGCATATTGATTTGTTGAGTATAGGGTTGAATTGTGCATTGGGTGCTAAGGAAATGCGTCCATATATTGAGGAAATAGCTCATAAAGCACGTTTTTATACCAGTGCATACCCAAATGCTGGTTTACCTAATCAATTTGGTGAATATGACGAAACACCTGAAGAAATGGTGTTACATATTCAAGATTTTATTGAAAATGGATTTGTAAACATTATTGGTGGATGCTGTGGTACTACACCCGAACATATTCGTTTGTTTAGCAAAGCTGCTGAAGTTGCTAAGCCACGTCATCAATTAATGTTGGAACACATTACAAAACTAAGCGGCTTAGAGTCTTTAACAATAGAAAAAGCTTCTAATTTTATTAATATTGGTGAAAGAACCAATGTTTCGGGTTCTAAAAAATTTGCACGTTTGATACGCGAAGAAAAATATGAAGATGCACTTTCAGTAGCTCGTCAGCAAGTAGAAGCAGGTGCTCAGGTATTGGATGTAAACTTAGACGATGCCATGTTGGATAGTAAAAAGGAAATGCATACATTTTTAAATCTTTTAGCTACAGATCCTGATATTGCTCGTATCCCTATAATGATTGATTCTTCTAAATGGGAAGTTATTGAAGCTGGTTTAAAATGTTTGCAAGGTAAATCTATAGTAAATTCAATAAGTTTAAAAGAAGGTGAAGCAGATTTTGTTGAAAAAGCAAAAAAAATCAAACAATATGGTGCTGCAATTATTGTTATGGCTTTTGATGAGCAAGGTCAAGCAGTAACTTTTGAACGAAAAACTTCGATTTGTAAACGTGCATACAATATTTTAACACAAAAGCTTAACTTCTTACCCGAAGATATTATTTTCGACCCAAATATATTAACCATTGCTACTGGAATTGATGAGCATAATAATTATGCTATTGAATTTATTAAAACAGTAAAATGGATTAAAGAAAATTTACCTTTTACTAAAATTAGCGGTGGAATTAGCAATTTATCATTTTCTTTTCGTGGGAATGATTATATACGTGAGGCAATGCATGCAGCTTTTTTATACCATGCCATTGAAGCTGGTATGGATATGGGTATTGTTAATGCCGGCAATTTGCCAATTTATGATGAAATTCCAAAAGATTTGCTCAAATTAGTGGAAGATGTTATTCTTAATAGAAGAAAAGATGCTACTGAGCGACTAATTGCTTATGCCGAGAATAATAAAAATACCGAAACTAAAGAAGAAAAAATTTTAGAATGGCGTAACTTATCAGTAAATGATCGATTAACACATTCGTTGATAAAAGGAATTACTGAGTTTATTGATATTGATGTTGAAGAAGCACGACAAGGTTTTGACAAAGCATTAAATGTAATTGAAGGTCCTTTGATGGATGGAATGAACATAGTAGGTGATTTGTTTGGTAAAGGAAAAATGTTTCTGCCACAAGTAGTTAAAAGTGCGCGTGTAATGAAAAAGGCGGTTGCTGTTCTTTTGCCATATATTGAAAAGGAAAATGCAGGTAAAATAAGTAGTTCGGCGGGAAAAGTCTTACTTGCTACTGTAAAAGGTGATGTGCATGATATTGGGAAAAATATTGTAGGTGTGGTAATGGCTTGCAATAATTTTGAAGTTATAGATTTAGGTGTTATGGTGCCTGCTGAAAAAATTATTCAAGCTGCTATTGACCAAAAAGTTGATTTGGTTGGTTTGAGTGGGTTAATTACACCATCTTTAGAAGAAATGGTTCATATTGCTAAGGAATTTGAACGTTTGAAATTGAATATTCCTATTTTAATTGGTGGTGCAACTACATCAAAAATACATACCGCTGTTAAGATTTCTCCAAATTATAATTCTCCTGTAATATACGTCAAAGATGCTTCGTTAAGTGTTGGTATAAGTGCAAATCTTTTGTCTGATAGTACAAAAGAAACATTAATAAATTCAATTAATAAAGAATATCAAGAAATTAGAGAAACCTATCAAACTACTAAATTAAAGCGTGATGCTTATATTTCTTTAGAAGAAGCTCGTAGGAACAAGCTTAGAATTAATTGGGTGAATCAGGAAATTGCAAAACCGAAACAAATAGGTGTTCAATATCTTTTAAACTATTCGTTGAAAGAAATTGCGGAATATATTGATTGGACTTTCTTTTTTCACGAATGGCAAATTAATGGTAAGTTTCCTGCAATTTTCTCCGATCCACTAAAAGGAAATGAGGCTAAAAAATTGTATGAAGATGCGCAATTGCTTTTAAACAGAATTATAAATGAGCAAATGCTTACTGCTAATGCTGCTTTTGGTATATTTCCAGCTCATGTAATAGGTGATGATATTGAATTATTTAGTGATGTTAATAAATTAAAGAGCTTGTCTGTAATTCACTTTTTAAGAAATCAAGAAGTTAAAAAACCAGGTGTGCCTAATTTGTGTTTAGCAGATTTTATTTCACCGGCTGAGGTTAATAAAACAGATTATGTTGGATTATTTGCTGTAACTGCAGGATTGGGAATAGAAAAACATGTGGAAGAATTTAAAGTCAATGGTGATGAGTACAATTCTATCATGATAAAAATTTTAGCTGACCGCTTAGCCGAAGCGTTTACTGAAATATTACATCACAAAATACGAACAGAATTTTGGGCTTATTCAAAGGACGTTACTTTAACAATGGAAGAAATTCATAAAGGAAATTATATTGGTATTCGTCCAGCTCCAGGTTATCCTGCATGCCCCGAACATTCTGAAAAGCAAACTATTTTTAAAATTTTAGATGCAGAAAATAGTTTAGGGGTGATACTTACAGAAAGTTTTGCTATGTATCCGGTAGCATCTGTTAGTGGATATATGTTTGCAAATAATCAATCGCAGTATTTTAATGTTGGAAAAATTGACGAAGTACAAGTAGCTGATTATGCAAAGAGAAAGAATATTACTTTTGAGCAGGCAGAAAAATTATTATCACCAAATTTAAATTATAAATAAATGAACATTACAGAAATACTAAATAACACAAATAAAACTTTGTTTTCGTTTGAATTGTTACCTCCATTAAAAGGTACAAATATTCAATTAATTTTTGATACCATCGATCCTTTGATGGAATTTACTCCGCAATATATCAATGTTACTTATCATCGTGAAGAAGTAGTTTATAAAAAACATCCCAATGGTTTGTTAGAGCCAAGGGTAGTGAGAAAAAGACCCGGTACTGTTGGTATAGCTGCTGCTGTGATGAATAAATATAAAACACCCGTTGTTCCACATATAATTTGTGCCGGTTTTAATAAAGAGGAAACTGAAAATGGACTGATTGACTTAGATTTTCTTGGAATTGATAATGTTTTAGTTTTAAGAGGCGATGCCGATAAATCAATGGGTAAATTTATCCAAGAACCTGGTGGGCATGCTCATGCCATTGATTTACTCAAACAAATAATGAATATGAACAATGGGAAGTATATTGATAGTGATATAGAAAATTCTACACCAACAAATTTTATCTGTGGTGTAGCTGGTTATCCCGAAAAACATTGCGAAGCTCCAAATATGGAACTTGATTTGGAATTTTTAAAAGCAAAGATTGATGCAGGTGCACAGTATATTGTTACTCAAATGTTTTTTGATAATAAAAAATACTATAGTTTTGTAGAAAATTGTCGTAGAAAAGGAATAGATGTTCCAATTGTACCTGGTATAAAGCCCATTTCGATAAAACCGCATTTGAGTGTATTGCCTCATACATTTCATATTGATTTGCCTCAAGAACTTACAAATGAAGTAATGAAGTGTAAAACTGATGCAGAAGTAAGAGCAGTTGGTGTTGAATGGAGTATTAAGCAATGTAAAGATTTATTAGCAAACAATGTTCCGATTATTCATTTTTATACAATGGGAAAATCAGATAATATTGCTAAGATTGCTAAGGAAGTATATTAGCTATTAAATATAAATGTATGACTAATTCTTTTCTGCTGTTTTAATATATTTACTTTTTTATTTAACTGCTTTATAAATCAATTATTTACTAAATAATAACTAATCACAAAAATGAAAGCAATGATATTTGCAGCGGGTTTAGGCTCTCGATTAAGGCCGCTTACTAATGATAAACCTAAAGCATTAGTAGAGTTGAATGGAGAACCGTTGATTTCAGGTGTTATTAAAAAGCTCGTTGCTGCAGGTGTTACCGAAATTGTTGTGAATTTGCATCATTTCGCCAACGAATTAAGGGATTATATTACCGGAAATAACTTTGGTGTTATCATACATTTTTCTGACGAAAGTCAATTTTTATTTGATACAGGTGGTGGTTTGAAAAAAGCTGCCGGGTTTTTCGACGATGCACAGCCTTTTTATGCCTATAATGTAGATGTTTTGTCGAATATAGATCTTAAATGCTTATATAACCAACATATTGCAAACAATGCTATAGCTACACTTGCTGTAAGAAACAGGAAAAGTTCCCGTTTTCTTTTGTTTGATAAAGATAATCAATTATCTGGTTGGGAAAATATTCTCAGTAACGAAAGACGTTTAGTAAATATCAACAGAGAAGATTTGCATCCGTTTGCTTTTAGTGGCATACAAGTAATTGACCCCCAAATTTTTAATTTGATGGCAGAAGTAGGTAAGTTTTCTATTATTGATGTTTATCTGCGTATTGCAAAAACCGAAAGGATAAAGGCATGTATTCATGATGAAGATTATTGGTTCGATTTGGGAACCATCAAACAATTGGAAGAGGCTGAAAGATTTTTAAAATTGCATTAACCTATTAACTTGATTACACTAATAGCGTTGTGTGATTTGAAATTAAATACGAAACCAGACAGGTTTTTAAAACCTGTCTGGTTTGAGAAGAATATTTGCTCTTGATAGCTTCAAATAATTTAAGCTTAAACATTGACAGGTTTAACAACGCCGTAAGGTTTAAATTAAAATAATCAGCATATTTTGTAAAAATAAATTTATCAACATTGTTTCTTTACAAACCCTTTTTAGTTATTTTAGCAGAAAATAATTAAAACTCTATATGGCTGATTCAATACTTGATAAACGGAAAACAGATTTTCTCCTGAGGCACCCTGAATTGGCTGTTAATCATATATGCAGATATTATCCTTTTAGTTTTGAAGAGTTAAAGGAATATGACAATGAACTTTTGTGGTGGAAAATAGATTTGAATCATTACATCCCATGGTCTTATGAAATCATTGATTATTTTATTGACAAGTTTGATTTCAATGGTAAAAATGAATATTACGGACCCGGTTTCTTTTGTCTGAACTATGGATTGCCATGGAGTATTGAATTTATTAAACGTTATGAGACACTATGGGACTGGAATATATTGATGTATAATCTAAAACTCAGAAGAAATCCTGAGATATATGAATATATGCAGCAAACTTATCTCAAATATACTACCCCAAAAGATGTAAAACAAGCAAATAAAATAAAAAGTTTTGGTGGAAGCGATTATGATTTAAGGGAAAATTACCCAGAAATTGACAATTTTATCTTTACATCAGAGTCATTGTGGCATGGGAAACCATATACGACATGGGAAGAAGTAGAAAACGATACTCCCATCGATTGGGATGAAATCAGTAAAAACAGTTTTTTGCCCTGGAGCATCGAAATCATAGACAAATATAAATATTCTTTGAATTTTAGAAATTTGTGCTGGAATCATGGTGTACCCTGGTCAACGGAATTGATTTTTAAATTCTTTGTCAGATTTCAGGAAAGTGCAATTTTAGGCTGCGATGAAGATACAACAAATAAAAATCAATTTTTGGGAATATTGAATCATAACCCATGCTTTCCATGGAATATGAAAAATATCCGAGAACTGGAAGATTATATTCCTTTTGACGAATTGTCATTTAATTATTATGCAGAATGGAGTATTGATTTACTTGAATATTACGAAGACAAATGGGATTATCCGAACATGGTCTCTAATCAGGGCATAATCCCAAAAGCTTTTCCCGAACTCAGTCAATTTGAGGTTATGAAAGAACTCTGGCTTGAAATATTGAAACGCAAACGCAATGCTAAACAAAAATTGTAACAATTGGCTATAAGCTTTCCTGCAAAATTTTTATAAAGCTTAGGTTTAGGGTAAAGGATGGGTTATTTTTGTAGATATTTAACTAAAAATGTCTAATTTTATTAATTTAAAAATTGGGAAACAATATTTTAATCTTTATCCTAGTAAAAAATTATATCGAATTAACAGATAGATAAATCTATAGACTTATTTGTTAGAATATTTTAAATAATCAAAATCATGATAAATAAATCATTTATTGAACAATTTGGCAAAATTAAACATAGTATAACTGAAGATGAAGTAACAGAATTTATTAAGGAATGGGAAATTAACCATCCTATAATTATTAATGAAAAGAAATTATTTTTCATAGGAAGATTTGGAGAAGAATATAATGAATTTTCCAAATATCTTTTCACTTTAAAGCCCTATAAAACTAATGAAGAAATAACTGAGCTAGTGAAAAAAAGTTATGATAAAGAAATTGAAAATCAAATAGAATCATATAAAATTTTAAAAAATGAAATTACCATTCCTAATAAAATTCAACAGAAAGGGACTCAAACGAAAGAAAATTTAGTGTTTATTATAACAATAACAGTTTGTATAGTATCTTTCCTTTTTTCTTGTTGGATATTTAAAGCTATTCTTTATAAAGCAATAATTTTTGTTGGTATATTTGTTTTAGCATTTATTATATTATACATGATATCTATGTTTGAAAAAGATAAATAAAATTAATTATTTCAAAAACTCGACTAATCACATAAATAATATGGTCAAATGTAGAATTAATTTCGTAAAAGACAAAAATCATTCATTACAAATTAAGTAAACATAAGAATTATAATCTTCTATATCAAATTATAAAATTTATTGCAAATTATCTTAATAAAAAATCATTGATGAATTTATTAGAAAACTTAATAAAATATGAGGCTGAAATCAAAAATCACAATGCAAATATTGATGATGGATTTGAACTCAATTTCTCTCATAATTTAAAAATGCCTGTATCTAATAGGGAAATTTTTCAAATAGATGTTGAAATAATTATTGGCGATTATTCATTTTATACAAAAATGAATAAAGTTTTTATTCATCAGATAGGAAAAAGGATTTATGATGAAGAATATGGCAATGAATATTTGCCATTATTTCACCAATGGGTAGAAGATTTTAATAATGATACTGAAAGTTTTAAAAAGAGAATTAAACAAGTATTTAAAAATAACTCTTTAATTATTAAATATTTTGAAACAAATAAGAAAATGATTTATGGTATTGTTTCCGATAAATTTGAGGTTACAAATCAGCTTGATTTTCGAAAAAGATTTATTGAAGTTGCTCAAGAAAGAGGTGTTATTGATATTGAAAGTCCAACAATGTATCAAGTTACATCCAGTAAATATAGCCAAATAAAAGAATATTTTAAGTTTGAAACAGATAATTCACAAGTGCAATTAAGTTGTGGAATTGTATATGGTCTAAATAATGGCTATGGTGCATATACAGTTCATTGGATAAGGGAATATAAAGAATCCAAAACTTGGTTTAGTCCTATTAAAAGTAGTAAACAGGATTACAAATGGCGTAACAACCCAAAGTTTCATGATGAAAGTTCAAAAGTCGAAATGATCAAATTTGTTGATTTTATTATTGATCAAGGAATTACACATAGTAAGTTTATTGAAGAAAAAGTTAAAATTGCACAGGAAAATCCGATAAATGTTTTAGATATGAATACATTTTTAAAACTTCTTAAAGTTGCCGAAGCAACAAAAGTGAGAATAAAAGATCAATTTAGTGAGGAGGTTTTAAAAAAAGGAAATACAGAATTTTCATTTAGTGAAAGCATTAGAAATATTGGTACTTTTGATAAATATACAGGAAAAGCAACTAAAAGATTACTAATTGAAACTGGTACAAGAATAATAGAAGAAGATGGTATAAAAGCATTAATTTCAGAAGATTTAGAGTTTTCCATAAAAGGAGATTATGATTGGTATTAGTAAATTGAAATATATACAAATTAAAAAGATATGAAAATAATCAATACATTGAAATAGAGAATTCAGAAATTCTTACATTAAAATATGTTTTAAACTGATAGGATTAGAGAATAAAATTTAATTAAAAAAATCAGATAATATTATAACTTATTTTAATAATTAATCTGATCATATATTGAGTTCAATACTTAGTTTTTTTACCAAGATACATTAGAGGGCTAGATCATTAATAATAATTTTATAGAAAATAATAAACCAAATAATTATGGAAAAATATGGCTGGCAATATAATATAACAGGTGATCAAAGCAATCTGAAAATGGAAGTAATTCCACCTAAAGATAAAATAAAGCCTTTACCTGAAACACTTTTTAAAATTTATCCACTGAACTCATATTCAATAGATGCTCTATTAAATTCATATATTTACGGCTCACATCCAAGTGAATTCAATGATTTGTTTGATTGTCATAAAGATTTGATAGAATATGATGATATTACAGTAATAAGAAAAATTTTGTCTATGAAATTAGGCGAAAATCATGAATTTTTATTGCGTTTTGATAAAGAAGAAAATATAAAACTTTTTGGGATTGAACTTTTTTATCTTTTATTATATAGTACATTTGGCATATATTGCATGTCAGATGATATTAATAATATTACAATTTGGTCAAATTATTGTAATCATAATGGTTTTGCCGTAGAATTTGAAATTGAAAAATTAAAATCTGATTTAGTAAATAATGGCTACAAACCATTTGGACCATTTCAAGTTAACTACCAAAATGAAATAGAAAAGGTATCATTAATAAAAAATCTGTCAGAATCAATTCCTTACCAAACAAATATTAAATCAAAAAGTTGGGAAAATGATAATGAATGGAGATTGCTTATTGAGTCACTATATAAACCGTTAGAAATACCCGAAAAAGAAATAGATAAATTGATATTACCAAAAGAATTTGAACACTTAGAAAACCCGATTAAATTGTTGAAATGCATTAAAACTGAAAAACGAAAATTCAATATTACTATTAATTCTATAAGAAGTATCAGGTTGAGTTTAGATTTCTTTAAAAAAGAAGTGTTAAATAGAATTATTGAAAATGATTCAGAAGTTATTGTTAATCTAAAAGATGGAAATAAAATTTGTGTGTTAAATTTTATTTTTGAGCATTCAATAGATTTATATATATCATTACCCAACAACCAAAAGTTTCAAATTGATTTTGAGAGATATGAAATTGAGAAGATCAAATTAAATGAATTTAAATTGACAAAAATAAAATAAATATAAATGGAAGATATAGATAAAAATGAGAAAGTTAATGTTGCAATAAATGGTCATATTGCAGATTTTTTAATAAAATTAAACAATTTTAAATCAATTGATGAAGCTATTACATTTACAGAAATTTTAATTAATGCTAAATAATTAACCCAACTCAAATGATACCAGGTCTTTATTATTTTTTTGAATGTCCACATTGTGGCTATCAGCTTAAAAAAGGGAGTTTTGCCTCGGCTAACACTTTTGGAGCTAAATTGTATTCCGATTTAAAACGGCTGGCACCCGATTGTACTGAATATCCAATTATTTCAAGATGCAAAAATTGTTATCAGATTTTCTGGCTCATGGATTCCAATCTTATAACAGAAAGTGATGATGATGATCTTTGGCTCATTAAAAACAAGAAAAAAGTAGAAGATGCCGAATTTCTGGATGTGTACGATTATTTTGAAGCACTGGAAATGAAACTTTCAAATAATATTGAAGATGAAGTCTATCTCAGAAATAATATTCTCTGGTGTTTTAATGACAGGATACGTGATGCAGAAGTATACTCTGATTCAAAAGCCGATATGATAATTTGGAGGCAAAACTTAAACAGACTGATTGAGATTCTAGATTATACTAATATAGATCAGAGAATATTGATGGCAGAGTTATATAGAAATCTCGGAAATTTCGAAAAATGTATTGCATTAATTGAAAGTATCGAACCTGAAGATTATGCTTGGTTAAAAGAAAAATATATCAATGAATGTAGTAAGAAAAATAAAATGGTTTTCTTGCTCTATTAGGCATTTAAAATTGTCTAAACCAGACAGGTTTTTAAAACCTGTCTGGTTTGAGAAGAATGCATAGCAGCTGACAGCATTATAAGAAAAAGGAAAACAATAAAAGTTGTCAGGTTTAAGCAACGAAAAAAATAAATATGCAGCAAACAGAAACATTAATTTATGGCAATTATTATCACATTTATAATCGTGGAATAAATAGTTGCGATTTGTTTAGAGATGCTGATAATTATGAGCATTTTCTGAATTTATATGATAAATATATTTCGCCTATTGCCGATACGTATGCATGGGTTTTGATGCCTAATCATTTTCATTTGTTGTTAAGGATAAAAGATGAAAAAGAAATACTTTCATCCTCAAACCTGACAGGTTTTAAAAACCTGTCAGGTTTAGGCCAAGCCCAAAATACTCATCAAAACCTATCAGGGTTAAACCAAGCCCAAAATACGCTTCAGAATCTGTCAGGTATAAGACTACCATTTAAACATTTTTCCGATTTATTTAACGCATACTCAAAAGCTTTTAATAAACGATTTAATCGTCATGGCAGTTTATTTGAACGTCCCTTTAAACGAAAGGTAATCGACAATGAAATCTATTTAAAACAAGTACTTTTGTATATTCACAATAATCCTGTTCATCATGGTTTTTGTGAGCATCCAATGGAATATGCATGGAGTAGCTATTTAAGCTGTATTTCGTTAAAGCCGACGAAACTAAAAAGAGATATTATTATTGGATGGTTTGATGATTTGGCAAATTTTAAAACAATACATAATCAAAATATAGAAATTACTGCAATTGAAAAATTACTGGAAATTTAATTCGAAACCAGTCAGGTTTTAAAAACCTGACCGGTTTGAGAAACTGTTAAACAACGCTATAAGCTTGTTTAGAAAAGAATTAATAATTACTTGCATTTAAGATCAAACAAACAATGACTACATTTTTACAAAAAACAGCAGACTATATATTTGATAATTACCAAAATGATTTGGAAAACGTTTGTATCATACTGCCCAATCGTCGGGCAAGTTTGTATTTAAAAAAGTTTATATCCGAAAGGGCGCAGAAGAATATATGGTCACCACAAGTTTTTGCAGTGGAAGATTTTATTGCTGCTATTTCTGATAAAGTTATTGTAGATAATGTTTCCCTTTTGTTTGATTTATACAATATTCATCTAGAGCTCGAAAAAGAAGAAGCCCGCAGTTTTGATGAATTTATGAGTATGGGCGAAATGATGCTTCATGATTTCAACGAAATTGATTTATACCTTGTGAATGCCGAAAGTTTGTTCAGCTTTTTGAGCGAAACCAAAGCTATAAGTTTATGGAATTTAGATGGTAAAGAGCTAACACCTTTTCAAAAGAAATACCTGAAATTTTATAATTCTCTTTATACTTACTATCAATTGTTGAATGAGCGTTTACTGGCACGCAATCAGGCATATCAAGGACATTTATATCGTTTTGTTGCTGAAAATATTGCCGAAAAGGTACAGAATATTTCATGGAATCATTTAGTATTTGCAGGTTTTAATGCCTTGACAACTTCCGAAGAAACCATCATTAAATATCTTACCAAAGAAGAAATTGCCAAAACATTGTGGGATGCAGATGAATACTATCTCCTCAATCCGCAACAAGAAGCAGGAAAGTTTTTACGAAAATATTCCGAACTATGGTTAGATGCAAATTTTGATTGGATAGGCAATGATTTTAAAACTGATGCAAAAGAAATAAATATCATCGGTGTGCCCATGAAAATAGGACAGGTGAAATATGCAGGCAATTTGCTAAAGGATATTTATAACGAAAAAGGCAATTTAGAGCATACTGCATTGGTATTGAACGATGAAAACCTATTGATTCCAATGTTACACTCAATACCTGAAGAGTCCAAGGCATTTAATGTTACAATGGGATTACCTTTCAGGCATGCAGTATTATACAACTTAGTTGATTCGATTTTGCTAATGCACGAAAACAGAATAAGACTAGCAAATCCAGATAGGGGACAAAATGGTTTTTATTTTAAAGACATCAGTAAAGTATTAAGTCATCCTTATTTAATGAGTGAGTTTGATTTTGAAGGAATTATTAAAAGTATCGGAACATCTAATCGTATATTTTACGATTCGTCGGAGTTAATTAAACGAATACAAAGTAGTATTCCTGTGGACGATTCAGTAATTAGCAATGTGTTTTTGATATGGGAAACTCCAAAAGATGCCATTACACATTTAAAAGGACTGATTGATAGATTACACCAACGTTTTAAAGATGAAGAAAACCGTTTTTTAGAAGACGAATATTTGTATCATTTTGCAAAACTTCTTTTTCAGTTAAACAGTTTGCCTGAAATACATCAATCGTTTATTACTGTTAAAACCTTCCGTAAAATTTTCACCCGATTAGCAGTTCTTACTAATATTCCATTTTATGGCGAACCATTGGAGGGCTTGCAAATTATGGGTATGTTGGAAACACGTACGTTGGATTTTGAAAATATTGTGATGCTTTCGGTAAACGAAGGTATTTTGCCTGCTTCACGAAGTTTTAATTCGTTTGTTCCTTTGGATATTAAACGTCAGTTTGGTTTGCCCGATTATGCTGACAAAGATGCTATTTTTGCTTATCACTTTTATCGTCTTTTACAGCGAGCAAAAAAGGTATCTATATTGTATAATACCGAAGCCGATGAGTTCTCTGGCGGAGATATGAGTAGGTTTATTTATCAAATTGTAAATGAATTGCCCAAGTATAATCCAAATATTATTATTAATGAGCAATTGTTGAATATTACAGCTACTGACAGTTTGCAAAATAAGCCTATCAGAATTTTTAAGCATGAAAATATAATGAAACGCTTGAATGAATTGGCTATGAAAGGTTTTTCGGCAAGCGGATTGAATACCTTTGTTAATTGTTCCTTGCAATTTTATTTTAAAAACGTTGCAGGTTTAGAAGAATTGGAAGAAACCGAAGAAACTATTGCAGCTAATACATTGGGTTCTACTATTCATGCGGTATTGGCTGAGTTGTACGAGCCTTTTGTAACAAAAATTATATGTGCAGAATATATAAACTCCATGTTACCTCAGGTAGATGGATTAACTGATAAATATTTTAAAGAGTTGTATAAGGATGGCGATATAAGCTTTGGGATTAATTTACTTACGGTAAAGATGGCGAAACTTTTTATTGCCAATTTATTAAGAAACGAAGCAACACAAATTGATAAAATATCAAAGGACAATGCTTTGCTTACTATTAACATGCTTGAGCAGAAACTGGAATGTGTATTGGATTGCTTTATAAATGATGATTTGCCTTTCGTTAAGCTAAAAGGTTATGTTGACAGAATTGACAGCACATCTGAATTTATCCGTATTATTGATTATAAAACAGGCAATACATCTCAAAATGAATTAAATCTTACTGAACCTGATTTGTTGCAGAGTGAACCTAAATTTGCTAAAAGTATGCAATTATTGATATATGCTTTGCTTTTTATGAAAGAGCATCCTGAAAACGAAAAGCCACTGAAAGCTGGAATCATATCACTTCGCAATCAAACAAAGGGTTTTATGGGAGTAAACTATGAAGGAAATGATACTCTCACTGTCCAAAATATTAATGCTTTTGAAGAAATATTAAGTGCATTGATTCATAAAATATTTGATAAAGAGCTTCCTTTTGAGCAAACAGAAAACGAAGAAAATTGTTTGTATTGTGCTTTTAAGGAAGTGTGTGGAAGGTAGAAGTTTTTATGGTTAAACTTAGACGTTAAAAGTAACTTAACAATTCTTAACAAAATATAAAGTGCGTTCGTCGAAAAAATGATGTTGAATTACATAATATCATTAATTTTGGCTTTTAAAATTAAAAAAAATGGTAAAGAATAAATTCATGTTTTTGGCTTTAATGCTTGTTTTAGCATTCAGTGGAATTTCTACAGTAAAAGCACAAGATTACGATCCTAAAAATACAGAGCAAAAGATAAATTATGCATTACAACTTTTTAGGCTTGCGTATGTCGACAAAGTTAATGCTCCAAAACTAACACAAGATGCAATTATTCAAATGCTTAAAGAACTAGATCCTCATTCTGTATATATTTCTAAAGAAGAACTTGACAAAATGAATGAACCATTGGTTGGTAATTTTGATGGTGTTGGTATTCAATTTCAAGTATTAAAAGATACAATTATAGTTGTGGATGTAATTTCTGGTGGTCCTTCAGAAAAGGTTGGCATTATTGCCGGCGATAAAATTGTAGCCATTGATGGCAAGCCAGCCACAGGTGATACAATAAACTCAAATTTTGTGCTGAGTAAGTTAAGAGGAAAGAAAGGAACAATAGTAAATGTTTCAATTCTAAGAAAAAGCAAAAATAAAATACTCGATTTTACAATTACGCGTGATAAAATCCCTTTGACCAGTATTGATGCTGTTTTAATGGCAACACCAGAAGTTGGTTATATAAGATTGGATCGTTTTTCAAGAACTTCTATGGATGAATTTCATAAAGCTTTATCTGATTTAAAAGCAAAAGGGATGAAAGATTTAATTCTGGATTTGCGTGGCAATGGAGGTGGTTTTATGGATATTGCCATTGAATTGGCTGATGAATTTTTAAGTGCTGATAAACTTATTGTTTATACAGAAGGAATTTCGAGTCCTAAACAAAATTTTAATTCAACTGCTAAAGGTGGTTTTGAAAAAGGGAAACTTGTACTATTGATAGATGAAGGTTCTGCTTCTGCCAGCGAAATTGTATCGGGAGCTATTCAAGATTGGGACAGAGGATTAGTAGTTGGACGCCGCTCTTTTGGTAAAGGATTAGTTCAACGTCCTTTCGATTTACCTGATGGTTCAGTAATCAGACTTACTACTGCCCGTTATCATACTCCAACCGGACGATGTATTCAGAAATCATATAGTGATGGTTTAGATGATTACTATGGAGATTTTGCAAAACGTTATAATAATGGTGAATTAAGTAATGCTGACAAAATTCATTTCCCTGATTCATTAAAGTACTATACAAATAATAAACGAGTTGTATATGGTGGTGGTGGCATTATGCCTGATATTTTTATTCCGATGGATACATCTAAAATCAGTGATTATTATGTTGATTTACGTAGAAAAAATGTGTTCAATGATTATATCATGGATTATGTTGATAAAAACAGAGAATCTTTAAAGCAGAAATATCCTGATTTTAAAAAGTTTCAGTCAGAATTTATGTTAGATGATGCTTTTATGAATGATTTTGCAAAAACTGCAGAAAAATCAGGGGTTAAGAAAAACAGTGTAAATCCTGAAAAACTGAGTTTAATGATAGCTCAATATGTTCAGAAAATTAAATCGGATAGTACTCTGTTTTCTAAATTTAATAATTACAAAGACTTAGCAGCTTACTTAGTAAAAGATAATGATGCATTAAACAAAGAGGTTCAGAAATATGCTTCCATCGAAGATGCTACTGCTGTTAAAGCTGTTGAAAACTCTGATAAATACATTAGATATCAGCTTAAAGCATTGCTTGCACGTAATTTATATGATGCAAATGCCTATTATGAAGTTATCAAAGATATTGATGATGCCTACTTAAAAGCGGTTGAAATTATAAAAAGCGATAAGATGTTTGATAAACTGAAAGCAAAATAAAAAAAGAGGCTGCAATTGCGGCCTCTTTTTTTGTAAGCGTTGATTCTAAAATGCTAAAAAATAATGAATTTGCTTACACCATAACCTATTTTGCTTTCTTATGTTATTTTTTAATAACGTCTTAAGTTTGTCTGCCTTATTAGAGATTGTTTAAAAACAAAAAAAATAATTTAACTCTCTTAATAGATAACCTATTATAAGCTCAGAAGATTTTTTTATTTTCAAAGAAAAAAGTATTCTATGATAAATTAAATCATAATTATTTTCCATAATATTTATTAATAATATTGAATAATCTGTTTATATGTATTTACAACTTATAGATAATCATTATTAACTGTCAGTAAGTAATTGTTTTTCAATATAATGCAACTTAATATTTTTTAACATAAAATTTCTCAAATATTCTTAAATTTGCAGTCTAAAAATGCAGTATATGTTTACAAATCAGGAGAAATTTTTTGGAGAAGGACTTACTTATGATGATGTGTTATTAGTACCCGCATATTCAGAAGTGCTTCCACGTGAAGTTGATGTTTGTTCGATGTTTTCAAAAAATATTAAGTTGAACATTCCTATTGTTTCAGCAGCAATGGATACTGTTACTGAATCCACTCTTGCAATAGCTATAGCTCAAGAGGGTGGTATAGGTGTTTTGCATAAAAATATGACAATAGAAGCTCAAGCCAATGAAGTAAGAAAGGTAAAAAGAGCTGAAAACGGAATGATTTTAGATCCTATTACATTACAAGAAGGAGCCTTAGTATCTGATGCTTTAAGTTTAATGAAAGAATATAAAATTGGAGGTATTCCCATTGTTAATAAAAACATGGAACTTATTGGCATTGTCACCAATCGTGATTTACGTTTTGAACGCAATCAAAGACGCCCTATTATAGAAATTATGACAAAGGAAGTTGTAACTACTTCCGAATTTACTGATTTTGAAAAAGCGGCTGATATATTACAACAACATCGAATAGAGAAACTTCCTGTAATAAATAATCAAAAAAAATTAGTAGGATTAATTACCTATCGCGATATAATTAAGTTAAAAGAACGTCCAAATGCATGTAAAGATAAAAATGGACGATTAAGAGTTGCTGCAGGAGTGGGAGTTACAGCTAATTTGATTGAACGAGTTGAAGCTTTGGTAAAAGCCGGTGTTGATGCTATCGTTATTGATACTGCTCATGGACATACCAAAGGTGTAATTGATGCGTTGAAATTAGTAAAAAGTAAATTTCCTGAGATTGATGTTGTGGTAGGGAACATTGCTACTGCCGAGGCTGCTTTAGATTTGGCTAAAGCCGGTGCCGATGCTGTAAAAGTTGGTATTGGTCCTGGGTCTATATGCACTACCAGAGTTATTGCTGGTATAGGAGTACCTCAGCTTTCGGCAGTGTATTATGTTGCACAAGCCTTAAAAGGAACTGGCATTCCATTGATTGCTGATGGAGGCATACGTTATTCAGGAGACATTGTTAAAGCATTGGCAGGAGGAGCTAGTTCTATTATGGCAGGCTCTTTATTTGCAGGTGTTGAAGAATCTCCTGGTGAAACTATAATTTTTGAAGGTAGAAAATTCAAATCTTATCGAGGGATGGGGTCAATTGATGCCATGCAACAAGGTTCAAAAGATCGTTATTTTCAAGATATGGAAGATGATATTCAAAAATTAGTTCCTGAAGGCATTGTAGGAAGAGTTCCTTATAAAGGCACTTTAACTGAAGTTATTCACCAAATGGTGGGAGGATTGAAAGCTGGAATGGGTTATACTGGGTCAAAAAACATTGAAACTTTACAAACTGCTAAATTTATTAAAATCACACCAGCTGGTGTTGCCGAAAGTCACCCACACGATATTACAATTACAAGAGAAGCACCTAATTACAGTAGATAATTTTATAACCCGTAAATTAATAAAACATTAAATTAATATTAAACAAGCGATTAAACAATGATGAAAAACATGAAATTTTTACAGTTTTTTTTATACACTTTTCTTTTTACAAGTGTATTTGCACAACAAAACAACGACCCTATATTATTAAAAGTTGCTGGTGAAAACATCTCTAAATCAGAGTTTATTAGAGTATATCAAAAAAACAATGCAAAAGATCAGGCTATTGACAAAAAAGCCTTGAATGAATATCTTGAACTTTATATTAATTTTAAATTGAAAGTGAAAGAAGCTGAAGAATTAGGATTGGATACTAACATGATGTTTAAATCAGAATTAAGTGGATATCGTGCAACTTTGGCTCAACCTTACCTTGTTGACAAAGATGTTACTGATGAACTTATAAAAGAAGCATATAATCGTATGCTTTTTGATGTTAGAGCCAGTCATATACTTATTAAAGTTGAAAAAAACGCATCTCCTATAGATACTTTAACGGCTTATAACAAAATAATAAATCTAAGAAAAAGAATACTTGCAGGTGAAGCATTCGAAAAAGTAGCTGCTGAAGCTTCTGATGATCCATCAGCAAAAGATGCTGCTGCAACTAACGAAAGACCTGCATACAAAGGAAATGGAGGCGATCTTGGTTACTTTTCTTCTTTCGATATGATTTATCCTTTTGAAAACGGGGCATATAATACTAAAGTAGGAGAAATATCAATGCCAATTCGTTCCGATTATGGTTATCATATTATAAAACTTACTGATAAGAAAAAAGCAATGGGAAAAGTTCAGGTTGCTCATATTCTTATTTCATTACCACAAAATGCTACTGAAGAAAATATAAAAGTAGCCAAAGTAAAAGTGGATGAAGTATTATTAAAATTACAAAAAGGTGAAAAGTTTGATGATTTAGTTAAACAGTACTCTGATGATAAGGGTTCTGTTGCAAAAGGTGGCGTTTTACCTGAATTTGGAGTAAATCGAATGATTCCTGAATTTATTATTGCGATTTCTAAACTTGAAAAAAATGGTGACATTAGCGAACCAGTACAATCCAGATATGGTTGGCATATACTGAAACTTATTGATAGAAAAGATATTAAGAGTTTTGATGAATTAAAGACCGAAATTAAACAGAAAGTTGCAAAAGATGAGAGAGCCAATAAAAGCAAAGAATCTTTTTTGACAAAAGTAAAGACTGAATATAAATTTACAGAAAACCCAAAGACTGTAAAAGATTTTTATAAAGTAGTTACTGATTCTGTATTTACAAATACCTGGAAAGCTGATGCCGCTAAAATGTTAACTGCTAAAATGTTTTCAATCGGAGAAAAAACGATTACTCAAACTGACTTTGCTAATTTTTTAGCATCCATAAAAAATGAAAATACTAAGCCTGAAAATATTGAAGTATATGTTAATAAGAATTACAAAGATTATGTTGACAGAACATTGTTTCAATATGCTGATAGTAAGCTTGAAGAAAAATATCCTGATTTTAATATCTTGATGAAAGAATATCATGATGGAATTTTGTTATTTGATTTGACTGATAAAAACGTATGGTCAAAAGCCATAAAAGATACTACAGGGTTGAAAGAATTTCATCAAAAAAATATCAACAATTACATGTGGAGTGAACGTTTAGATGCTATTATTTTCACATTTAAAGATGGGAAAATTAAAGAATCAGATGCTCGTAAATTGGTTGAAAAAATTTATAAAAAACAATTAACCAAAGATTTTGACAAAATAAATTCAATGATTGCTAAACTCTCAAAGGATAGTGCTGCAGTTGAATATAAATATGATAAGTTTTCAAAAGGCGATAATAAGCTAATAGACCAAATAAAGTGGCAAGAAGGTGTTTCTGAAAATATTAAAGATGGAAACAATTTATCAATTATTATTACTAACAAAAAATTAGTACCTGAGCCTAAAACTTTAAATGAAGCTAAAGGGATTATTACTGCTGATTATCAAAACTATTTAGAAAAAGAATGGTTAAAATCATTACGTCAAAAATATTCTTTTACTGTAAATAAAGAAGTTTTTGACTCTATTAAATAAAGATTATTAAAATTGAAATCTGACAAATTTAAAATGTGATTTGTCGGATTTCAATTTGATTTTATAACAAAACCTAATAAATCCTTTCTAATAACAAACTGTTGATGATATCTTATAAAAAGTTAATTTTTATTTTAATGCTTGGAAGTTTTTTGTTGGGATGTTCTTCAAAGAATAAAGAAGATATTGTTGCAACAGCTTACGATTACAAATTATATAAATCAGATTTAAAGGGAATTATACCTTCTGGAACTACTAAAAGCGACAGTATTGCTATTATAAAAAATTTCATCAATAATTGGATTCATCAAAAAATAGTAATTTATAAAGCAGAAAAAAACCTTTCAGATGATCAAAAGGATTTTACTGATCAAATTGAAAATTATAGAAACTCACTTCTGGTTTATTCTTATGAAAGCAAACTAATTAATCAATTACTTGATACAACAATTACTAATGAGCAAATTCAAGCATATTATGATAAAAATACTGATAATTTTTTGCTTAAAGATAACATTATTAAAGTCAATTATGTGAAGTTAGATATAAATTCACCAAACAAGGCAAAAATAAAATCCTTACTTTTTAGCAAAACGGGAAATAAGAGCCAATTGATTGATTTATGTAGCAAACTTGCAGTAAACTTCTATCTTGAGGATGATGAATGGCTTTTATTCAACGACTTACTCAAAGAGATTCCAATTGAAACATATAATCAGGAAGCTTTTTTAAGAAATAATAGAACAATTGAAACTAAAGATGAAAATTATTATTACTTAATTTATATAAAGGATTTTAAAGTTAAAGAAAGTACTTCTCCCATTAGTTTTGAGAAAGAAAATATTAGAAATATTCTTATCAATAAACGAAAATTAGAATTAATAAACAAAATGCACAACGAATTATATGAAGAAGCTGTTAAAAAAAATGACTTCAAAATTTACTAAATAATACAATAAAACCGACAAACAAGAGTTTTTAAAACAATTTACAAAAAAGCATTATGCAAAAATTACAACGAATAATTTTACTCACTTTATTTTTTTCATTCATAGCTATACAATTAAAAGCACAGGATGTAATAATTGACCAAGTTGTTGCTATCGTGGGAGGAAATATAGTAAAGGCTTCTGATATTGAACAGCAATATAACCAAATGCGAATACAAGGTAATTTAAAGGGCGGTGATAATGCTAAATGTTCTATACTTGAAAGTATATTAGTCAGTAAATTAATGCTTAATCAAGCAAAAGTTGACAGTGTAACAATAAGTGATGAGCAAGTTGAAAGTGAGTTAGAACGAAGACTAAGGTATTATATTGCTCAAGTAGGTTCAAAGGAGAAATTTGAAGAATATTATAAAAAATCGGTAAATGAATTTAAAGATGAATTTAGAGATAATATTCACAATCAAATGCTTGTTCAAATGATGGAAGGTAATATTACAGATAATACTAAAGTAACTCCTACTGAAGTAAAAAAGTTTTATGATGAAATACCTACAGATAGTATTCCTCTGATTAATGCTGAATATGAAATCGGACAAATTATTCGTCAGCCAACTATTAGTAAAGCAGAAAAAGAAATTGTAAAACAAAGACTTAATGAATTAAGAGAAAGAATTATTAAAGGTGAAAAATTTGCATCACTTGCAGCTTTGTATTCAGAAGATCCAGGTTCAGCAAAAAAAAGTGGTGAATTAGGTTTATTTGGGAGAGGAGAGATGTTTCCTGAATTTGAAGCAGCAGCTTTTAACCTTAAAACCACTGATGAAGTTTCAAATGTAATTGAAACAAAAGCAGGTTTTCATATTTTACAATTGATTGAAAGAAGAGGAGATTTTGTAAATGTACGTCATATTTTGCTTATGCCTAAGGTATCACCTTATGAGCTGCAAAAAGCTAAATTTTATTTGGATAGTGCTTATACGGTTATTAAGGATAGTGCAATGAATTTTGAGAAAGCAGTTTTAAAATTTTCTGACGATCCAAGCAAGAATAATGGAGGAATTATGGTAAACCCTAATGGAGGAAATTCTAAATTTGGTGCTGATGATATTGACCCTTCTTTGTTTTTTGTGATAGATAAAATGAAAGTTGGCGAAATTTCAAAACCTATTATTATGAACGATAATGATGGTAAGCAAGCTTATCGTATAGTTTATCTCAAGTCGCGTTCTTCAGCTCACCGTGCTAACCTTAAAGATGATTACGATAAAATACAGAACGCTACATTAGAACGTGCAAAAGCTAATGCTATAAAAAAGTGGTTAAGTGATAAAATTGCCAAAACATACATTAAATTTTCTGATAATTACAAAGACTGTAAGTTTGAAAATGAATGGGTAAAGAAGTAATTGTAAGCTTTCAAATAATATAAAGCAAAGCAGAAATTTATTTCTGAGAGTATAAGTTTTTTAAGAATCTTTTTTTCTATACAATAAGAATTTGAAATTAATAAATTACTTCTTTCTTTACAAAAATCTTGTGTTTATTGATTAATTTCATAAAATACACACCCTGTGGTATTAAAAGGGGAAAATTATTATTTCCTTCTGTAATATTATACACTTGAATTAATCTGCCATTTACATCATAAATATTTAATATAGTATTGTCTTTCCATGGATTTAAAACATGAATTGTTTGATTGTTATAATAAATATTTGGTGTTTTTTCATGTTCTTCATTTATTCCTGTTGAAATAAAGTGTAACAGAAAACGATTGGGATTGTCGTTGGTTTGTGCATTGAATGAATAAGTGTTGTAAGCAGATAAATTTTGTTGAGTCCCAGTTTTTAAATCTTCCAATATCACATTACCGAATGGCTGAATACCCATTGCAGAAATAAGATATTCGCCATCAATACCTGATTTGAAACCTAAAGCTATTGTGGGGTTATTAGCAACAGAACTGAGTTTATTAATACTCCAGTTTTTATTCAATTTTGTTGAATAAAAACTAGGAGCCTTTGCGTACATGCTAAACATTTTCTCGGCACCACTCATATCATTTGCATTGCCAAAGTTGATAATTAATTCGTCACTAAAAGTATTGGCTGTGGTTGAAGTTCTTAGTTTGATGGTATTGTTTTCTATAGTATTTGATTTTAGCCAATTTTGAGGAGCATGTTCACAGGCATTATTGTTTATACTAAAGCTTGCAGCAGAATCAGCTTTTACCCAGAAACCTTGAGCTGAATTTATAAAATTAGAAACACCATTGGTACCGCTTGAATCGTTTGAAATAAAGCATCCATAGTTGCCAATTGTTGGATTCCAAATCCAGAAAGCATATTGTTCGGAGCCAGCATTTTCGAGCATGTTTCTATTAAAACCTGAAGCAATATTCCAGTTTATGGCAGAAGGATAAGGATTGGCAACTAAGTTCCATCCTGCATACAAACCTGAAGTAAATGTCAGATTGGTTGAAACAGAAGCTTGGTTAATGTTTCCTGTAAAACTTTTTGTAGAAGTTGTTGAGTAGGAAACGGCATAGCCTCTACCTGGTGTAAACATATTGCTTCCGTTCAGGGCAGTGAAGCCTGCATCATCATAAGCAAGCCAACTTCCGTTGGTTTCGTCCCATGCAAACAAACTTTGAGTTTCAGGATTAAAACTGCTGTTAATTTCCTGAGAAGAAACAGGAGAAGCCAATATATGAAACGCATCACTGGTAGTAACAGGAATATAACGTTCAATTATATTGTTGGTTGATTGTAAGTTACCCTTATTAATAAATGAGCCATCTCCTGTACCATCTGATTGTAAATATAATGTATCTTCTATCAATAAATCATAAGATGAATTGATAGTTAATTTACCTAAAGGTAAAATTGTTAGATTATTACACTCTGTATTATTAGAATTAATTATAGCGAACTTATTGGCTGGAATAATAACATTATATAACTTGCTTGGAATGCCATTATTCCAATTTCCTGCATTATCCCAGTTGTTGTCAATATTAGCTGTAAATGTTGTAGTATTTGCATTAACAATCACACTAACTTGATTTGAAATAGTTTCATTACAAACACCATTTTTTACAATAGCTCTATAATTCAAGATACCCAATGTATTGGGGATGTCTATATATGGGTTATCTGTAGAAAGAATATCGATCCAATCACTACCATTGTTAGATTTTTGCCATTTAATAATACTACCATTGTTACCTATTAAATTCAATTCAGTATTTTGACCACCTAAAATAGAGTTATCTAATGTAGAAGCTGTACCAGAGATTGTTAGTGAATCTATAATTACACTTACATTTAATCTGGAGTTACTTTCACATTTTCCGCTTTCAATTTGCGAAGCGTAATAATGAAAACCATTTGATAATGAATTACTTGATATAAGTAAGTTGCCATTGTTAATAGCATCGTACCATTTAATAGTGTTACCTACTGCCACTAAATCATTTATAGTAGCTAAATTACAAAAACTTTGAATAGTATTTCCTGAAGGACTTGATGAAACAAGAGGTTGTGGGTTTACTATAACATAAGCATTGGCTGAAATACTGCTGGGATTGGCTCTAAGCCTCGCAAGTACTGTATGACTTCCTGTCATAATGCCTTCAAATATAGCAGAAATCTGATAAGCTCCTCCATCAATACTATATTCGTAAATTTCACCTAAAGGCGAGGTTATTTCTATAGTTCCTGTGGCTAACAAACAAGAGGGTTGTATGCTTGTATTTGCAATTGGTGTGGCAATATTAGTTGCAAAAGATTCATTGCTTCCATAACTTGTACCAGTGCTAGTTATGGAATAAGCTCTATAATAATAAAGTGTATTTGGTAAAAGACCTGAAACATTGCTCGAAAAAGAACCTATAGATCCTGTTTCTATAGTGAAAGTTCCATTAATATCAGGGTTAATAGAAGTGCCATAACATATTCCTCTTGCAGTAATGGTTTGGCAACCTTCTGAAGATACAACTCCACTTAAAGTTGCTGTGTTTGTTGTAATCGAAGTTGCTGTATTTGTTGTTGTAACACTTGCTGTTGTGTTAATTCCAAAACCTGTAACCGAACGATTTACCGAAGCTGCTCCACCACCGCTTACAATTATATTTCCATCATAAGATTGAACTGCAATAGGCGAAAATTTAACAAAAATATCTTGACTAAAGTTACCTCCACTTTGAGGGATTGTTAATGTAGATGCGTATGAACCATTTGAAGTTGTAGCATAAGAATATCCTGATAATGCTGCTATTGTAACATTTGATGTATTTAGGTTTGTTCCTGTAATTCTAAAACTATTTGGATTGCTTGTAGTATTGATACATTGATTTCCAAAGGCAGTTATTGCATTTACTGATAATGTTGCTGGACTTATCGGACTTACGTATCCTCCAATTGCTAATCCATCAGTAGTATTATTAGCTGAAGTAAAGCCCCATCCCCCTGTAGCAGTTTGACCACTTGCGTAATACCTTATAGTAATGGTTGTTCCTGCTGCAATATTCTGTAAAGCAGCAACACCAGTTAAATTAATTTGTGTCAATGTTAGAGAAGTAGATTGAATGGGAGAACCAATCAAAGTAAAATTTGCACCATCTAAGCTATAAGCAAATTGTGAAGTAACTCCTGGTGTTGCATAAAAAGTAGCTGTTCCGGCAAATTTTGCATCAATAGAAGAAAGTGATACTTTTTTTCCGCTTACAGCTTGTAATGTTATTTGAAAATAGTCAGTATTTGAAGTTGAAATACCTTCGTTTTTAAATCCCAGAGTTCTAAATGAACTATTAGCGGAACTCCATCCTGCAGTGATTCCTCTTGTAATATTATTAGCTCCGGATGTAGAAACTAAGTTAGTATTAAATGTAGTTGCTGCAAATGTTGGCAACGAATTAGTTCCCACTCCATTAAAACACCATGCTGCAATAGTTTCAGGAGTTGCAGTTACTGTTAGTGTTTGAGAAACATCTGTAGCTGCTGTATAATTAATATTTCCAGCTTGTGATGCTGTAATAATTGTTGTGCCTGCACCAACAATATGTGTTTGATTTGAAATAATTGTTGCTACAGATGTATTAGAACTCGAATAAGTAATTGTATTTATTGCTGAAGTAGGAGAGGTTGCACCCGGGCTAAAATCGGAATCATATATAGTTTTATTAGTAAGTACACCGAAAGTAATAGTTTGAGAAGCTTGGGTAATATTTGCAGTTAAGCCGGTTGGTTGTGTGAGTGTGTATTTATATGAATCGGTGCCTGTAATTGTCGAAATTGATGTTACTGGTATATTTATGCCAGCATTTATGTCGGCAAAAATACCGGATGCATTTAAGTTAACAATATCAGATCCAACGATGCCGCTTAATGTTCCTGTAATTGTAGCAGTATTTGTACCATTATATACTTTGTTAGAAGCCGTAGCTCCGGAAATAATGAGTGCTTTTGTATTTACTATTAGTGCTTGAGTTACATTAGATGCTGGATAAAAAGCAGTATTACCTGATTGTGAAGCTGTAATATTTGTTGTGCCAATACCAATAATAGTTACGATACTGCCAGAAACCGTTGCAACTGAAGTATTAGAGCTGGAATAACTTACAGCAAGTCCTGAGCTTGCTGTTGCTGATAAACTAAAATTTGCATTTCCATAAATTACAGGAGCAAGTGTTCCAAAACTTATTGTCTGATTAAATAACTGTGTAAAAATAAAAGCTGAGCCTATATTGTTTGTTCCATCATTTAGTAATAGTTGAATACTTAGACCATCTCCTGGATCAACTGTAACTGGAATTGAGGCTGTAAAACTTGAAACTCCACTTGCATTCGTAGTTGAAATTACATTAACATTACTTACGTTACTCGAACGAGCAGTTCCATCAATAGTATATAACTCTGAAGTATTTGCATTATTGTTGGTTATTATTACGTTGTATTTGAATGTATAGCCAGATACTAAGTTGTTATATTTGTCTTTGGCTGTGCATGTAATAGTACGGGTTGAATTTATTGTAAATGCTGAACTGATTGAAACTGTTGAGTTATTAGATCTGGGTATGCCAGTATTAATAATTTGAGTAATAGTATCAGTATTATATCCAAATGCTTCAATAGTAATAATTTTTGAACCTGCTGTTGTAAGTAAAGAGTTTCCTCCTGATGGTAAGAGCTGTATATTACCAGCACTTAAAATATAATCAGTAATTGGTGTTAAAGTTGTATTCCCAATTTTAATAGAAGTAATATTTGCTCGCCAGGCAGCATTATCAGCAAATGAAATATCTATATTATTATCAACATTATTATTTGTTATTTCAGCAGTTAGTTGTGGTGATGTTAGCAAAGGTCCCGTGTAGTTTGTAATAATAATATCATCAATATTTATTCTATTTGTGTTAGAAGTTGTTTCAATATTAAAACGTACACTACCCGGTTGTTTTATCACAAAAATAGCTGGTGTTAGTATAGTATCTGTTGATGTAACAGGATTTCCTATGTAATTCCAGTTATTGCCTCCATCAGTTGATAATTGGAGTTTCCATATTGCATTGGCATCATTTCCATACTTAGCATGATAAATTGTAATAGTATCTACACCACCAGTTTTATCAAAAAACATTTTCAAATTTGCATACCTTAATCTGGCACTTTTCAATCCGTTTTTTCTATCTGACGCATCACTGCCAGTTAATAGCGCATCAAAAAATATCCAATCACCCATACTACAGGTAATAGTGTCGTTTGCATAACCAGATTTATATCCAGTTTCAAAATCTTCTTTCCATAATAAATTTGAGGTTGTACTATTTGCAGTTGGAATGATACCATCGGTTTTATAATTAATATTGCTGCCACTATTTGTAAAAGGGAATATTTTAAAATAGTATAAAGTGTTAGGTAGTAGTCCTGAAAAAGTAGCAGTTTGCAAACCTTGACTTACTATCTTTTGCATATTGGTAATAGTTTCTGGAATACTATCTGTAGGGTTTTGAATTTGACTGAAATCAATATTACTTGCACGTATAAGATAACCGTCAGGCAAAACTGTTCCTGAAGCATCTGTCCAAGTGAGCGTTATGGTACTATTCAGTGGAACTGTATTTGTTGCATTAAAATTTGTAGTTTGATTTGATGGTTCTTGTTTTATTGTAATTGCACCACCCCAAATAGCTTGCACAAATTCAGGATGATCGATAAATGGATTTCTATTATGTTGTGCTGTATTATAATAAATTGTATTATTTCTGTTTATTTCCTTACTGCTGACAGGATCTGCAGCGTGCCATGCAAGTAACATATTTATAAACCATTGTTTGTAATTGCTAGTTACTGTATCAATAATGAATCTTGAATCATATGTTGGATATTTTTTAACCCAGGCTCCAATACTATCCATATAGCGAGTAGCCATATATAAATATGCTCTGGCAAAGTCGCCTTTATACTCATTTATAGGTTCAAAAACAACACCTGAGTATCCTGGGAAAGAACACGATCCAACTTTACTACCATTGTTAGAGGTATAAGATGCAGTACCAACTTGTCCAATTGGATAATTACTTTTATGCATATTTACGTATTGATCTGCAGGGTATAAATGATGTAAATCCGAATATTGAGGATAGGATATAGATGTGGTTCTTCCTAATCCACCCCACCACGAATTAGGCATACAATGTTCACGCGAATAGCATACTCCTTCAGCTCCAGCCCCTCCTGTTCCGCATTGATCAGTAAATACCGTTAAAGTGGTAGAGTCTGTTCCTCCTGGAATATCAGTGTACATATCCCAAATAATAGTATTGTTTGGAGCAGGATAAACATCTGTATTATCATAAAAATTCCAAATATTATCGTACAATATTTTTGAATGACCATTTGTTGTAATAGTCTTTAATGCAGATCTTAGGTTTTCTCCTGAATAGCCAATAGCAGCATCGTAATATCCAGCTGGAATTTGTCCAAGTATAGAGGATAATGATAATAAAATAAGCGATAGACTAAATAATATTTTCTTCATTTTTAAACAACTCCAGTTTTCCAAATTTCTATAACAATTGCAAAATTACAACAAAAATCATATTTGTAAAACATCTATTAATCCTATAAGGTTTAATTTGATTTAAACCGATGATATTCTACATAATCAATTATTGTTTTGAATATGCTTTGTGTAATATTGAAAAATATATTTAAACGTTTATATATCAATAAAATAAAAGAGCCTGAAATAATTACAAGCTCTTTTATCAGTATTAATTTGATTGATGTTATTTTTTGGGGATATTTTTCAAAATATCCAATGTTAAATCCCAAAACATTTGAACAGTATCAATTTTCATTCTTTCGTCAGGCGAATGAGCGCCTTTGATAGTAGGACCATACGAAATCATATCCATTTCAGGATATTTCTCCCCAATCAATCCACATTCCAAACCTGCATGAATAGCCAATACTTTAGGTTCTTTTTTGAAAAGTTTGATATAAGACTTCTTGGCAATTTCGAGAATTTTTGAATCAGGATTGGGAGTCCAGCCTGGATAACCATCACCTTGAGTTACCTTTGCTCCGATTAATTGAAAAACACTGGCAACCATATTACATATATCTTCTTTGGCCGATTCAACAGAACTTCGCTGACTAGTTGTAATAATAATTTTCTGATCTTTCATCTTTACAGAAGCCAGATTGGTAGAAGTTTCTACAAAATTCGGTATTTCTCTCGACATACTGATAACACCATGAGGACAAGCATATAAAGCATTCAAAAGTTTTGATTGAACATCTGAATTAATAACATTTTTGGGTAATTCAATACTTTCAATCGTAAACTGAAGCTCAGCTTCGGTAGAACGATATTCAAAACGTATTGTTTCGTTGTGTTTTTTTGCATCAGCCAATACATTTGTAGCTTTATCTTTGGCAACTGTAAAAACGGCAAAAGCTTCTCTCGGGATAGCGTTTCTTAGGTTGCCTCCATTGATGTCAGCCAAATGAATTGTATATTTATTGTTGGTTTCCCACAAAAATCTATTGAGCAATTTATTAGCATTACCCAAGCCTTTGTTAATATCATCGCCCGAATGTCCACCTGTTAAGCCTGATATTTTAACGATATAAGCAATATTGTTTTCAGGAGTAGCAATACTTGTGTAAGCAAGCTCAGCAACGCTGTCTTTTCCTCCGGCACAACCAATAAATATTTCGCCTTCATCTTCCGAATCAAGGTTTAATAAAATCTTACCATTTAATAAATCTGTACTTAAAGCAAAAGCACCCGATAAACCGGTTTCTTCGTCAACTGTAAACAAACATTCAATAGCACCATGTTCAATATCATTTGATGCAAGTATAGCCAACGAAGCAGCAATGCCTATTCCGTCATCACCACCTAAAGTAGTGCCATTAGCTTTTACCCATTCACCTTCAATTCGTGCTTCTATAGCATCCTTATCAAAATCATGAATTTTGTCGCTGTTTTTTTCACAAACCATATCCAAATGGCTTTGCAAAACAACTGTTTGAAGATTTTCAAACCCTTTAGCTGCTTTTTTTGAAATCAGTACATTTCCGATTTCATCTTGTTTTGCTTCTAAGTGATGATTCTTCGCAAATTCCATCAGAAAAGCAGCTATTTTTTCTTCTTTTTTTGAAGGACGAGGGACTTTAAGAATTTCGTTAAAATAATACCAGATTTTTTCCGGCTGTAGTTTTATCAATTGATTATTCATATTATATATATGTATTAGTTATTTTAATTTTATAATCCAATTCCAAATCCAGCTCTGATGATCGGATTTGTATAGGGCGAATTATTAGATTCATTTAAATTATATAAAATCATTAATGTAAAAAATGAATTGCTCCCAATTTCCTGTTTATAACCACCCCCAATAAAAAGACTTGTAATTCCTATATTTTCTTTACCTTTTTCCAATCCATTATT
Source organism: Bacteroidota bacterium (assembly GCA_013377005.1). Lineage (GTDB taxonomy): Bacteria > Bacteroidota > Bacteroidia > Bacteroidales > JACABE01 > JACABE01. Next base: position 74,799 of record JACABE010000018.1, read on the forward strand.
ATAAACAGTGTAAGTGTCTATTTTAAAATCAAGATATTCAACTTCAACATGTGCAAATAAATTTTCAGTAAAGTGATATCTGCCAAATACTCCTCCGCCAAGAATATTTGTTTTTAGATCAAAATATTGACTTTGTTTTGTTTGGGGGTCTGTGTATGCGTAATAATCTTTATAATTATAATACTTATATGTAAGACTTATTCCAATATCAATATCTTCGGTTAAACGATAACCTATCATTGGAGATACATCCACCAGTGTAACAGATCCGAATTGTAATCCAAGATTACCGCCTGTAAAAATTCTACTTCCAAAGCTTCTTTGTGCTTTTAATTCTTTACCTCCAATAAATATTAATATTGAAATGATTATCAATATATTTACTCTTATTCTTTTCATTATTTTGAAAGTTTATATAAATTAATCTTTATAAATAAAGGTACAAAGATATAAAATTGAATAAATATGTAATAAAATAAGTTTTTTTATTCGGAAGAAAGTTTTTATCTTTGCACTCCTTTTCAAAAACAGTTCTTTTAAAAATAAGCCAAAAATTTTTTTTCATTGATTAAAATATTTGCTAACAATATGTTGAAAAATATTTTAGAAAAAAGGTAAAAAAAAGTTTGGTAGTAATAAAAAAA
>JACABE010000019.1:0-40215 GCA_013377005.1 Bacteroidota bacterium
TGCTGATGCAAAAATAAATAAAAATTTATTTGTTTTTTAAGACAGTACCTCGATTTTGACATTTTGATAGCGTAAATTTCCAGTAATTGCTGAGCATTTCGAAGAACCTTATCATTCAAAAAAATAGTAATTTTCAATGTTTATTCGTGAGAAATTACACGAAAACCAATATTGAGGTGACGACAGTCCGTTGAATGGCTGTTGCGGGCAGCAACCCTACATAAAGCATCACCTTGGCTCCAGCAACCTCCGCGTAATACACGAGAATTACCAGTTTCAGGTCCTTTTGGATTAGAAACAGTAGCATCTGTATAATATTTTTCATTATACCAATCTAAGCAAAATTCCCACACATTTCCACTCATATCGTATAAGCCTAATTCGTTTGGCTTTTTCTTCATTACTAAATTGGCTTGTCCTCCTGAATTACTGGTATACCAGGCCACCTCCTCCAAATCATTACAACCTGAATAGCTATATCCAAGACTTTTGTTACCACCACGGGCAGAGAATTCCCATTCAGCTTCAGAAGGCAAGCTATAATCTCTCTTAAGTTCATTACTTAGCCATTTGCAATAGGCCACGGCATCGTCCCAACTTACATTTACTATGGGGGCATCATCCTGCCAGCCCCACTTTGGAGGTTCGGGCATTTTTACTCCTATGGCATCACAATAAGTGCGATATTGTGCCACAGTAGCTTCTGTTTTAGCTATCTTAAAGCTCTTAAGTATTACACTATGTGTTGGTTTTTCGTCTTTATTACCTACCCCAAACGCATCACCCATGATAAAAGTACCACCTTCAACAGCTATCATTTCAGGATAATTTTGGCTATAAGCTCTGAATGAAAAGAGTGCTATAATAAGCACTGTAAGTTTTAGCATTTGTTTCATTGATTTATTGTTTATATACCACTACTCATAAGGCTTTTCAATTTCACTCCATTTTAATGGTTAAAGTTCTGCTTTTTTTAGATTTTTAATATGAATTGATTCGCAAAAGTAATATGTTAGTATGTAATACATAAATTTTTTACAAAAAAATCACATTCGATTAGCATTGCATTAGAAAACGAGCTATCTTAAATACTCAATAACCCATCAGACACATTGTATCAAGGAGTTGTTACTTAAAGAAATTCTTTGTATTTTTGCAACGTGAATAAAAAAATAGCTTTCCAAACATTCGGCTGCAAACTAAATTTTGCCGAAACCTCCCAGATATCCAGACAATTTATTGAAAATGGCTATGAAATAGCCGATTTCAAAGAAACAGCCGATGTATATGTTATCAATACCTGTACCGTTACATCTATTGCCGAAAAAAAATGCAAAACTGCCATCAGAAGTGCAATAAACCGCAATCCTGATGCCAAGGTAGCCGTAATCGGATGTTTTTCTCAGTTAAAAGCCGAAGAAATTCAGGAAATAGAAGGCGTTGATTTAATTGTAGGCAATAACGAAAAACACAAATTATTTGAAATCATCAGCAATCGCAACAACAATAACGCAACCAACTGTGCGTATTGCGATGTAAAACAGATGGAGAAATCAGATGCTTTCGTCCCATCCTATTCCTCCGGCGATCGCACCCGTTCTTTCCTGAAAATTCAGGATGGCTGCGATTATTTCTGCACGTATTGTGCCATACCTTTTGCCCGAGGCAGAAGCCGAAGCGATACCATTGCAAATATTGTGAAATCAGCAGAAGCAATTGCCAATGAAGGATTGAAAGAAGTAATTTTAACAGGTGTAAATATCGGCGATTTCGGCAAACAAAACAACGAAAGTTTTTTGCAATTGATTCAGGCACTCGATAAAGTTAATGGTATTGAACGTTACCGTATTTCATCCATAGAACCCGACTTGCTGACCGATGAAATTATTGAATTTGTTGCAAACTCCAATAAATTCCTACCTCATTTTCACATCCCATTACAATCGGGCAGTAATAAAATTCTGAAAATGATGAAGCGCCATTATCAGCGTGAATTATTTGCCGAAAGGGTGTATAAAATAAAATCTGTTATGCCCGATGCATGTATTGCAGCAGATGTCATTTGCGGATTTCCGGGCGAGACCGATGAAGATTTTAAGGATACATACAATTTTATTGATGCTTTGCCCATATCCTACCTCCATGTTTTCACCTATTCCGAACGACCCGATACCATAGCAGCCAAATTAGAAGATAAAGTGCCTGTAAACATTCGCCGCGAAAGAAGTAAAGCATTACAAATTCTTTCAGATAAAAAGAAACATAATTTTTACCTCGAAAACACCACTTCCGTCAGAAAAGTATTATTTGAATCGGACATTCACAATGGCTATATTTTTGGATTTACTGATAATTACATACGTGTGAAAACAAAGAAAGATTTATCTTTAGTAAACAACGTATTTAAAGTAAAACTGAAAATTTTAGATAATGATGAGGTATTCTTTGCAGAAAAAGAATAATCAAATAAACCACATATTTTTTAAAAACTACAACCTCAAAAACAGAATAATTTTAATGATAATCCTTCCAAAATTTATCTATAATTATTCATTTTTTCTTTAAAACTATTCTTTTAAGATTGGCGAATTCAATAAAAATGAGTTCGCAGCAATCATATTTTATGTTATTTTGTTATTAATTACAAGATATCTCATAAATTAATTGCTATAAATCAGTTTTATTATATTCAATGAAAAAAAATATTATCTTTGAACCTAATTTATTATGAATATACTTTACTTGCTAATAGGAGTCAGTCTTTTTGCCGCAATTATTTTTTTGTGGCTATTTATCTGGAGTGTAAAATCCGGACAATATGATGATAATTACACGCCATCTATCCGAATATTATTTGATGATGACGAAGTAAAGGAAAAAGAAATTACTAAGAAATAATAATTCACTTAAATCTTAAAGTATGGAGATACAAAAATTCAATTACGACAACGCCATTGTTAGAAATTTTATCTGGGCTACTGTAATCTGGGGAGCCGTTGCCATCGTTGTTGGTCTGTTAGCAGCCTTACAACTGGCATTTCCTGTATTTAACCTTGGAATAGAATTTACTGCATTTGGAAGGGTAAGACCAGTTCATACCAATGCTGTTATTTTTGCTTTTATTGGTAATGCCATGTTTGCGGGGGTATATTATTCCTTACAGAGGGTTCTGAAAGCCAGGATGTTTAACGATATTCTCAGTAAAATTAATTTCTGGGGATGGCAATTAATCATTGTTTTAGCTGCAGTTACCTTGCTTGGAGGCATTACAACCGGCAAAGAATATGCAGAATTGGAATGGCCTATAGATATCCTTATTGCTATCATCTGGGTTACCTTCGGATGGAATATGATTGGTACCATTATTAAACGCCGCGTCAAACACATATACGTTGCAGTATGGTGGTATTTGGCTACATTTATTGGTGTAGCAGTGTTGCATATTGTAAATTCTATAGAAATTCCTGTATCTCTTTTAAAAAGTTATCCCATATACGCCGGAGCTCAGGATGCTGTTGTTCAATGGTGGTACGGACATAATGCAGTTGCTTTTTTCCTTACTACTCCATGGTTGGGTATTATGTATTATTTCCTTCCGAAAGCTTCTGAAAGACCAATTTATTCCTATCAGTTATCAATCATTCATTTCTGGGCACTGATTTTTATTTATATGTGGTCAGGACCTCATCATTTATTATATCAGGCTTTACCGGATTGGGTTCAGGCATTGGGTGTAACTTTTTCAATAATGCTCATTGCACCTTCCTGGGGAGGTATGATCAATGGATTTTTAACACTCAGAGGTGCATGGGATAAAGTCCGCGACAGTGCAGCTTTAAAATTTATGGTAGTCGCTATTACTGCTTACGGTATGGCAACTTTTGAAGGACCGATGATGTCACTGAAAAGTGTAAATGCCATCAGTCATTTTACTGACTGGACCATAGCTCATACACATATAGCCGGTATGGGCTGGAATGGTGGTTTAATATTCGGAATGCTTTATTGGCTGGTTCCTAAACTATTCAAAACAAAACTATATTCCGAAAAACTCGCTAATACCCATTTCTGGATTGCTACTTTAGGCATATTAATGTTTGCAATACCATTGTACTGGGCAGGAATTACCCAATGGTTGATGTTACGCGAATACAATGTTAATGGTTTATTGGCTTATCCTAACTTTATTGAAACTTCTTCGCGCTTACACCCAATGTATGTATTAAGAATAGTAGGTGGCGTGCTGTTTTTAGCTGGATTTTTAATGTTTTTATTCAACATTGTAAAAACAATTAAAATGGGAGTTCTTGAAAACAATGAAGCAGCAGAAGCTCCATCACTTGAGAATTCTGAAAAACGCAACAGTGCCAGTGAAACTTTACATCGATGGATGGAACGAAAAGCAGTTCGGTTCGCTATTTTTGTATTTATTGCACTTGTAATCGGTGGAATAGTAGAGATTATTCCAATGATGATGGTCGATTCAAACATTCCAAGAATATCATCAGTAAAACCATATACTCCACTTGAGCTCGCCGGACGTGATATTTATATCAGCAATGGCTGTTATAATTGTCATTCTCAACAAGTACGTCCACTCAGATATGAAACAGACCGATATGGTGAATATTCTAAAATCGGTGAATTTGTTTACGATCATCCGTTCCAATGGGGATCTCGCCGTACTGGTCCTGATTTAGCACGTGCAGGATATATTGGAAGTTCTACTTACAAAACATCTATTTGGCATTATAATCATTTTACCAAACCTCAGGAAATGAATCCTCAATCAATTATGCCGGCGTATGAGTGGATGGTTAATAAAGATGTGAATTTATCAATGATACCGGCTAAAATAAGAACTATGCAATTCCTTGGTGTACCTTATCCAAAAGACTTTGATAAAATGGCTACTGATGATTACATTAAACAAGCCGATAAAATTGTTGCAGAACTAAAGACTTCAGGTGTTAAAGTAAACCCAACTTCTGAAATAGTTGCGATGATTGCATATTTACATAAACTTGGTCGTGATATATCACCTGCTGCTAATAAACCAATTAAATAATATAATGGGATTTGTAAGTGATGTATTAAGCAACGAAAATGGAATCCAGTGGTATTATATTATCGGATTACTTATTTTTCTTATTTTATTTATTATAATGGTTTATAGAGTTGTAAAAATCCCTAAATCAAAATTAACCGATTACAAAGAATCGATTTTTAAAAACGATAATCCTGCTGAAAAAAACAAACATTAAACACTGAATATTATGGATGAAAATATTACAGATAAAAATAATGAAACCAACAAACAAGAAGAAAACCATGAGCATGAATATGATGGAATCAAGGAATTAAATAATCCTTCTCCATTATGGGTAATTTTGCTTTTCCTTATTACTATTGGATTTTCTGGCATATATGCTGTAAAATACTTTGGATATCCAGACAATGGAATGGATCAATCAAGCGAATACAAAGCATCTGTTGAAGATCAAAAACTAAAAATGAGCATGGAAGCTGATAGCAAGGCTGGCTCATTACCAGAACCAGCAATGATTGCAGCCGGAGAAAAAACATTTAAAGAAAAAGGTTGTGTTGCCTGTCATGGTGCAAATGGTGGCGGAAATGCGGTTGGCCCGAATTTATGTGATAACTTCTGGATAAACGGCTGTAAAACAGAAGATATTATTCAGACAATTACAGAAGGTCGACCAGAAAAAGGTATGAACCCTTTCAAATCTACTTTAACAGTATCACAAATTAAACAGTTGGCTATCTATATTAAAAAATCGCTAAGTAAGTCAAATCCTGCAAATGGGAAAGCTGCTCAGGGAATAGAATGTAAATAGTTATTTAACACATTTTTCTCACACCAAAGTTGGTAATCTAAGGCTAATGGAAATTAACAACGAAGCTTTTCGAGACAGGCCTCTGAATTTAGACGAAGCTGGTAATACCAAAAGGATACTTGCAAAGCAGCCAAAGGGCAAATGGTACACCAGACGTAGTATTTTTGCATGGTTTTGTATCTTATTCCTTGTATTGGCTCCCATCATTAAAATTAATGGAAATCCGCTGATGATGCTCGATATTGTCAATCGAAAATTCTCATTGTTTGGCAACCTCTTTTTTGCACAGGACACTTTTATCCTTGCACTTATTATGCTAGTATCTGTCGTTTTTATTGTTCTTTTCACCGTTATTTATGGAAGATTATGGTGTGGTTGGGCTTGCCCTCAAACTATTTTTCTGGAAATGATATACCGCCGTATTGAGTATCTTTTCGAAGGGAATCCCCGAAATAATACCAATAAAGAAAAAAATCATTTCTTTGTTTTCCGAAAAATAGGGAAACATATTTCATTTATCATTGTATCTTTTATTATTACCAATGTGTTTCTCATGTGGTTTACAGGTCCTGATAAATTACTTGAAATAATAAGCTCTCCTATTAGCGAAAATCAACTTGGATTTATATTTATGGTTGGTATTTCAATATTTTATTATCTTGTTTATGCATTTATACGTGAGCAGATTTGTACCGTTTTTTGTCCTTATGGAAGACTTCAGGGTGTTTTATTAGATTCAAAATCGATTTCAGTAATTTATGATTTTAAACGCGGCGAACCCAGAGGTAGAAAAAACGGAGGCGACTGCATTGACTGCGGTCAGTGTATTGCAGTTTGTCCAACAGGTATCGATATTAAAAATGGCTCGCAATATGAATGTATCAATTGCACTGCCTGTATTGATGAATGCAACAACGTGATGGAAAAAATAAAAAAACCAGGCAATTTGATTAGATTCGATTCTTACAATGGAATAGAAACAGGAAAAAGATCCAATAAAAACGCCCGTACTTATGCTTATTCTGCAGTATTGATAATTCTTATTTTTGTATTGGGTTTTACCGTTTCGAAACGTACTTCTGTTGACGTTACTATTAACCGCATGCCGGGAACAATGTGTCAACTTGTAGATTCAACCTCTTGCTCAAATATTTACATTGTAAAAGTCTTTAACAAAACAAACATACCTAAAAAATTGACTTTTAAATTGATGGACATCCAACATGGAGCGCTTGATTTTACAACTGATATTACTGAACTGGACGGTGGTAAAGCTATTGAAAGTGTATTGATGATAAAGCTTAAAAAACAAGAATTAACAGGAAGAACAACCGATCTAAAGATTGGTATTTATGATGCCGACTCTTATATCTCTACCTCATCTATTAATTTTATAGGACCACAACAATGAAGAAATTTAAATTCAACTGGGGACATGGTATTTTAATATTCATGACAGTTTTTGTTTTGCTTTCTATTATTTTTATTATTTTCTCGCTTAATCAGTCACAGGATTTGGTATCTGATGATTATTATGATCAGGGTGCCAGCTACTCAAAACAGATTGAAATAAATAAAAGATCTGAAAATTATCGAGATAGTATTACTATCAATCAGAACAATTTAAGTATTGATATTAAGCTCTGCCAAAGTCTTATAAATTTAGAAGATACATTATTCGTTTATTTTTACAGACCTTCTGATAAGAAATCGGATGTGAAATATAAAATCCAAATGACAGAAAATATAAGTTTCCCATCAACAAATCTTAAAAGCGGTAGATATATGGTTAAGATGAAATGGAATCATCTTGAAAACATATATAATATTGAAAAAGAAATAACAATAAACTAATGGAAATTATTTTTGCAGGATTTATACTGGGGTTTGTTGGAAGTTTACACTGTATTGGAATGTGCGGACCTATTGCACTCAACCTTCCTTTGAACGGAAATTCATTTTCTGAACGATTAACCGGTGGTATTCTGTATAATTTAGGACGTACTTTCATGTATGGTATAATAGGTGCTATATTTGGCTTTATTGGCAAAGGGTTTCTGATACTAGGCATTCAGCAATGGGTATCAATTATTATGGGAATATTGCTCATTATATCAGTACTGGCACCCATCTTTTTTAAAAAAATACGTTTTAAACAATTTAATTTATTTACAGGATTTGTTCGTTCTTCTATACAGAAGCTTTTTAATATGAGATCTTATAAAGGACTCTTTCTGATAGGAATGCTGAATAGCCTTTTACCTTGCGGACTGGTTTATGTAGCAATAATTGGTGCAATAGCTACCGGAAATATTTATTATGGCAGTCTTTATTTAATCCTATTCGGGCTAGGTACATTGCCTTTAATGCTCAGCATATCAATGATAGGTAATACTATAACATTAAAAGCAAGAAATATTCTTAATAAACTCATTCCTTATGTAGTTATTTTTATAGGTGTTTTATTTATCCTAAGAGGGCTTTGTTTGGGTATTCCATATATCAGTCCTTCAAAACTGAAACTCGAAACAACATTGCAAATAAAACAATCTGAGGTTAATCAGGATAGTTTACAAAACCAGGGTGATTGTTGTCATCCTAAATAAATAAGCCTAAATGCAATCCGAAAATGCTTGTATTCATTGTGGAGCCGATTGCGGTAAAACACCCATCGAATGGAAGGAAAATATATTTTGCTGCAATGGTTGCCAGCAGGTTTATCAGTTATTGAATGAACACAAGCTTCAACAATACTATACCTTGGCTCAACTACCAGGTATTAAAGCAGAAGAAATAAGTTATAAAGGCAAATACGCTTTCCTCGATAAAGAAGAGATACAATCCCGTATCTATGAGTTTTATGAAAACAATTTTGCAAAACTTACATTCTATATCCCTGCTATCCATTGTATTTCCTGTATCTGGTTGCTTGAACATCTTAACAAGCTTAATGAGGGAATAAAACAATCTTCTGTTGATTTTATTAAAAAAACATGTAGTATTACTTTTAATACCCAGGAAATTACTTTACGACAAGTAGTTGAATTGCTGGTTTCAATACACTATATCCCTGAAATATCCCATCAATCACTTGAAGGAAAGGATAAAAAGAAAACAAACAATGCCCTTACCTATAAAATAGGTATCGCGGGATTCATTGCCGGAAATGTAATGTTATTCAGTCTTCCTGTTTATTTTAACGGTAAGCCGCTCGAAGGATCATTGGGCGTATTCTTTAGCTATATTTCTTTTATTCTGACGTTACCTCTGGTATTTTATTGTGGTAGCGATTATCTTATATCAGCATGGAAAGCCATTCGCAAAAAAATAATCAATATTGATTTACCAATTGCTTTGGGAGTATTAACACTGTTTTTTGTTACTTGCTACGAAATATTTACCAATACCGGACAAGGATATTCCGATAGCATTTCGGGTTTATTGTTCTTTCTGTTATTAGGGAAATGGTATCAGGGGAAAACGTATGAAGCACTTTCTTTTGACAGAAATTATAAATCATACTTTCCGGTTGCAGTTACCAAAATAACTGATATTGGAGAAGAAAATATTTTGCTAAAAGACATCAAAGTTGATGACCTCCTTTTAATAAGAAATAAAGAACTAATACCTGCCGACGCATTACTGGTGGAAGGCATCGGACTTATTGATTATAGTTTTGTATCGGGTGAGTCAACACCCATACGTAAAGAAAACGGAGAGCCTCTTTATGCCGGTGGTATCCAAGTACAGGGGGCAATTACAATTAAGGTTGCAAAAGAAGTAAGTCAGAGTCATCTTACACAGTTATGGAACCAAAGCGAAACAAAACAACAACCGACTAAACATCTGCTTACCTTAATTGACCGCATTAGTGTCTATTTTACTTTAATCATCGTAAGTGTTGCTATAGCTGGTTTCTTATTCTGGTGGTTGCATGGGCAATTTCATGTGGCTGTGCTGGTTTTTACTTCTGTGCTTATTATCACTTGTCCGTGTGCTTTGGCACTTTCATTGCCGTTTACAATGGGCAATTCCATTCGTTTATTAGGCTTACAGGGTGTTTATCTTAAGAACACACAAATTGTCGAAAACCTTACAAAGATTGACAGTATTGTATTCGATAAAACAGGGACAATTACCATTCCCGATCAAAACAATATTACTTATACGGGTAAAATTCTTAGTGATAAAGATATGATTGCCATTGTATCTTTGGTTCGGCAGTCAACACATCCCTTAAGCCAGGTGCTTTCCAAGTATTTTGAGGAAACAATAACATTGCCGGTTGCAGGTTATGTTGAAATATCAGGAAAAGGAAGTTTTGGTATCGTGAATGATTGCAAAGTAAGGCTTGGGTCAGCAACATATTTAGGCATTGAAAACATAAATCTTGACGATAGATCGGCAAAAGTGTTTATCGAAATTGATACTATTTATTTCGGTTACTTTACCATCGGAAACAAATACAGAGAGGGGTTTCTGGATGTTGCAAAAATACTTAAACAAAACTTTAAGCTTTATCTGTTGTCGGGCGATAATCCTTCGGAAAAAGAATTTCTGAAAACTTATTTTGAGGAAGATGCTTTGTTCTTTGAACAAACGCCACAGGACAAGATGAATTTTATAAGAAAATTACAGGAAAAAGGACATTATGTGCTAATGGCCGGTGATGGTTTAAACGATGCAGGTGCTTTTATGCAAAGCAACGTAGCCGTTTCGGTTGCTGATGATATTTACCATTTTTCGCCGGCAGGGGATATTATTATTGAAGCCGGAAAATTTCAAAACATAAATAAAATTATTCGTTTCTCTAAGCAATCACTCAATATTGTAAAAATAAGTTTTACTATTTCTTTTATTTACAATATACTCGGGCTCATTTATGCTTTATCGGGCAACATGTCGCCGGTAGTTGCAGCTATTTTAATGCCGATAAGCTCAGTATCTGTAGTGGCTATTGCTATCTTCGGAACAAAACTGGCAGCCAACAGCTCAATCAATAAATAAAAATAAATCCAAATTATCTTTGATTAAAAAAGATAAAGAATATTTTACAATATTTTAATCATTTCTTATTATATTTGTTGCTTAATTATTTAATTCAATTTTTATGAAAACAAATTCTAAATTTCGGAAATTAGTATCAATATTTCTTATAATTATTTGTTTGTATAGCAATCGCATTTACTCCCAATGGCAACCCACTAATAATCCTTCAGGTGCAAACATTCGTAGTTTACATATTAATGGTAGTAATATTTTTATAGGGACAACCCATGGGATATATGTTTCAATAAATAATTGTAATAACTGGACTGCAATAAACAATGGCTTGCCCACTGATAAAGCTATATTTTCAATAGTTACAAAAAATAATTATGTTTTTCTTTCGACATGGGGTGGCATATTTAGATCTACTTTAAACAATTATAACTGGATAAAAAAAGATAATGGTATTATTGATTATTGGTCAATAACTTGTTTAGCTTTAAATGGAAATAATATTTATGCCGGAACTTACAACAATGAAATTTATGTTTCTTCTGATGATGGAGAGAATTGGAATTTAATAACAGATAATATTGGTAATCCTAATTGTTTTTTATTTAATGGCATTGATATGTACATTGGCTGCGATAATGGTGTTTATAAGTCTTCTGATAACGGGTTAACATTGAGTTTAATGAATACCGGAATAGGTGTGTCAAATAAAATTACAGATTTGGCTATTTTAGGTGGGAATATTTATGCAACATATACAAATAGCAGTACGATTACAGGAGGGGTATATATGTCAACTAATTATGGGCTGAACTGGACTACAATTAATAATGGCTTACCATTGAATTTTATGGCATCTTCAATTGAAGTTTTAAATAATCAGCTTTATGTAAGTTCTTATAATATGGGTCTTTACAAATCAGTAAATAATGGAACAAGTTGGAGTGCAGTAAATAATGGAATTTACAATTTGAATATTTATACTTTAATGAAAAATACTAACGATATAATTGCTGGAACTACTGGAAGCGGAATATATTTAACCCATAACAATGGGAATCTATGGACTTCATCCAATAATGGTATTAGTTCAGACTTGTTTGTATCTACACTTGCTACAAAAAATAATGATATTTATGCCGGTTTGTTTTCTAATGGAATTGGTTATTCCAATGATAACGGTAATACATGGTCCTTATTAAATACAGGTTTGCCAAATACTATTGTTTGGTCAATTGCTTTTAAAGATACAACCATATTTGCAGGACTTCATTCAAGTGAAGTTTATAAATCTTCTAACAACGGGGGATTATGGACAGATGCCAGTAGTGGAATAACACCAGCCCTGAGATTACATGTTATATGCGTCAGTGATACGGTTATGTATGCAGGGGTTTATGGTTCAGGGGTTTTTAAAACAACAAATAATGGACAAAGCTGGACAGCTATTAATAATGGTTTAACTGACTTATATATAGTATCTATGTTTGTTAAAGACTCTGTATTATTTGCCAGTACCAGTAATGGATTTTTTAGATCTACTGACTATGGGAATAACTGGATAACGATAAATAATGGAATCTTTTTATCTTCTTTTGGTTCTTTAACTTATACTGATACTACTGCATATGCATATTCAGGGCATAGTGTTTATTCTATGCCTTTTAATGGAAATAGCTGGATAAACATCAGCAACTCTTTACCTGGAAGTTACAATATAACTTATATTTACAAAAAGGCAAATCATCTCTTTGTTTATTCAGATAGTGCTTATGTTTACTATACATCCGATAATGGTCTAAACTGGTCACAAATTAATACAGGTTTGCCTGCTGAGGCAAATATATCTTCAATTACGATAAATAATAATTATGCCTTTGCAGGGACTAGTTTATATGGTGTCTGGAGGAGACCATTATCAGAATTTCTTGGAATAAAAGAAAATACCAGGGTGCGAAATGAAATTAAAGTATACCCAAATCCTTTCTCAAATAATACTACTTTTAGTTTTAATCTCATTAAGACTCAAAATGTAAACCTTAATATATATGATTTTTCAGGACGATTTTTAAAGCAATTGGTTGATCAAAAATTCGATATTGGTGAGCACAGTATAAACTTTAATGCTTTCGACCTTCCTTCTGGTATTTACTTTTATACTTTTAAAACAGATAATGATTTTTGTTCTGGCAAGCTTATTTCAACAAAGTAATTTGTTTTTTAATCAAACCAATTAAAAACTTAATAAACAAAGATTTAAAAAAATCAAAAATAAATTTTCAAAAATCTTTGTTCGCTATACTTAAAATTCTAACTTTGCAACAAAATATTAAATCAATCAATTATTAACATAAAAAGGTCAAAAAATAATGAAAAAAAATGTCATCATTATTGGAGCTGCCGGTCGTGATTTTCACAATTTTAACTGTTATTACAGAGGCAATGCCAATTACAATGTTGTAGCTTTTACAGCTGCCCAAATTCCTGATATCGATGGAAGAAAATATCCTAAAGAATTAGCAGGCGTTGAATTATACCCTGAAGGAATTCCTATTTTGGCTGAATCTGAATTGCCAAGATTAATAAAAGAATTAAAAGCTGACGATTGTGTATTTTCTTACAGCGATGTTCCTTACCCAAGAGTAATGAATGTTAGCTCTATCGTTAATGCTGCTGGTGCTAATTTTATTTTATTAGGACCTAAAGACACTCAAATTGCAAGTACAAAACCGGTTATTGCTGTTGGTGCTGTTAGAACAGGTTGCGGAAAAAGCCAAACATCAAGAAGAATTATTGAATTATTGATGGCTCAAGGTTTAAAAGTTGTTGCTGCTCGTCATCCAATGCCTTATGGCGATTTGAATGCACAAAAAGTACAACGTTTTGCAACTGTTGAAGATTTAGCTAAACACAAATGTACCATTGAAGAAATGGAAGAATACGAACCACATGTAGTACGTGGAAACGTTATTTATGCTGGTGTTGATTATGAAGCAATTTTAAGAGCTGCTGAAAACGATCCTGATGGATGTGACGTAGTTTTATGGGATGGTGGAAATAATGACTTCCCATTCTTCAAAGCTGATTTAACAGTTACTGTTGTTGACCCACATCGTCCTGGTCATGAAGTAAATTATTATCCTGGTGAAGTTACTGCCCGCGTTGCTGACGTTATCGTTATCAATAAAATGGACAGTGCTGCTCCAGAAGCTATTCAAATCGTTAGAGATAACATCGCAAAAATCAATCCTACTGCTATCGTAGTTGATGCTGCTTCTCCATTAACTGTTCACAATCCTGAACTGATTAAAGGAAAACGCGTATTGGTTGTTGAAGATGGTCCAACGTTAACTCACGGTGAAATGAAATTAGGTGCCGGTACTGTTGCTGCTATGAAATTTGGCGCAAAAGAATTGGTTGATCCTCGTCCTTTCGTTGTTGGTAAAATTGCTGAAACTTTCAGAATTTATCCTAACATCGGCACTTTAATGCCAGCTATGGGATACGGTGCTGAACAAGTTAAAGATTTAGAAACTTCTATCAACAATACCGATTGCGATGCTGTAGTTATTGCAACTCCTATTGATTTGACAAGAATTATCAAAATCAACAAACCTTATACTAAAGTTGATTACGAATTACAAGAAATCGGACATCCTAATTTAACCGAAGTGGTTGCTGATTTTGTTCAGAAACATAATTTAGTTAAAAAAAGCGGCTGCGGTTGCGGCTGTAACTAACATCTTTTTAAAAAGGCGACTAATTTAGTCGCCTTTTTTTTGGAATAAAATTTATTATGTAGTATATTTGAAAAAAGAAAAATTGAATTAAAACCAATGTATTATGAAGAACAGAAGCTTAGTATCCATCAATGATTATTCAAAAGAAGAGTATTTAAAAATACTTGATATTGCCGAAGAGTTTGAGAAAAATCCGAAGCAAAAAATTCTCGAAAATTATGTGGTAGCCACTTTGTTTTTTGAGCCATCCACACGCACACGTTTGAGTTTCGAAAGTGCCGTTAATCAATTGGGCGGAAAAGTTATCGGCTTTACCGATGCTGCCAGTTCGAGTGTTAAAAAAGGTGAATCGCTTAAAGATACCATTAAAACAGTAGCCAATTATTCCGATTTAATTGTAATGCGTCATCCGCTGGAGGGCAGTGCACGTTTTGCCAGCGAAGTTTCTGCGGTGCCTATTATCAATGCCGGTGATGGTGCCAATCAGCATCCTACGCAATGCTTGCTCGATTTGTATTCGATACGCAAAACACAAGGTAAATTAGATAATTTGCACATTGCTTTTGTAGGCGACTTAAAATATGGCAGAACCGTTCATTCCAACGTAATAGCTTTAGCTAATTTTAATTGTACTTTTCACTTTGTTTCTCCATTTGAATTAAAACTACCCAGTGCTGTAAAACGCCATATCAAAGAAAAAAATCTTGAATATCATCAATATACCGATTTGAATGAAGTAATACCTTTTGTAGATATTTTGTACATGACACGTATCCAACGCGAACGTTTTTCGGACCCTGTGGAATACGAAAGAGTGAAAAATGCTTACATTTTAAATGGAAATATGTTGGGAAATTGCAAACCAAATATGAAAGTATTGCATCCATTGCCACGTGTAAACGAAATTAACGAAAATGTGGACGATATGAAAGAAGCTTACTATTTTCAACAAGCCCGCAATGGAGTATATGTTCGTCAAGCCTTGATGGCTTCGATATTAGGTATTAAATAATAAGATTGCAAATTTTTAATAGTACATACCATGGAAAGTAAAAAAACAAGAAAAGAGTTAATCGTATCGGCATTGGAAAACGGTACTGTAATTGATCATATCCCATCCAAAAATGTATTTCAGGTAATCAAAATCTTAGGCTTAGATAGTTTTGATAATCAGATATTGTTTGGCACCAATCTCGATAGTCGCAGATATGGCAAAAAAGGAATCATCAAAGTAAAAAACAAGTTCTTTGAGAAAGAAGAAATCAACAAAATTGCAATTGCAGCCCCTTCGGCTACTTTAATTGTGATCAGAGATTTTGAAATTATCGAAAAGAAAGCCGTAGAAGTACCCGAAGTAGTTGATAAATTTATTAAATGTATCAACCCCAATTGTGTTACCAATCACGAAAATATACCTACACGGTTTGCCGTGATTGATAAAGATGCCATAAAACTGCAATGCCACTATTGCGAAAAAACAACTTCCAAAGAAAACTTTATTTTTATATAAGCTGTCAGTAATATCTTTTGATGCAAGTTGTCTTTTGACTACTTCGCTGATGTAATAAACCCTTGTTTTGCCAATGCCGGACAAGGGTTTTTCTATACTTTTACAAAGTAAATACACTCATTTATATACATCTGTATTTGTATTTTGCCTGTGTTTAATAGCTGCTAATACCATAAATAATTCATTTTGAGTATTGAACGGAACAACTATATGCCAAAGTTAATTCACTTTGGGCATTGAGCGGAACAACTATATGTCATTTCGATTTCACTTTGAGTATTGAGCGGAACAACTATATACCATTTCGATTCCACTTTGGGCATTGAACGATTCAATTATATATCAAAGTGATTTCATTTTGGGTATTCAGTACTTTAACTATATCTTATTCGCAATGAGAGATTATAAATATTATTTAGTTTCAGTCTAAAAAATGTATATATTTGTTAAATAATTGTATTTTTGTCATTCCGAACGGAGTGAGGAATCTGTATAATAACACTCAGTTTTGTAGGACAAGTAAAATGAATATTAAAAAAGCCATATTATTTTTCATATTCTCTTTTTGGGGATTAATTTCCAATGGACAAATTATTGGACCCAATCTGGTACAAAATCCTTCTTTCGAGGATTATTATCAATGCCCTCCTTACTGTGTTACTGGTAATTTGAATTATTGTAAAAACTGGTTTTCAGGTCATGGAGTAAATGGTTCAAGTGATTATTTTAATTCATGTTCCTTAGATTTAAATTGTGTTCTTGCTATTAATATTCAACCACCAAGAACGGGAAACGGAATGGCTGCTATTGCTTTATATGCTGGATATGAATATAGGGAATACTTAATGGATGAACTTTCTGATAGTTTGAAAAGGAATAAATTATATTGTGCTAAGTTTTACACATCACTTTCAAACTTTAGTAGTGGTGCTATCGAAAATATTGGTATGTATTTTTCAACAGACACTCTATTTAATTTTGCTACATACGGTTTACTTTTAAAACAACCTCAGATTGAAAATAATAAAGGAATAATCATGGATACTTTAAATTGGGTTAAAGTTAGTGGAAGTTTCATTGCAAATGGCAATGAAAAGTATTTTGTAATTGGTAATTTTAGAGATAATAATCATACTAATTATATCGATGTTTTCTTTGGAGCCACTATACCATATTATTTTTTTGACGATGTTTCTGTTTGTGAATGTGAAAATTTAAAACCTAAATTTAATAAAGACACAACCTTGTGTTTCGGGCAGCAATTATTATTAAAAGCAAACATACCCAAAGAAGTGGATAGTGTAAACTATACCTGGCAAGATAGCAGCAAAAACAGTACTTTTCTGGTAACACAGCCCGGTACCTATTGGGTAAGTGCATATATAGAAGATTATAAAATAACGGTATGCGATAGCATAACTGTTAGTTATGCAGATTGCACAATACCTACACTATGGATACCCAATAGCTTTACACCCAACGGTGATGGACTAAATGATAAGTTTGAGTATGCCAATGCAGATAGCTTTATAATAAAAACCTATATTTACAACCGCTGGGGGCAAATGGTATTTGAAGGTGAAAATACTAATTTTTGGGATGGCACATTTAAAGGCAAGATAGTTCCATTAGGCGTTTATGCCTATACAATAGAAGCTTTGGATAAAAGGAGCAATGAAAAGAAAGTGTATAGTGGGAGGGTAACGGTGGTACAATAACCTCACCTAAATCCTCTCCAAAGGAGAGGACTTAAGCAACAAGAAATAAAGGAAATAACAAATTTGACTTTTTATACTCTTTAAATAATGAAACAAATAATACAAACTAACACCCAGTCAAAAGCCTCCTCTTCGGGGAGGTTTGGTGGGGTTACTTTATTAAAAAATGTTTACTATAATTAAATAATTGTATTTTTGTCATTCCGAACGGAGTGAGGAATCTATAAAACTATAATATTTTACAACATGAAAATTAAATTAATTATTTTACTTCTTATCTTAAGCAGTAGCCTTTCTTATTCGCAAATTATAAAAGGAATAGGCATCAAAAGCGGATTTACATTATCAAATCAATATTGGGAGGATACTAAATTTAGCTACGACTATAATTTTGTTACCACACCGGGCTATTACGAAGCCATTACCATTGATTTTATCAGTAAAGAGTATTGGGAACTCTCAGCCGATCTGGGTATTTATCAGAGTGGAAGTAAATCAGAAATAAGTCCGTTTTCTGGCTATACATCTGAAACGTATGGGGAGTTTAATTTTAAATTTGGCTTTATTACGTTAAGCCCTGTTGCAAAGTTTAAAATTCCGATAAATTCTTTTACGCCTTATCTGTTGCTTGCTCCCCGTTTTGATTACTACAATGCTGATGTAAGCAATAAATTTGCAAATTCATTTCAATCAACTATTCGCAAACCTATATGGGGTTTTACTGTTGGCGAAGGTGTTGCATATAAAATTAAAAACTTCAGCCTGTTTGCCGAATATCAATTCTTTTACAGTTTTAATTATTTAATGGACGAACCGGCAACGTATCCCAATTTTTACGTAAGCAGAGATAAAGTTAAAACCAACACCCATATAATTAGCTTGGGATTAAAATATCATTTTACCAAAGATTAAAACAGATGAAAACTAAATTAATTATTTTACTTCTAATCGTAAGCAGTAGCTTTTCTTATTCGCAAATTGTAAAAAGCATAGGCATCAAAAGCGGAATTTCACTTTCAAACCAAGATTGGGTTCATTCTTTATATAGTTATAACCGAAACTTTAATTTAATACCTGGTATTTACGAAGCTATTACCATAGATTTTATTTCTAAAAAGCATTGGGAATTATCTGCTGAAATAGGGTATTACCAAAGCAATAGCAAAAACGATTTAAATATTTATTCAATCAATATTAGCGAAGTTACTCCCAGCGATAATTTGTGTTTTGGTTTTATTAGTTTTAGTCCGGTACTTAAGTTAAAAACACAACTTAAATCGTTTACACCCTATTTACTCTTAGCACCACGATTGGATTGTTACGCTGCTGATTTTAGCAATGATAATGCAAATTCTTTTAAAAATGATATTCAAAAGAGCATTTGGGGCTTTACTATTGGTGAAGGTGTTGCATATAAAATTAAAAACTTCAGCCTGTTTGCTGAATATCAATTCTTATATAGTTTCAATTATTTAATTGACCAGCCTGCAGTCTATCAAACAGCACTTTTAGAAAGAGACAGAGTAAAAACCAACACGCATCTAATAAGCATCGGGTTAAAATATCATTTTGTTAAAGAATAAAAATCAGAGCTTATTTCTTGGCGGTTTTATTATTGCTTTTCATCCATTGGCTGGCTTGCAACATCGAAAAAGCATAGGTCTTCATACTATCGGCAATAGCTTTGTGTTGGGGTAAATAGTCGTGCGTATCCTGGTTTTTATATTTATACAAACTCTCGCTGCCATTGGTTTTATAAACATAAAAAAACTCCTGATTGGTGCATCCGATTTTATCATCAGCACTAAAAAACATAAACGGACGATTTTCTTTCAGCAAGTCAACACCCGGAGTATTGTTTACATACTTATATCCTAACAAACCCATAATAGTAGGATAAACATCAATCTGTCCACCGAAATTTTGTATCGCCTGAGCTGTTTTTAATAATTTGGGAGCATACACTATCAGTGGAATATGATTGTATGAAATTGGCATATCATATACATTGCTTCCTACTACAGCACCATGGTCGGCCAGGAATACAAAAATAGTATTATCAAACCATGTTTGTTGGCTCGCAATATCTATAAAATGGTGGATGGCCCAATCGGCATATTCTACAATACCTTCGTGAATATCTTTATTTCTGGGTTTAAAATCTATATCTTCGGGGATAATATAAGGTCCATGGTCGCTGGCAGTCATAAACGTCGCAAAAAAAGGCTTTTGATGAGCATACATATCTTTTAAAACAGGAATAGCATATTCAAACATATAATGATCGGGAACACCCAGGGTGCTTAATACTTTGGCAGAAGGATAATCTTTTTGAGAAATAATTTTATCAAAACCATTGGCATGCAAAAAACCCGAAACATTATCGAATTGTTCATCGTGTGTGGTTATGTAAATATTTTGATACCCACAACCTTTTAAGGTATTCGATAAGCCTGTATATTGAGGAATTACAGTTCCGTTCATAGGATGTTGTTTCAATAATGCCGGATACGAAAACAAGGTAGAGAATATGCCATTAAAAGTATGAATTCCGGCTGAATAAAAATTATCAAAGCAATAATTAACGCTCGCCAAACTATCCAGAAAAGGTGTAAGGTTTTTGGTATTGCCATATCTCGCCATTTTATTCGCCGACATACTTTCCATAATAACCAACACCACATTGGCATATAAAGGCTGTTCATTGCCTTTTATTTCCCTTACAAAAGGTATATTCCCATCAGGAATGTTCATGTATTGATTGGCATTATAAATAGCCTGCTTTTCATCCATCAGATGCAGGCTTTCGTTTTCAGGATTTATTTTATCCAAATAACTTTGTATAAAAGTAAATACGGGGTTCAAGCCTAATTGATTGGGAAAAGCGTAATTTGAAAAATAAGCAGTACCAACTTTTATTGGCGATTTCTTTTCAATACGTCCACGTATTCCCAGAAACATAATTGCCAATGCCAGCAATGAAAACAGGAATAGTTTAATAAAATAACGCATCTTATTTTCGTGAACAATATCGTTTATATCCTTAATAATTCTTCTCTTAATAAACGAAATCGAAAAATAAAAACCAGTACAAACTGCAATAAAAACAAAGAGATAAATCAGATAACTCATCTCTTCAAAAATCATTTTAAAACCAAAGCTTGCATTTTGCATCCAACTCAACACAACAATGGTTAAACGAGAAAAATAGTAGTTAAAAAAAGGAATATCAATGGCACAGATAAGAAATGCGAATACGTAAAGTATAAAAAGAAAAACATGAATAATTTTGTACAACAAGGCTTTGTTAAACCTAAAAAAAGAAGCAACACAAAGAATCAGTAAAGGGAAAAACAAAAGATAGCCCGAAATTACAGTATCGAAACGCCAACCCATAAAGAAGGCTTTGCTAATCAATGTAAATTTATCGGGCAGTATTTGGAGTTGCTTAATTTCCGTAAATAAAAGCACCAATCGGAACAATGTAAAAAACATAATTCCGATTAGATAGATTGATCCGATATATCTTATTTGAACAGGTATCTTCGATAAAAAACGCTTCATTAAATGATATTAGATAAATACAGACTTAAAAACTATTAACAGAATACGCAATAGCTAAATTAAAGTGTCTTCAAACATTCTGTTATATTGGCTTCTACTCTCTTTACAACATCCGAAACATCGGCTCTTATAAATTTTTCGCCGGTAATATTTTCGTAAAGTTCAATATATCTTTCCGAAACCTGGTGAATAAACTCATCCGTCATTTCAGGAACATTTTCACCATCTCTGCCTTGGAATCCATTTTCCATCAACCATTCGCGAACAAATTCTTTTGAAAGCTGCTTTTGTTTTTCGCCTTTTGCCTGACGTTCGGCATAGCCATCAGCGTAAAAGTACCTGGAAGAATCTGGTGTATGAATTTCGTCAATTAAATAAATAACACCATCGGCTTTTCCAAACTCATATTTAGTATCTACTAAGATTAATCCTTTTTGAGCAGCAATTTCGCTACCTCTTTTAAAAATAGCAAGAGTATATTTCTCAAGCATTTCATAATCTGATTTACTTACCAAACCCAATGAAATAATTTCTTCTTTAGAAATATCTTCATCATGTCCAATAACTGCTTTGGTTGTTGGGGTTATGATTGGTTGAGGAAATTTGTCGTTTTCTTTTAAACCTTCGGGCATTGCAACACCACAGATTGTTCTTTTTCCTTCTTTGTATTCTCTCCAAGCATGACCTGATAAATAGCCTCTTACTACCATCTCTACTTTAAATGGTTCGCAAAATCTCCCAATAGTAACCATAGGATCGGGAACTGAAATTTTCCAGTTAGGCACTATATCTAAAGTAGCATCCAAGGCTTTAGCAGCAATCTGGTTTAAAACCTGTCCTTTGTAAGGAATTCCTTTGGGCAATACTACATCAAAAGCCGAAATTCTATCGCTAACAACCATTACGAGGTATTTATTATCGATAGTATAAACATCTCTTACTTTACCGATATAAACATTATTTTGCTTTGGAAAATTAAAATGTGTGGAGGTAATTGCGTTACTCATATTTTATTGATATTTAATAATTAAACTAAATTTTTGCTTGGAATTAAACCACAGCGAAATTATAGAAAATAAACGATTTTAAAAGAACAAATTCATATCATTTTCTCAAGAATTAAAGAGAAAAACTATCAATAAATCTTTTCACTTTCCACTTTATCCTTTAACCTTTAACCCTTAATCATTATTCATAAACCCTGCTTCTTCAATTACTTTTAAAAACGACTGAGAAAAATAAACATTATCCTTTTTGGTATATCTGTTTTTAGTAAATATCTGAGCCAGATTTTCCAGTTGGTTTTCTTCTAATAATTTCTTTGTAAGCGGTAATGCTTCTTTTTCACGATAGATTTCCTCAATATCCTGTTCTGAATAATCTTCGTAAAATTCATTGTGCACAATACCTTTGTATGGTAATCTGTCAACCAATTCCGGATTTTCATCAGGGTAGCCTACCACAAGGGTTGTAATAGGAACAACACCTTTGGGACATTTCAGAAATTCAATGATTTTATCAGCCATATAAGTGGTAGTTCCTAAATAACAAATCCCCAAGCCAAAAGATTCAGCAGCAATTGTTACATTCTGAGCTACCAACAAAGCATCAATAGCAGCAGTCATAAACGAAAGAAAGTTGTCATAACCAGGTTCTGCATTTCTTTGCTCACACCATTTATTAAAGCGATTAAAATCGGCACAAAATGTAAGGAGAACTGGTGCTTGTTTAACCATGGCTTGTCCGAAATGAAACTTGAACATTTCGTCTTTTCGTTTTTCATCTTTGGTAATAATAATGCTGTAAACTTGCATATTACCAGTAGTAGAAGCCTTGAAACCAGCTTCCAGTATCTGATTTAAAATATTATCTTCAATGGGTTGGCTTTTGTACTTTCTGATTGTACGGTGTTCTAATAAGGTTTGCATTGTATCCATTTTCTGTTTGTTTTATTTTCTCTTGAATTCGGATGAGTGTTTATGTATCTTTTTTGTAAGTTATTTAGAAGTAATTGTAGTACTGAGAGTATTTATTGTTGTTTAATTTTCAAATTATCACATTATTTACTATCGTTTGATTCTGTTAATGATTTTCTCATCATTTAATTCTCTTTGAGCGTCTTTGGCTATCCATTGAGCTGTTTTGCTATTATCTTTTAATAATATTTCAATACAATCAAGTGCTTTGCCTCGCATATAAAGACTTCTTTTGCCTATTTGCCGTAATGCCCAATTGACAGCTTTTTTTACAAAATTTCTATCATCATCCGAATGTTTAACGATTAATTCAAAGAAAGGCAGAAATTTATCATCTTTAGCTTTTTTATCTCCTATAGCAAGTGAAGCCATCATTACGAAACCTGCACGTCTAATATATTCAACATCAGAAAAAGACCACTCTACAGCTTTTTCATAAGCAAAAGAAGTATATCTGAATAAGTTTCCACAACATTGGTCACACAAATCCCATGAATTAAAGTCTTTTACCCATTCGTTCATTTGCAAGGAAGTAACATCATCAGCTATATCAATCATACTTGCCAAAATACGAGCTTCATGATATGCAGTCTTCCACAACTCAAGAGCCAATTCATGGTTTTTCCCAATTTTCTTTGCCAAAATACGCAATTGTACCATTGAAATGCCAAAAGCATTTTCAATATTAATTCCAAACCTCGACATACCTTTCAGCGATTTTTCATTTCTAAGCATTTGCAATTCGGTTATGACTATATTTTTATCCATATTTAAAATCCTAAAAATGTAAAAAGCCATGTACCTAGAATGATTAGATACAAAACTTCTGAAACAATTAATTTCTTAATCTGCAAGATGTAGTTAGAAAATAAAAAGGATAAAGGAATAAATAGCAAACATAAGTGATAAACAAAAAAAACGTTTGCAAATAACAACGACAAAAGTGCTATTATTAAAAACATTATCAGCACAATAACTTTTTTACGATAAAAAATAGATTTTTCGCTAAGACGTGAAGAAATTGAAAAAAAAGAAAAAATGAATAACAATCCTAATACTCCAAGGAAAATGAAATTTGATATTGTGAAATGCGAAACATTAAAACTCATTTTTTTGAAAAACATTAAATATGAGGAAATCTTGTTTTCAAAAGTATTACTGAGAAAATAAAAACTAAACAAAAAGAAATAAGGTGTAATAAAACCTAACAAACTTATTATCCATTCTCTCCATTTTAGCAGACTAAATACTAAGAAAACCAACCAAATAAATAATATAAAAAAGACTACTGGAAAATAGAACATTGAACCCAATGCAATAAAGAAAGTTGCATTAAAAACCTGCTCAAAACTATCAGGTTTACTATATACTGCTAATATTGTTTGCAAAGCAGCTATTAAAAAGAAGTTTGCAAATAACAAAGGATGAATATTTTGATAACCTGCAAAACTACTCATCAGTAAAACATACAAAAAAGAAGGCAAAATGCTGTTTTTTGGCGATAAATCATTGGATGATAATAGCATTTTAAATAAAATGGACTGCCCTATCAGCAATAAAAAGCTAAGAATTATCTTAAAAAAAGGATTGTCGTCTAAAAACCACTTTGCAATATCATACAATGGAGCATTCATAGGAGAATAAATCACATCAGCTGACATAAAAGGTTTTATCCAAATAATTATTGAAATTATTATAAAAAAAATGAATTGAAATATATAATCAGATTTAAAAATCTTAGTAAACATTTGCAGGAGATTTTGGCTACAAACCTACAAAAAAAAACTCAGATGGATAAAAGCTTTAGAGAGATTTTTTGCAATAATCAAATCATGTATTTTAAATTACCAAATCACTACTTCTGTTTTCTCATTAATGTAAATCAAGTATTTCTTAATTTTATTGTAACCCATTTCTTTCAAAGCTGTTTGATAATGGTCTAATTGTTTTTTATGGCTGTCTTCCGGTTTCCCTGTTTTATAATCAATAATAAAAACTTCGTCAGCCTTAAACAGTAATCTGTCAGGACGTATTGTTTTTCCATTACTTAACAGGATTTCTGCTTCGTTTTTTGCCTCAAACGTATTTTCAAATAAATGCTTCACTTCATCAATTAGCCAAAGTTTGTTGAGTAATTTTATTAAATCATTTTTTTCTTTTAATGTAATCAAGCCTTTGGTAAACAATTCTACTGCCTCTTTTTCAATTTCAGACTGATTTTTGATTTTTGATAAAACCAAATGGATGAAATTTCCAAAACGCCTACTACCGTCAGGATCTTCAGTATTCCAATTTGCAGGAGCTAAATTACTAACAATGATGCGTTTTTGCCAGTCGAAAGAATAAAAATCATTCATGTAAAGCATATTATCAGCTTTTGAGCTTGCTTTCAATAGTATTTGTGAAGTTTTCCCAATAAAATAAGTAGTTTTGCCTTCTTCCCATAACTGAACATATTGCAAATAATCTTTAAATAATACGGGTAATGATAAGTTTGCCGCTTCTTGTTTTGCTGATGGAAGATTACTGATGATGTACAACCTTTCCGAAGGACGCGTTAAAGCGACATACAATAAGTTAATCAAATCGAGTTTCGATTTTTCGGTTTCTTCTTTGTAACTTTCGACGAATCGGGTATCTTCCAATTGTTTATTCAAGCTGAGTAATGCAGTTTTTAGAGAAGGTAATTCATTATCTTCCAAATCAATCCAAAGCATATCTTTATTGTTTCTTTGTTTATCTTCGGCAAAAGGGAAAATAACCACCCTAAACTCTAAACCTTTTGATTTATGGACGGTCATAATGTTAACAGCATTGATACCAGATGGCGTTTTTAATGAAATTTTTCCTTTCTGTTCTTCCCACCAAGCTATGAAATCAATAATATTGGCAGTTTTCTTTACCGAAAAATTTAATATACAATCCAGAAAAAACTGTATGTAAGGATTATTGGTCTTATTAAGTTTGAAAATACGAATAAGCGTTTCACAAAGCTCATACAAAGGAAGTTTGACTAAATGTTTACTGTCGAAAGCAAAGTTATTTTCATTCAAAAAAGCATCAAACTTTTTATTGAGGGAAGTGTCATTTTGTATGCTGTTTTTTAAAATATCCTGAAACAATTCTTCCTGAATATTTCCTGTAGCAATTAAATATTGAACGACTTGTGTTTTAGAAATCAAGTCATTAGAGTTACCAAGCAGTTTAAGTAATGCTATCATTAATCTGACATGAGGTGATGCATTCAAAAGCAATGATTCACTGGAGATTATATCAATTTTATGATCCGATAAAAAACAGGCAACTTTGTTGGCTTGTTTATTGTTCCTGCATAAAATTGTAATATCTTTCCACTGATAGCCATCGTTTAAGAGCTGATTGATAGTTGAAAGGACAGTATCAAAAGTATTTTGTTGATATTGTTCCTTGTCTGCATCTTTATCAAAAAAATCAAATTGTATATATCCCCCATTGTTTTCAGGAATAAACTTCTGTTCAAGATTATCATAAATGATTTTTAAATTATCGGCTAAATAATTAGAAACGAAACGAAAAAACTGGTTGTTGAAATTTACAATTTCTGCTTTTGAGCGAAAATTGTTTTGTAGAAATTGTGGATCGAAATTCCGTATCAGCGTATTTTCTCTTTCTTTGATGATTTCATTGTCAGGTTTTTTGTAAATATGCGGTAAATATGCAAATTGCTCTACTTCGCCTCCTCTGAAACGATAAATTGCTTGTTTGCCATCTCCCACTATCATATTAAAATTATTTTCTGCTAGTGAATTATCCAGCAATGGAAGTAAATTTTGCCATTGAAGTATGGAAGTATCCTGAAACTCATCTAATAAAAAATGTTTGAACCGTTCACCCAATCGTTCATAAATAAATGGGATTGGTTCATTTACCACAATGTCAGAAATGCGTTTATTAAACTCAGAGATATGTATTACATTCTCGTTTTCACGCATCTCATTCATTATTTTTTCTATTTCATTTAGCAAACCCAAAGAATACAAATTCTTTAACATTGAATTTCTGATGATATACGTTTCGTAATCTGTTTCTAATAGGTTGTTGATTTTATGATAATTTTCAATCAGAAAAGATTTTAAGTTATCTATATTCATCTTATCCTCTGCCGTAGCTTTTCCCGATTGCCATTTATCTTCTTCAATAGCTTTTTTTACATAATTATTAGGTTTTGCAATAATTCCCTGCGATAATTTTTCAAAATACTTGCCAAATCCCTTGTCTCCCTGAAAAAATACAGCATGAGGAATATTATTTTCCTTTATTTTCCTCCAGACTTCGCTTCCGATAGCTGTTCCTTTTTGATCAAACGATTTGATTAATTGAGTTAATTGAGTCAGAATAATTTTAAAATCAGCTAATTCAAGCATTTTCAATTTCTCGATCTTAACTTGACTGTCTTCTTCTAATAAAATCTTTGCAAATTTCTTTAAATCGTTTTCAATGTGCCAGCTCTTGTCGTTATCGGCTTTGGATCTGGCAAAGTCAAACAAAAAAGTAGTAAGTAGCTCGTCATTGCCCATTCTGTCTATCAATAAATCTACCGCTTGAGAAATCAATGTTTCTCCATCCATTTCTACATTAAAATTAAGCGGCAATCGCAAATCATGGGCAAAAGTCCTTACGATACGATGCACAAAACTATCAATAGTTCCTACGGCAAAATTACTGTAATTATGTAGTATCAGCGATAAGGTTAAAGCCGCATTTCTGCATATATCTGCTTCTTTTAAGCCAGTCTGCCCGATAAGATCCGGAAGCAAATGCTGTATTGGTTTTCTTTCATCAGAACTAAGTTCATGATATGCGGAAAGTAACCGAAGCGTTTGCAGCACCCGTTGTTTCATCTCAGCCGCAGCTTTATTGGTGAAAGTGATAGCTAATATAGATTTGAACTGATAAGGATTTAGCAATACCAATGCAAGGTATTCTTTCACTAATGTATAGGTTTTGCCCGAACCGGCTGATGATTTATAAACAGAAAAGCTCATATTGTAATTTTGTTATATTTTTATTCCAAATTTTTTCAAAATATAAATCATAAAAAAATAGGATAATATCATCACTATTGTTGCTGTTGTCATTGATAAATAAAATTGAACATTCCTTTTTAAAAGATATGGAAATAGCAAGAAAAAGCTCAATGAAGGTATTACCAACCAAAATATACCTGTTGACAAATCAGCAATTTTGCTTACATCTTTTGTTTCAATATAGAGCCATATAAAAGCAAGAAATGAAATCAACGGAATAGAAGCTAAAATACTACCGATTAAACTGCTACGTTTTGATATTTCAGAAATCATAACAATAATAATAGAAGATGTTATAACCTTAATGATATAATACCACATAATTTTAAATTTTATTGTAAAAGTAATCAGAAAAAAGGAACGAAAAACAAAATACAAACAAAATAAACTGACATTTTGTCAGCAAAACTGACATAAAATTTGTTTTTTTGATCATATATCTGCCAAAATTGACAATGGCACAGGTATTGATAATTGAAAAATGTAATTTTCAGAACATACAATTAATAATTTATAAATACATTAAACAATGGGAAAAATAATAGGCATTGATTTAGGAACTACTAACTCATGCGTATCAGTAATGGAAGGCAACGAACCAGTTGTTATACCAAACAGCGAAGGTAGAAGAACAACCCCTTCAATTGTTGGATTTACCGAAAACGGAGAACGTAAAGTTGGTGATCCTGCAAAACGTCAAGCAATTACAAATCCTAAAAAAACGATTTCTTCTATAAAACGTTTTATGGGTGAAACTTACGATCAGGTTTTAAAAGAAATTAAAAGAGTACCTTATGATGTAATTAAAGGAGAAAATAATACACCAAGGGTAAAAATTGACGACAGATTATATTCTGCACAAGAAATTTCAGCTATCATTTTACAAAAAATGAAAAAAACAGCTGAAGATTATCTTGGACAGGAAGTTACAGAAGCTGTAATTACAGTTCCAGCCTATTTTAGCGATTCACAACGTCAAGCTACCAAAGAAGCCGGTGAAATTGCAGGTTTAACAGTAAAACGTATTATAAACGAACCTACTGCTGCAGCTTTAGCTTATGGTTTAGATAAAAAACATCAGGATATTAAAATTGCTGTTTTCGATTTAGGTGGTGGAACTTTCGATATTTCTATTCTTGAGTTAGGCGAAGGCGTTTTTGAAGTAAAATCAACCAACGGAAATACCCATTTAGGTGGAGATGATTTCGACCATACTATCATTGACTGGTTAGCTGAAGAATTTTTGAAAGACGAAAATATTGATTTACGTAAAGATCCAATGGCACAGCAACGGTTAAAAGAAGCAGCAGAAAAAGCAAAAATTGAATTATCAAGCTCTTCTTCTACGGAAATCAATTTACCATATATTATGCCTGTTGACGGAATTCCAAAACATTTGGTTCGCACTTTGTCAAGAGCAAAATTTGAACAATTAAATGACAAATTAATACAAGCTTGCATTGAACCTTGCAAACTTGCACTAAAAGATGCTAATTTAACTGTTTCTGACATCAATGAAGTTATTTTGGTGGGTGGTTCTACACGTATTCCTGCTATTCAAAAATTAGTTGAGGACTTTTTCGGAAAAACACCTTCAAAAGGAGTAAATCCTGACGAAGTTGTAGCAATAGGTGCTGCCATTCAAGGTGGCGTTTTAACAGGTGAAGTAAAAGATGTATTGTTATTGGATGTTACACCACTTTCATTAGGAATTGAAACTTTAGGTGGAGTGATGACAAAGCTAATTGAATCAAATACAACCATACCAACCAAGAAATCAGAAACATTTTCTACAGCTGCTGATAATCAAACTTCTGTTGAAATTCATGTTTTACAAGGCGAAAGACCAATGGCTGTTAACAATAAGAGCATAGGACGATTCCATTTGGATGGGATTCCTTCAGCTCCAAGAGGTATTCCTCAAATTGAAGTAAGCTTTGATATTGATGCCAATGGAATTATGCATGTAGCAGCAAAAGATAAAGCTACCGGAAAATCGCAACAAATCCGTATTGAAGCTTCTTCAGGTTTAAGCGATGAAGAAATTAAGAAAATGAGAGCTGAAGCTGAAGCAAATGCCGAAACTGATAGAAAAGCAAAAGAGGAAATTGATAAATTGAACGGTGCTGATGGCTTGATTTTTCAAACAGAAAAACAAATGAAAGAATTTGGTGATAAAGTACCTGCTGATAAAAAAGCTACTATCGAAAGTGCTTTGACTGAACTGAAAGAGGCTCATAAAAACAAAGATATTCCTGCAATTGATATTGCCACTGAAAAATTAAATACTGCATGGAATGCTGCCAGCGAAGAAATGTATAAAGCTACACAAGATGCACAGCAAACTGGTGGCGAAAGCAACACCCAACAAAATACTGGCAATGAAAAACCAAAAGATGCAGAAGTAACAGATGTTGACTTTGAAGAAGTGAAATAAAAAATTGCATTTAAAACAGGAAACAATAAAAGGCTGTTAATATAACATTGACAGCCTTTTATCTATTTAATAAATAGATATTGGGGGTTTTATATTAAATTTTCTTAAAATCTACGTTAAAAAATAATTTTTTATCATTTTTATATGTAGATTTGTAAAATTTTTCTAAAAGAAATTAATAAAAAGAAACAATCATATTAATAATTAATGAAAAACATCATGAAAAAAACAATTACTTTTTTTACATCACTTATTGTGATGATTTTAATGGGTATGACCGTAAATGCACAAATTACATTATCGGGTTCATCCTATACGCAAGATTTTGATGGTGTAGGAACCGGATATCCTACTGGCTGGATGATAAAATTACATTCAACAGCCACATCATTAGGGACTGATACAGTTCTAACTACTACAAAAACTAAATGGAATTTAACTAACAAAGGTGCATATAATTACGCATCTGCGGATGGATTAACAGCAACTTCAGATTCTGCAGCGCAAATGTCTTCTACAGATAGAGCCTTAGGATTTAGACAAACTAGTACTGTAGGTGACCCTGGTGTTGCTTTTACAATGCAAATTGCAAATACTACCAATATGAATTCTTTTAATCTTGCTTTTAAATTACAATCTTTAGATAAGACTTCTCCAAGAAAAGTTACTTGGTTATTACAATATGCAACTGGTGCTGCTCCAGCAGTTTTTACTACAGTTACTACAAATCCAGCAACTATTGTTACAGGAGATACTGCATTTACTAATACTAATGTAACTGCAAATTTTGGTGCTTTATTAGACAACCAAGCTGGACCAGTATGGATTAGAATTGTAGCATTAACGGTTTCATCAGCAGGTGGAAATAGACCAACATCTGCAATTGATGATGTAAACTTAACATGGACAAATGGAGTTGCTACAACTGTAGCTGCCCCAACTTTTACTCCAGTAGCGGGAACTTATTATGGTCCGGTTAGTGTATCTTTATCTTCTTCAACAGCTGGTGCTCAAATTTTTTATACAACAAATGGAGTAGATCCAACTATTACAGACTCTTTATATACACTTCCATTTACCGTTGCTCAAACCACAACAGTAAAAGCTATAGGTATTAAAACTGGGTTAACAAACAGCAGTGTATCTTCTTCATTATACACAATTGCAACTCCAGTAGTTTGTGCTACTATTGCTGATTTAAGAGCAAAAACAGCAGATAACTCAACTGTATATGAATTAACTGGACAAGTTGTCTTAACTTGTAAAGTTGCAAGTAGAAATCAAAAATTTATTCAGGACGCAACGGCTGCAGTTTTAATTGATGATGCAACTCCTATCATAACTACAACATACAATGTTGGTGATGGTATTACAGGCATTAAAGGTAAATTAGAAAATTATTATAATTTATTAGAATTTCATCCTATAGCTAATACTTCTGCGGCTACTTCTACAGGAAATATTATTGCACCTTTAACTGTTACAGCTGCTAATATTCTTGATACTACTTTTATGCACAATCATCAATCTAAACTTATTAGACTTGAAAATATTTCATTTACAGATGCTAATGGCACATTAAAATTTGGTACAGGTAAAAAATTTAAAATGACTCAAGGTGCAACAACTGACTCATTATTTAACTGCTATTTCTACGATGCAGATTATGCTGCTACTGCCACAGCGATGATTATTCCTCAAGGTATAAATACATACATAAACGGTATTGCAGTTTGGAATAAAAGCCATTATTATATCACAGCAAGAAATAAAGCCGATATAAGCTTGTTAAATGGAATCAACGAAAATGAAGCAAATACAATGGGTATATATCCAAACCCAAGTAATGGTAAGTTTACTGTTAATGTTGAGAAATTTAGTAATGGAGAGATAAAAATTTATTCTATTGTAGGTAGTTTAATTTTATCACAATCTATTAATAAAGCCAACAACGAATTTGATTTATCAAGCAATGGTAAAGGATTATATTTCGTACAATACACTGATAATAAGTCAGGTAAATCATGGACGGAAAAATTGATTGTTAAATAATTCTGTTTTCATATTATATAAAAAGGCATCCGTTGTTTCGGATGCCTTTTATTTTATATAAAATATTGCTAAACAAAAAAGTATTATTAATTTTACAAAAAATAAATACAAATTATCATGAAAAAAACAATTGCTCTATTCACATCACTTATTGTAATGGTTTTAATGAGTATAACGTTGAATGCTCAGGTATTGCTTAACGAACAATTTAACTATTCAATTGGAGATACTGTTACATCACACGGATGGAATGAACACGGTAACCTTGGTGTCAACAAAATTCTTGTCACCAATGGAAACCTTTATTATTCTCATTATTTCACACCAATTGGGCAAAGTGCTCTTCTTTCAAGTGCTGGAGGTCAGGATATCAATCATACTTTTACAACTCAAACATCTGGAAGTGTATATGCGGCAATGCTAATAAATGTATCATCAGTTTCGTCTTCTACAACAGGTGATCATTTCTTCCATTTTTTAAAAGGTACAACAACCTTTACAGGACGTGTCTATATTAAAAGAGATGCTACTGACACTACTCTGTTTAAGTTAGGTATTTTAAAAGGATCAAATACCGCAAATATTGTTTTTTCACCTGCATTATTAAGTGTAAATACTACTCACCTTATTGTTTTAAAATACACGATTATCACAGGAACTACCAATGATTCTGTATCATTATTTATTAATCCAGTAACCACATCCGAAGGAAGTCCTTCTGTTACCGCCTCTGATATAACCTCTCCAGATATAGATCCTGCTGCTATAGCTTTACGTCAACCAAGTGCAAGTTCTGCACCCAATATTACGATTGATGGTTTAAGAGTTGCAACTACATGGGCTGATGCTATTGGCTATAGTGGAATAGCGACCTCTGCTGTAGTTATTACAGGAGCTACTAACGGAATTACATCATTTACTGCCAATTGTGCTGGAAATGTATTATATGACGGAGATTCTGCAGTTATTGAAAGAGGTATTTGTTACGGAACCTCTATCAACCCTGATACAACAGGAGCCAAAGTATTAGTTGCAGGGAATACAGGTGTTTTTATTGCCAATCTAACGAGTTTAAATTCATCTACTTTATATCATTACAGAGCTTTTGCTAAAAATTCTGCTGGTATTTCTTATGGTGCAGATTCTGCTTTTACGACACTAGCTCTCGTTCCTATAGTCACAACTGCCGGCATTTCAGCAATTGCCACAACTACTGCAACCATTGCAGCTGAAGTAGTAAATGATGGCGGAGCAACAATTTCAGAAAAAGGTATTTGCTATGGAACTTCTATAAGCCCAACAATAACAGGAACAAAAATTATTGTTACACCTGCTGTTATTGGTCTATTTTCGGGAAATTTAACCGGATTAACATCTTCTACATTATATCACGTAAGAGCTTATGCAACCAACACAATTGGCACAGGCTATGGTGCCGATTCTACTTTTACAACCGCAATTAATTTTGTTGCACCTATTGTTAACACTGGTGGAGCTTCTTCTATTACTATTACAACAGCTACTTGTGCAGGTAATGTTACTTCCGATGGTGGTACTACAATTACAAATAGAGGTATTTGTTACGGAAACACTATCAATCCTGATACAACAGGAACAAAAGTTATTGCTACTGCTGCTACCGGTGCTTTTACAGGGAATTTAACAGGTTTAACAGCTTACTCTTTATATCACTATAGAGCTTATGCAACAAATAGTATAGGAATTTCTTTTGGTGGGGATTCTACTTTTACAACTGCTATGGATACAATATATTGTGCAACTATAGCTGATTTACGTACAAAAATTGCAAACAACTCTACTATTTATAAGCTTTCAAATCAAGTAGTTCTAACTTGCAAACTAACGAACAGAAGTCAAAAATATATTCAAGATACTTCTGCTGCAATTATTATTGACGATCCAAATCCAGCAAAAATAACAACAGTATATAATATAGGAGATGGAATTACTGGCATTAAAGGTAAACTGGAAAACTACTTTGGTTTATTAGAATTTCATCCTATCGCGGACCCTGGTGCTGCAACTTCTACTGCAAACGTTGTAAATCCATTAATTGTTACTGCTGCAAATATACAAGATACTGCTTTCATGAAAAATCATCAGTCAAAATTGATTAAACTGAATAATGTTAGTTTTACTGATGCAAATGGTACACTTGCTTTTGCAAATGGAAAAAAATATCGTTTAACACAAAATACTACAATTGACTCATTATTTTATACTTATATTTATAATATTAATTATATTACTAAGATCTTACCATCTGGAAGTGGAAATATTACTGGTGTGGTTAATCTTTCTTTAAACAAATATTATATTACAGCCCGTGATTCTTCAGATATGGCATTTTTAAATGCAGTAATACCCACTGTTATTACAGGAAGTACTACTTTAATTACGGCTACAACTGCAACTTGTGCTGGCAATGTTACTTCCGATGGTGGCGCTACAGTTTCTTTGCGTTGTATATGTTATGATTTGACTCAAAATCCTACTACCGGAAATTATACATCCTGTACTTCAGGTGGAACTGGGTCTTTTTCTGCAAATTTAATCAGTTTAACTCCAGGAACTACCTATCATTACAGAGCTTATGCAACTAATTTAATAGGAACTGCTTATGGTGCTGATTCTAGTTTTACAACTGCGATTTTGGTTGTTGCTCCTACTGTTATCACAGGAGCCTCCTCTGCAATTACTACCAATGCAGCTACTTGTGCAGGAAATGTTACATCCGATGGTGGTGCTACTCTTACCGAAAGAGGTATTTGTTGGAATACAACCGTTAATCCTATAACTACCAATTCAAAAGTAACAGTTTCTGGCAATACAGGTAGTTTCACAGGAAACTTGACAAGTTTAACAGCTTCTACTTTATACCATTACAGAGCTTATGCTATTAATTCAATAGGAACATCTTATGGTGCTGATTCTAGTTTTACAACAACAACTGTTGGTATCAAAGAAAATGAAGCCAATAAAATTGGTATTTATCCAAACCCAAGCAATGGTAAATTTACAGTTAATGTTGAAAAGTTTAATAATGGAGAAATTAGAATATACACAATGGTTGGTAGTTTAATTTTGTCACAAGAAATTAATAAAGCAAACAATGAATTTGATTTATCAGGTCATGGCAAAGGAATATATTTCATTCAATATACTAATCCAAAATCAGGCAAATCTTGGACAGAAAAACTAATAATAAAATAGTTTATTCTTCATAATTCATTAAAATAAAAAAGCATCAGAAAATCTGATGCTTTTTTTATTTTTTAACCATAAAAATTTACTTTATCAATCATACTTAAACTTTTCTATATCTCTGCGTTCACGTTTGGTAGGTCGTCCCACGCCTCTATCACGTTTCTCAAAATTAGTTTTTCTGGCAAGCCTTAATCTTTCTATTTCTTCGGAAGGTGTTTGATCTTCCACAAAATCAACAGCTATTTTAGCAGAAACCCTTCTGTCGAGTATATCTTTTACAAACAATATCCTTTTGAGTTGTTCTATCTGAACTTCTATTACCTCGCCTATTTTTACAATATGTGAAGCTTTGGTTTCATGTCCGTTTATTTTTACTTTACCTGCCCTGCACTCTTCTGTAGCCAGATTGCGGGTTTTAAATACACGTACACACCACAACCACTTATCAATACGTACTTCCATAATACTTATTTCTGACGGAAATAAAGTTGAATTGGTACTCCATTAAAATCAAACAGTTCCCTCATCTTATTCTCAACATAGCGTTTATAAGGATCTCTTACATATTGAGGTAAATTGCAAAAGAAAACAAATGAAGGATAAGCTAATGGAAGCTGTGTAATATATTTAATATTAATATGTTTGCCTTTATATGCAGGCGGTGGGTTTTCTTTTACTAAAGGCAGGAAAATTTCATTCAACTGAGATGTAGTGATACGACGACATCTGTTTTTATAAACCTGATTTGCAGTTTCCAATACTTTGAAAATTCTTTGTTTATTAGGTACCGAAGTGAAAATTATGGGAATATCTGTAAATGGAGCTAATTTTTCCCGAATCTTTTCTTCAAATTCTTTATGTGTATTGGTTTCCTTTTCAACCAAATCCCATTTATTTACCACAATAACAACACCTTTTCTGTTTTTTTCGGCAAGACTGAAAATATTAATATCCTGTGATTCCAAACCCGCAGTAGCATCTAACATCAAAACACAAACATCGCTATTTTCAATTGCCCTGATGGAACGCATTACAGAATAAAACTCTATGTTTTCAAATACCTTGCTTTTCTTACGTAAACCAGCAGTATCTACCAATAAAAAGTTGAAACCAAAACTGTTGTAAGGTGTATATACCGAGTCACGTGTAGTGCCGGCTATAGGAGTAACAATATTTCTTTCAACTCCAATAAAAGCATTGATAATTGATGATTTCCCCACATTAGGTCTGCCAACAATAGCTATTTTAGGCAAATCAGGTGATTCATCTTCAACTAATGTTTCAAATTCCTCCACAATTTTATCTAATAAATCTCCCG
The DNA here is from genome assembly GCA_013377005.1 of Bacteroidota bacterium. Taxonomy (GTDB): domain Bacteria; phylum Bacteroidota; class Bacteroidia; order Bacteroidales; family JACABE01; genus JACABE01. Next base: position 37,469 of record JACABE010000019.1, read on the forward strand.
TTCCCATTCCATTAATAGATGAAATAGAATATATTTCACCCAACCCCAAAGAATAAAAATCATTAATATCAGTAATACGAGCATTATTATCCACTTTATTGGCAACTAAAAATACCTTTTTATTGGTTCGTCTAAGCATATCTGCCACGTCTTCGTCTAAAGGGTTTAAACCTTCTTTTACGTCTACCAAAAATGCAATAATATCGGCCTCTTCAGTAGCCAATACTACTTGTTTGCGAATTTCCTCTTCAAAAATATCATCGCTGCCAATTACGTAACCACCAGTATCAATTACCGAAAACTCTTTGCCATTCCACAACGATTTGCCATAATGCCTATCACGCGTTACACCGCTTGTTGGGTCAACTATTGCGTCTCTTGTTTCGGTTAATCGGTTAAAAAGTGTTGATTTCCCTACATTGGGACGACCAACTAATGCTAATATATTTGCCATATTTTATTTCCAATAAGTATATTCAAAAGTACGATTTGAATATATATTTCTTTTTTTAAAAAACAAAAAATAAGTTACATCTATTAATTTCTCATTTATAGGGAGACCTTTTTCGTTATACTCCACATAATATTCAGAAAGTAATTTTGTTGTATCAAAGTATTTATTAGTTTCGTAATGTTTAATAAATAATTTATTATTTTGATACTTTTTTTCACTTAAACGATAACTTAAATTCACATTATCATTTAAAACATTTTTAGATAAAAAAGTCTCATGAATTATATTCCCATTTTCATAATAATCGTATTTTATTGTATCAGTATCCGTCATTTCAAATTCATCTATCTTTTTAGTATAATTATACGGTTTTCTGAAACGATTAATTACCTCACACATTTTACTTCCTTTCTCATCATAATAATTAATAGATTCTTTAATCTCTTTTGTATTACCACCCTTTGAAAAAAATCCTATTTCTTTAAATAGTTTATTATCTTTAAAAATATAATACTTAGTATCAAAAGTATATGAATCAGCAGAATATATTAAATTATTTGAAGCGATTAAAGTATCTTGAACCAAACAATATTTTTTAACATAAGTGGAAGTATCACCTTTTATTAAATTAAACATATTAATTTCATTCTCTTCAATGTTATTTTTATTAATAATTTTAGGATTATTATCATTTTGGGAATATACTTCAATAATATTTAATTCAATACAATTTTTCTCATTTCTAATAAAATTAGTAGAATAAATAAAACTATTATCTTTTGGTATTGCAATAATTCTTGATACAAGATTATTTTTATTAAATTCAATAATAAAATCAGGATCTAATTTATTAATATAACCATATTCCTTCTGTTTAATTTTCTTAATATTTAATAGTTTATCAAAAGGAATACTATTAGATAACATTGAATTTTTTCTTATAATTAAACTATCTTGGGAATATATTGAAGTATTCAATAAAAGAAAAATAAATTGAATAAAAAATATCTTTAAAAAAAGTCTAATTATTTGTCTCTTTTGATAATACATCTCAACTTGTTTATTTTTACAAAATTACAAAACTTATTTAATTTTATTTAAAATACTTATAAGTACTTTAGGCACTTTAAGTACTCCAAGTACTTTTTCAAACCTCGTAACCGAATCTTTTCAAGAAAGTATCGTTGTTACGCCAATCTTTGTTCACTTTTACATGCAATTCTAAAAAGACTTTTTTCTGTAAAAATTCTTCCATATCTATACGGGCTTCTGTTCCAACTTTTTTCAATGCACTGCCTTTGTGTCCAATAATGATTCCTTTTTGCGAATCGCGTTCTACAAAAATAGTAGCCGAAATTTTATCAATATTAGGTTCTTCTTTGTATGATTCTACTATAACTTCGCAAGCATAAGGAATTTCCTTTTGGTAGTTTTCAAATATTTTCTCACGTATTATTTCTGAAGCAAAAAACCGCATGGTTTTGTCGGAAATTTCATCTTTAGGAAAGTATGGAGGCGAATCGGGTAATTTATCTAAAATACTTTCAACCACCTTTTCCATATTAAATTTGAGCAAAGCCGAAACAGGAATTACTTCGGCAGTTGGAAACTTTTCTTTCCAGAATTTCATTTTCAACTCTACCGTTTCCTGATCCGAAAGATCAATTTTATTGATAATAATAATAGTTGGTATCAATGAATCTTTAACGGTTTCAAGAATTTCCTGATTTTTAAAATCTTCGCCAATATCGGTAACCAACAAAAAAACATCAGCATCTTTTAATGCCGACATCACAAAACCCATCATTGATTCGTGTAGCTTGTAATGAGGATTCACAATACCAGGGGTATCAGAATAAACTATCTGATAATCTTCGGCATTTACAATTCCCATGATACGGTGGCGGGTGGTTTGTGCTTTTGATGTGATAATAGAAAGTTTTTCTCCCACAAAAGCATTCATAAGTGTTGATTTTCCTGCATTTGGATTACCCAAAATATTAACAAAACCCGATTTATGTGCCATTTTTACAATTATTGAATAATACAAAAAAAGGTCAGCTTTTGACTGACCTTTGTAGCGGGAGCCGGATTCGAACCAACGACCTTCGGGTTATGAGCCCGACGAGCTACCACTGCTCCATCCCGCAATATATCTTTAGTTTATGAACAATCTCTTTATTCTAAATTTGAGAGTGCAAAGATACTATTATTTTTTCACTTTAAACAAATAATAAAATTTATTTTCTTTTATTTATAGGTATTTACACAATATTACTAATATATATTATTG
>JACABE010000019.1:40296-74948 GCA_013377005.1 Bacteroidota bacterium
CAATAAACTTTTTATAAATTTACTTGTTTATATGGTTGAAATTTAAAATAATTCAATAAAAACATTTAAATATAAATTATTAAATATTATGGTATTAGTTGGTAAAAAAGCACCTATTTTTAGTGCTGATGCAGTGATTAACGGAGGCGAATTTGTAGAAAATTTTTCATTAGAACAATTTATTGGTAAAAAACATGTGGTATTTTTCTTTTACCCATTGGATTTTACTTTTGTTTGCCCAACCGAAATCCTTGCATTTCAAGAAAAATTAGCAGAATTTGAAAAACGAAATGTAGCAGTTGTTGGCTGCTCTATTGATTCAAAATTCTCACATTGGGCTTGGTTAAATACCGAACTTAAAAATGGTGGTATCAAAGGCGTTAAATTCCCATTGGTTTCTGACTTATCAAAAACTATTTCTCAGAATTTTGATGTGTTGGCTGGAGATTTTGACTATAACGAAGAAGGCGAAAGCATGTTTGTTGGCGCTCCTGTAGCATATAGAGGTTTATTCTTGATTGACAAACAAGGGGTTGTTCAACATCAGTTAGTAAACAACTTGCCTTTAGGCAGAAGCATTGACGAAGCTATCCGTATGGTTGATGCATTACAATATTTTGAGGAAAACGGCGAAGTTTGTCCTGCCAATTGGCATAAAGGCGAAACCGCTATGAAAGCAACACACGAGGGTGTTTCAGAATACCTTTCGAAAAAATAAGTTTTTTTCATTATTTTTTGTTTTCCAACTGCAAGCGATTGATTTCGTTTGCAGTTTTTTTTTTATAAAAACGAAGCATTAGCTTCCGTCATTATTTCCTTCAAATTCCTATCTTTGCAAAAAAAACCACATTGAATTATCCGGCTAACATAGAACAAAAAATTGGATTCGATAGCATTCGTCAACTTATTATCAATGAATGCATCAGTATGATGGGTCACCGTCAGATTGAAAAAATAAGCTGTAAGTATAATTATGCCGAAATAAATACCCTACTGAATCAAACCGAAGAATTCCGTCAGATTCTTTTATTTGACAATTACTTCCCTTCTCAGGATTATTTTGATTTGACAACTGTAATTGACAGTATCAGAATCATTGGCACTTTTATTGAAATTCAATCTCTTATTGAATTACGCTTATCAGTTGCAACAATACTTAATTGCATCAAATTTCTTCGTCCTGTTGATGAAGAAATTAAATATCCTGAGCTAAATAAACTGGCTGATAATGTTCATTTAAATGAAATTATTATCATAGCTATCGAACGTATTTTGGATGAAAAAGGAATTATAAAAGATGATGCTTCAGATAATTTACGAAAAATAAGAAAAGATTTAAAAATAAAAACTGCAAATGCAGAGAAAAAACTCAACCAAACACTCTCAATTGCAAAAAAAGAAGGTTGGACTGGTGAGGATGTATCCGTTACTATAAGAAACGGGAGGGCTGTTATACCTGTGAGTGCTACCAATAAAAGGAAAATTAAAGGATTTGTTCACGATGCTTCTGCTACCGGTCAAACATATTACATAGAACCTGAAGAAGTTTTTGAATTAAATAATGACATCAGAGAATTAGAAAATGACGAACGCCTTGAAATAGTAAAAATTCTTACCGAATTCACTGATTTCCTGCGTCCTTTTAGTTACGACTTAAAAAATGCCTACTACTTTTTAGCCCAAATGGATGGCATCAGAGCAAAAGCTAAATTTGCCATCAAAATTGAAGGAATTAAACCGCTTTTAAATAATAGCGCAACAATGGAATGGTACGAAGCTAAACATCCCCTCCTCTATTTGTCGCACAAAGCTCAGAAAAAAATTATAGAGCCACTGAATATTAAACTTGACAATCAACACAGGATACTAATTATTTCAGGGCCCAATGCCGGTGGTAAATCCGTTTGTTTGAAAACTGTAGGTTTATTACAATATATGCTGCAATGTGGCTTATTGGTTCCTATGAAACATACTTCAGAAACTGGCATTTTCAATAACTTATTTATTGACATAGGCGATGAACAATCCATAGAAAACGATTTGAGTACTTATAGTTCTCATTTACTGAATATGAAAACTTTAGCAGCCAATGCAACACCCGAAACATTATTTCTCATTGATGAATTTGGTACCGGTACCGAACCTCAATTGGGTGGAGCCATTGCCGAAGCCATACTCGAAGAACTTAATGCTAAAAAAGCTTTTGGAGTTGTTACCACACATTATTCTAATCTAAAGTTAATGGCCGATTCCAACAACGGAATTGTGAATGGAGCCATGCTGTATGATACAGGGAAAATGCAGCCTTTGTACAAATTAAAAATAGGCAAGCCCGGTAGTTCATTTGCATTTGAAATTGCCAAAAATATAGGATTACAACAGCACATTCTCGACAAAGCCATGCAAAAATCAGGAAAATCTCACCTTGATTTTGAACAGCAATTACAGCAACTGGAAGTTGATAAAGAAGAAATAAGCAGAAAACAGCAGGAACTTAAAGTAGCGGATGAATTTCTTTCAGAAATGATTGATAAATACCGCAATCTGAACGAAAAGCTTGACAATACCAAAGGTATTATCGTAAAAAAAGCAAAAGAAGATGCCAAAGAACTGATCAATCAAACCAATAGAATTATTGAGAATGCGGTAAGGATGATTAAGGAAAGCAATGCAGATAAAGATATTACGCGAGAAGCAAGGGAAAGCATTCAGCATTTCGAAGAAAGAATTGAAAAACATGACTACTCCCTTAAAAAACAAAAACCAAAGCGGGATGCTGGTTTAAAAAAAGAAATTGACAACTCTCCTATTTTCATTGGCGATTATGTTAGAATTATTGGTATGCAAACAGTGGGCGAAGTTGAATTTATTAAAAACGATAAGGTTTTAGTACTGGCAAATTCTATTCGGGTTACCCTGCCACTGAATCAACTGGAAAAAGTTTCAAAAAAAGAAGCGTTGCAAAAGACCAAAGCTCCCAAAAGTAATACTTATGGTAACGTAATGAAGGATATTTCAGATAAAGCCAGTAAATTTAATCCTTCCATTGATATCAGGGGCAAAAGAGCGGATGAAGCAATTTCTTTGGTTAAACACCTTGTTGATGAAGCCATTTTACTGAGCGTTTACGAACTCACCATACTGCATGGCAAGGGAAATGGTATTTTACGACATGTTATCCGCGAATATCTGAGAGGCATAAGCGAAATAAAGAGTTTTAAAGACGAACACATCGAACGTGGCGGCGATGGAATTACATTGGTTAGTTTGAAATAAAATTTACTATAAAAGTAAATAAAAGATAAATTCATATTATTTTTGTATTATGAATAAAATAATTGATGCCAACGAATTAATACCTGCAAAAGCTACTCATCCCGGTATTTTGATAAAAGATGAAATAGAATGTATTGGTATAACACAAAAGGAATTAGCGTTAAAGCTAGGGATTGCACCCAATATTGTAAATGAATTAATTAAAGGAAAGCGAAATATAACAGCAGCTTTAGCTATTAAATTAGAAGAAATATTAAAAATTGATGCCCAATACTGGATGCAGTTACAAGCACAATATGAAATACAAACGATAAAAATCAGACAAAAAAACGAAATTAACAAACTTACTATTTCCGATAAAATTAAACGCAAATTATTAAACAATGCGGCTATGTAGCAATGAATGTGGTGGCGATGGAATTACATTGGTTAGTTTGAAGTAGGAGATTATTTAGGCAAGATGCCGTTTATATAACATCTTAGCGCGACGCTACGATGAACAGGGCCTTTCAGAAATGGAAGGCTTTTTTTTTAATAAAATAATGCACGACATCTCTTGGCTTAGCTAACCTATATTTTTGCTAAAAATTAAATATAGGGAAGCTGAAAACTTTTTAGAGTAAGCAAAATTTAATAAACATATTTTATGTCACAAATAATTAGCAGAGGAAAGGAATTAATCCGGATTAACCCAGTCAACAACAAAATTGAATATTCAACCAATGAAGGAAGAAGTTGGTTAAACAGATATTCAAGTTCTTTGTGCGGAGATTTTTTAGATTTGACCGATAATGGAAAAGAAATCTTAGCAACAACATCAAAAGGATTTTATTACTCCCCAAATGATGGAAGAAGTTGGTATAAAAGAAGTTTATAGGTACATAAGCTATTTAAAATTAGTCGTTTAACAGTCTGTTATAGTCTTACTTAAAAACTAAAAAGATGATTAAAAATTGGGAAAAATTCTATTCTGAAATTCAAAAGCTTTCATTAGCTGATTTAGAAATTAAAATTAAGGCGTATTATGAAGAATTTAAAAGAAGTTCTTCATACGAGGATGAACGCTTAAGCATCTGTTTGTCACAACGAAAATACCTGATAAACGAAAATTTTCATTTTACACCCAATGCTGTCCGACATATCGAAAGGGTGAACCGTTTATTACTGGAAAGTACAGCTAAGGTAATTGAACGAACAAATCTGCTTTATAAGCAAATGGCAGAACTCAAATCAAATAATGATGATTTCCTGACTGAATTTTCAGTTGATGGCACTGTATCTGTTGATTATATCGATGAAGCATCCGTACTGATTTTTAAAGAAGATGAAAATAATGGGCAATCGGATTATGTGGCGATGGCAGATGTATTGGATTTTACACAAATTGCCTTTGAATATTTGGTTTCATTCAGACTTTGGTCAGAAAGTTATGCAATTGATAAACAAATTACAGATGATTCTTTGGAATATAATTGGAACCAGGATATACTGAATGTCTATAAACTAGGAAGTATTAATTTTTTTTGCAAGGCTTCACATATACTTTTCACGGATACCAACTATTCAATATCTGATATTATCCGAATCAGGAATATTTCTAACGAAGTAATAGTTACACATAAAAATTTAACTCATGAATGATAATTATATTCTTATCGAAACCAGACTATTCGAGAATGGAAGGATGCGAATAAAAAGAAAATTAAACGCAACAGGAGAATGGGATGAGCAAACCTTTTCAACAGAATTAAATAAAAAGCAAGAAGCTAAAGAAGAACCTTTTACTTTTAAAAATAAAACGATCATTAGCTTTCAAAAAGGAAGTTATTGTATTAAAGACAAATACGATGCTTTAGGCAGAGTTGTTATTATGAAAGTTTACGAACATAATAAATTAACTAATTATACAGAATTTAAGTATAATAGTCCTTATACAAAGACAAAGTGTGATCAATATGTATCTTATGAATGCCCAAGAAAAATACAATATAGTAAGAAAATTAGCTATAATCCTAACGGAGAAATAATACAAGAAACCTGCTTTTATCCTAAGGGTGAAATAGCCTGGTATGCTAATCGTAATTATAATAAACAAGGACAACTTACTGAAGTTTCGACTTATAACAATATGGATATTTTGATATACAAAAAAATCGACACTTACAATAATGGAGAAATTATTAAAAAGGAAAAATTTATTCATAAAGATTTTTTCCATAAATGGGAACCAGGTAATGGTGGAAATTTAGATTTTTGCCTTGACACAAACAGATAACTAATCAAATTTAAATTTCATAGATAACATACATATTAGGAATTTAAATATCTTTGATGATTCATTAATATGAATTCATAATATAACATGGACAGCTTTACAGCAATTGATTTTGAAACCGCTCTACTAGATGGAACGGTTTAATAAGACCTGAAAGATGAAGTAGATAAGGCATGGGAAAAATTATATTTATTGAAGAAAATCGAAATATAAACAACTTATTATTTAACTAAAAAACAGAAATATGACTGAGAATGTGATACTTGAAACAAAAACACTTCGTGAAATATTTAAAATAAGAAAGGATGATTTAGAAGAGAAACACTTAAATTTGCCAATCTCTATTCCCGATTATCAAAGAATATATTGTTGGACTGAGAATAATGTCCACAAACTATTGGATGATATTGTCGAAAGTGCTGATAAGACCTATCCCTATCATTTAGGGAGTTTGATTTTACACAAAACAAACAGAGATATTAAAGTAGACGAGCAGAACTTTAAAAAAGAGGATGTTTATGCTATAGTTGATGGACAGCAAAGATTGGTTACTCTTACTTTGTTACTTTTACAAATAAAAGATGATATTTCTGTGCCACTTCTTAATGAGAAATTTGAGTCCACAGAAGCTCAAGCATATATTGCCTACAACAAAACATTAATTCAAAATTATGTTGACAAAAATAAAGATAAGATTAAAGTTGATAATTTATTAGACAAACTTCAATTCAGTGTTTTGATTATCAATGATGGTTCATTGGATTTGGCTTATACTTTCTTTTCCAATCAAAATTCGAGAGGTAAATCGCTTACAGACTATGATTTATTAAAAGCTCACCATTTGAGATTTATTCCTATTGAAAAACAGGCAATTCATTTAGCTGAACGCTGGGATAATGTTGTGTTGAATTCTGGTAATGATGCCAGCGATAAAGAATTAGGGCGAACAATTGGAATCTATTTGTTCCGATTGCGCAAATGGATGAGAAAAAAACAATGGAGTGATGATCAAAAATTCAAGGTAAAAACAGAGTTTGAAGCTGCTATAACCATTCCAGATGTTCCACCTTTCGGTGAAAAGTTTCATTTCTACGAATCAATACAAGGAGGGGCTCATTTCTTTGCTTACGCAGATCACTATATTTATAAATTTAGAAATTTCGTGAAAACACATGAATATAACACTCTAAATGTGTTGAACAGCGAATCACATTGGTGGTATAAAGATGCAATTGAAACGCTCTTGTTTGCTTATTATCTGAAGTTTGGTACAATCTATCTGAGCGAAGCTTTATACTGCATTGAACGAATAATTTCAGAGCACAGATATGGTTCGGGGCGCTCAAGTCTTCGTGCAGTCTTAGAACACGCAAACAATTCTGAAATTGTGATGATGATTGACCAAGCCACTTCACCAACTTTTTTCTTAGCAGAGGCTTTAAATATAATCAAAAAAAACTCAAAAAAAGAGCTCCAAGGAATACAAGTCCGATATAATAATTATGTTATAGAAATCCAAAAACAGTTAAAACAAACAATGTGTGTTGATAGTATTATTAAATTCAGTAACGAAAAAGCAAAATAGAAATGGAAAAAAGAAATACGCCCGCAACAATAGCAGCAAGCCAAAATACATTTTCTATCCCATTGTACCAACGATTGTTCGAATGGGAGAAAGTACAGATTACACAACTTTTAAAAGATTTATACGTTGGATTTAATCAAAAACCGAATGAACCATATTATATTGGTATGTTAACTGCTCACAATAATGACTTAGTGGATGGTCAGCAACGATTTACAGTACTTATTTTAATGGCAATTGTATTCAAATGGGATGAATTTTTAGGAATAAAGACTGATGATAAAATTGAAAAAGAGAATATAAAAATCAGGTTGTCATTTTTTGCAAGAGAAAAGGACAGGAATTACCTTTTGCAAAAAATAAAAGGTGAGATTACAACTGATTATAAGAATTCCAAAATGGAAACTGGAATAAAATATATTACAGATTTTGTTGATAAGTTGGATAATAAAAATGAATTTATTAAATATGTATACGAAAATCTGACATTCTTTATTTCTGAACTTCCTGATAAGTATGAGTCTCAAGATTTGAATAAGTATTTCGAGGCGATGAATGCAACTGGTAAGGGTTTGGAAAATCATGAAATTCTGAAAGTGAATTTATTAAAAGATGTATCTCCAGATAATCAAGTTCTTTATACAAAAATATGGAATGTTGTTTCTGATATGGATAAACAACTTATAAGACCAAAGTATGTAAATAAAATTCAAGAGGATAAAAGCACGTTAGGTCATCGACAAATGGCTGCATTGCAATATATTACAAATACACAAGAATTATTTAAAAACTGTAATAGTTCAAATTCATCTTATGAAATATCTACTGAATTCAAATCAATAAAGGAAATTACAGCAATTTCAATTCCACCAAAAGAAAGCTACCGTTCAATAGGTGAAAAGGCAATTCTTAATTTTCCTGAGTTTCTATTGCAAGTTTTACGATTGCAAATAGGAGAAGAAAAACAAAGAGAAATACCAAATTTCTTTAATGTTCACAAATTACAGGAAACATTTGTATGTCTTAAAAGAGATACTGCAAGCGTTGAATTATTTTTCCAAAACCTCTTGAAATATAGAATTCTTTTCGATTATTTTATCATAAGAGTCAGCAATAAAAACGATAATACAACCAATTATACTTTGTCTTACAAGGAGGACGATAATGATACTTTGGATAGGGAAAAACTGATTAAATATCAATCAATGCTTTATGTAAGTACTTCATCGAATATCTGGTTATCACAAGTGCTAAGTTTTCTTGAAACAAATCCAACAGAAGTTACCATTTTATCACTTTACAATAATTTAGTTAATTTTGACAATGAAAGACATAGCAAAGAAACTGAATTATCACTCAAATATGGAGATATCGACCGTTATTGGTTCTGGCGGCTGGATTACTATTTGTGGAAAGCTGAAAGTGAGAAGCCTAAAGACGAACAGAATAAAGCGATAATAGATTATTCGTTCAAAGCCAATAGGTCAATTGAACATTTACATCCTCAAACAAGTACAACGCCTTGGGATAATAAGGATCTTAACAGTTTCGGTAATTTAGCAATGATTTCCCCAGAATTTAATTCTACTCAGAGTAATGATGATGAAAGACTGAAATTTGCGAGAATTGAAACCCAAATCGGTGGAAAAAACTTATTGGAAAGTATAAAGATGCTTTTAATGTACACTAAAGGAGAAGGAAAAGTATGGTCAATAGAACTTGCTGATATACATGAAAATGAAATGATAGATATTTTAATTAATTCTTTTGATGATAAATATGCAAAAATTAAAGAGACATTAGAAAGCTGCAAAAAACAAAAAACGAGTTAACTTTAAAAATGAATTAAAAATAATCATAAAAGGCCGATAGAGATTTTATCGGCTTTTCTAATTTAATACAACCACGACACCCTTTGTCTTACCACCGCCCTAACTTTGCATAAAAAACAAAGAAATGGAAACTTTAAATAGAAAAAGAATTGAAAGCGGTATTATTATTAATGATCATAACATTTCATTTGAAGAAGGAAAAATTTCAATAATAAGTGGAAGACCAAATACAGGGAAGACTTGTTTAATGATTGAAATAGCAAAGAATATGCTTAAAGCGCAAATTCCGGTTACAATTTTTTCATTAGCACTTGGAAATCAAGAAATGTTTGGTGCATATTCATCATTACAAAAATATGGCGAAATTAATAATACTGTTTTTGAAATAAAAGGTGATTTCGAATCTGATAATGCTTGTTACTCATATGGTATTATTGATTTTCATTATTGGCTTCCGTCAAATCTTTCTATTGAAAATATCATTAATGAAATTATATATTCTATAAGTCGAAACAGAACAAAAGTTTTTTTTATTGACTATTTTCAGTTTGTGAAATTTGATAATAGAAATAAATATGAATTACTTAGAACATTAATTAAAGAGTTAAACATTATTTTAATTTGTTTATGCATTAATGAAATTGACTGTCATGATTTCCTTAAAAACAGAAAAAGCACTGCTGTAACTGAATTTATACTTGAAAATGCATATTATTTAGATACAATAATAAATCTCAATGGTGATAAAGAAACATACGTAAGCTTAACTGCTTATCAAAACGGTGAATTTATAGGAAGGATAAAGCATCATTAAAATTATTGAAAGAAGAAGGAATTAAGCAGTTCAATAATGATTATAAAGAAAAAGAAAAATCATTGAAATGTTGTTAATATCCGTAATATTATTGACTTTTGCAATGAAGAACAATTATCAAAATCGAATAATGTAAAAATCGGGTAAACAAAAAATTAAGCTTATGTCAAAAAGAGAAGCCATTTCACGCTACAATCTGATTATTAAAAAACTTAGAAAACACCCAAGTACTTTTAAGGAAATAGAAGATTATCTTTCTTTGGAGTCTGATATGCAAGCATACAATTTCAATGTTTCAAAACGAACTTTTCAAAGAGACCTAGAAGATATACGTTCAATTTATAATATTGACATTCAGTATAACAATTCACAGAAACATTATTTTATTGATAATGATGATCAACCTGATGTGAATGAAAGAATATTAGAAGCTTTTGATACTTTTAATGCGTTGAATATTACAGACAGATTATCAGATTATATTCATTTTGAAAAACGAAGACCCCAGGGAACAGAAAATCTTTATGGTTTACTTCATGCTATAAAGAATCGGTTACAGATTAAATTTACTTATCAGAAATATTGGGAAGATGAAATAAGTGAACGTCTTGTAGAACCTTATGCATTAAAGGAATTTAAAAACAGATGGTATGTTTTGGCATTTGATATAAAAGATAATCAGGTTAAAAGTTTTGCTTTGGATAGGCTTAGCGAACTTGAAATATAAAAAAAACATTTTCAATATCCTGTTGACTTTAATGTAACCGATCACTATAAGTATTGTTTTGGAATTATCAGTCCTAACGGATTAGAAGCTGAAGAAATAATTTTATCATTTGATTCCTATCAGGGAAAGTATATTAAATCATTACCATTACATGAAACACAAAAGATTTTAATTGATAATGAAAATGAATTACAGATTAGATTAAAGTTATGTATCACTTTTGATTTTGTCATGGAAATACTGTCTTATGGTGAAACAGTGAAAGTAATACAACCTGAATCATTAATAAATGAAATCCAAGCAGTTCTTCAAAATGCGTTGAATCTTTATTAAAACGCCGATGAACGGATAAAAATGAAAATATCTGCTGATTTATTCTCGTTAAAAAACAATAACCCCATTTTCTTATTTGTTGAAAAAATGCAACAAAAAATTAACTTCATTAACAATGAATGATAGCATTTCAGTAAATATGTTCAATCAACGAAGTTGCATTTGTATCTTTAATAAAATCTATTTGCACTAAAAACATTCGATTTCCGAGCTAAAACATTGGATGCCGAAGCTAAAAGCTGCGGTATCTGAGCTAATCACCTCTGCTTATCAGCTTTCTGCTGATTAGTGGTTATAAATGTTACAATAATTATTACATTGAAAATCTTGTTTTATTAATAACGAAGATGGTAAACTTTGTGCAGGATGTGTGTTACTAAGTAAAATATGTCCGTTACTAAGTAAAACATATCCGTTACTCTATGCAACATATGTTTTTCTTTGTGAAACATGTCCGTTACTAAGTGCAGGATGTATTTTATTGAGTATAACACATTGCTATCTTTGTGCGGGATGTTGCTTGCTTAGGAAGCAACATTGCTTACTTTATACAACATATCCGGTGCTAAGTAACGGAGGTTGGTTTCTTTGTAAGCTTGGTGTTTTACAACGACTATTATTTATTTTTTTTATCTTTGCAACGAAAAATCGTATGTGCATATAAATTTTATCATCGTGGAAAACAAAAAAGTAAAAGTTGGATTAATACAAATGACTTGTACTAAAAACAAACAAGCCAATATCATTAAAGCAACAGAAAAAATAAAGCAGGCAGCCTCAGAGGGTGCTCAAATCATTTGCTTACAGGAATTGTTTGCATCGCTTTATTTCTGTGATGTGGAAGACTATGATAACTTTGCTTTGGCTGAAGCTATTCCCGGAAAAACCACAGATGATTTTTCGAAACTGGCAAAAGAATTGAATGTAGTCATCATTGCTTCTTTGTTCGAAAAACGTGCTGAAGGATTGTATCACAATACGGTGGCTGTGCTGGATGCTGATGGCAGCTATTTAGGAAAATATCGGAAAAACCATATCCCTGACGACCCCGCTTATTACGAAAAGTTTTACTTTACACCCGGCGATTTAGGCTATAAAGTTTTTAAAACTAAATATGCAAACATAGGCACGTTAATCTGTTGGGATCAATGGTATCCCGAAGCTGCACGCATTACAGCATTGATGGGTGCCGAAATTATTTTTTACCCAACGGCTATTGGTTGGGCAACTTCGCAAACTTCAGAAGTTAACAATGAACAATACAATGCATGGCAAACCATACAACGCAGCCATGCCATAGCCAATGGAATACATGTAGTAAGTGTAAATCGTACCGGACAAGAAGGCGAAATGAATTTCTGGGGTGGTTCATTCATCAGCAATCCTTTTGGGACTTTGCTTTACGAAGCAAGCCACCAAAACGAAGAAATACATGTTCAGGAATTAAATCTAACCAAAACCAACGAATACCGTATTCACTGGCCCTTTTTAAGAGATCGAAGAATAGATACTTATGCACCTATTACCGAAAGATTTATTGACGAATAGTAATGATAGAAGTCGGAAGACTGAAGACCGAAGTTGGAAGACAGAAGACAGAAAAAGTAGTTTGTGAAGAATTTTTAAAACAAAAGTGAAAAGAAAAAATACTGCATAGCTACTTTACGAACTTTAAAAACTTAAAACCTTTATGAACGCTATAAACTTGCAAACTCCCCGAAAAATGGGTTACCGATTTCCTGCTGAATGGGAAAAACACATGGCCACATGGTTAAGTTATCCGCACAACGAAAACTCTTGGCCCGGCAGAATACAACATATTTATCCTGCTTACCATCAATTTATAAAAGAATTAAGCTATGGCGAAATTGTAAACATTAATGTTAATGATCAGCTAATGCTTAATCATGTTAAAGAACAGCTTACAATCTATGGTGTAAATCTGGACAATATTCGTTTTTTTATTCATCCAACCAACGACGCATGGTGTCGCGATCATGGTCCTGCATTTTTAGTAAATCCAAATGCTAAAGATAAAAAAATTATTGTCAACTGGGAATACAATGCCTGGGGGAATAAATATCCTTATGACTTAGATAATAAAATACCTCAATTGATAGCCGATAAGTTGCAACTACCTGTTGTCAATCCAGGCATTATAATGGAAGGCGGTTCCGTTGATTTTAACGGCAAAGGTAGTTTAATTACAACCAAAGCCTGTTTGTTGAACGAGAATCGCAATCCACACTTAAACCAATCGCAAATAGAAAATTATCTTTACGAATATTATGGTGTTGAGCAAATTATATGGCTCAATGAAGGTGTTGATGGAGATGATACCAATGGTCATGTAGATGATCTCACCCGATTTGTGAATGAAGACACCGTAGTTACAGTAATGGAAAGCAATAAAAATGATTTGAATTATGCACCTTTGCTCGAAAATTACAACGAATTAAAAAAACAAAGACTTCCTAATGGAAAGCAATTAAATATTATTGAACTTCCCATGCCAGAGCCATTGCTGATTGAAGACCAGCGCGTACCCTGTTCCTATGCTAATTTTTACATTGCTAATAGTGCAGTAATTGTTCCTATTTTCAACTGCAAAACAGACGATATTGCCCTGAATATATTATCAGATTGTTTTCCACACAAAAAAGTTATTGGAATTGATTCAACTGAAATTATTTGGGGATTGGGTAGTTTTCATTGCCTTAGCCAGCAGGAACCTGAAGTTATATAGAAAAACTATTTGGCATTAAATTTGTTAAATAAAAAATCAGATAAATTTTTATAATTTTAGAACGCGGATGACGCAAATCCCTAAAGGGAAACACGGATAAAACCGATTTTATGGAGCTATTACACAGTAATCCGCGTTGCAAATAAAGTTTAAAATATTAGTATATAAATTTCAATAAACTATTAAATTAAAGAATAATGAAAAAAAACATCATTGCACAATTTGTAATTATTTTAGCACTTGTGGCTTTCAGCGGAAAAACATATAGTCAAAAAGCAGAGAAAGCTGCTGAAGAAAAAGTAAAAATTATCACCGATCAGGAATTTGACAAAACCATCAAAAAAGGAATTACCTTGATTGATTTCTGGGCAACCTGGTGTGGTCCTTGTCGTCGTCAGGCTCCGATTGTTGAGGAGATTGCCAACGAAGTAAGCAAAAAAATAAAAATAGGCAAATTAGATATTGATAAAAACAAAATTGCTGCTAGCACTTATAGTGTAAGAAATATTCCTACTTTAATTATATTTAAAGATGGAAAAGAAGTTAAGCGTATGGTTGGATTACAAGACAAACAAACAATTCTTAACGAATTGAACGCCATAAAATAATTATCAGAAACAAAATCTTAAAAGCATGTTGTAAACAACAGCATGCTTTTTTTATATACTTATGGAAGAAAAAAAAGGAAATATGTATCAGAAATTGAGAAAATTCTTTTCCACTCAGGCAATTATTGGCATAGTCATAGGTATAATTGCGGGCTATCTTTATTATTTAAAAGTAGGATGCACTTCAGGCACTTGTCCCATCACTTCCAGTCCTTGGATGAGTATGCTATGGGGAAGTGTAATTGGGTATTTATTGGGCGATATGTTTACTAAGAAAAAACCTAAAGAAGATAAATAGCTTTTTAATGCTTCATAATCTTATATACTAAGATTTTCAAATCAGCTTCTCCCGTATTTTCCCAAGAACGATTGCTCCCGGTTTTAACAGAAATACTGCAATTTGCAGATAAATTAAATACTTCATCTTCTAGTAATAATTTCCCGCTACCTTCTAAAACGTAAAATATTACATCAAAAGGATTGTCATGTTTTTCAAGTATTTCTCCTTTTCTCAGCGTTAAATGAATCAATTCGGCTTGCTCATTGGCAAACATAATCCGACCCTCAATCTTAAAAGGAACTTTAGGTGCATTCTCTAAATTAATTATTTTCATATTGAATGATGTGGTGATTTAATGATATGCTGATATGGTGATTTAGAAAGAATAAATTGTGGCTATCTATTTTAGTCACTTATTCAAAATTAATAAATAGCGTATTTCTTTTTAACTCTAAGTACTCTAAGTATTTTAAGTACTTTAGGCACTAAAATTACTATTACATTAGATACTTTCCTTTATCATCGTTAGCAGCATTTTAAATTTTTCTACAGCATAAACTGCGTGGGTAATATTGGCAGGCATAATAATGCTTTCACCTGCGTTAACTGTAAATGGAACTTTATTAATAATGATTTCCGCTTTGCCTTCCACTACCTGAACCATAGCATCAAATGGAGCAGTATGTTCACTGAGCGATTGTCCTTTGTCGAATGCAAACAAAGACACATTGCCAGTTTTCTTTTCGATAATTCTTTTGCTTACAATTCCATTTTCGGAATAATCTACTTCTTTGTAGAAACTAAAAACCTTTGCGGTTTCAAATGATTTATTTTCCATGGTATTATTATTTAAGTATATTGTTTATTAAGCTATTTAGCTATTATTAACTTCTTTTATTATCGCTTCAATTTCATCACAGCAAGCCCCACAAATCGTTCCTGCTGTAGTTTCATTCTGAACTTCTTCTAAAGTTGTCAGTCCTTTTTCTAAAATAGTTTTAACTATCGTGCTTTTATTGATATTGTTGCAAGTGCAAACTTCGTAATCTTCCATTTTTTAAATTTATTTTTAATTATTATGAGTTATAAAGCATTGAATGAATGATGTCTTTTTATTTCAGACTCTCAAAATACTCTAAGTACTTTAAGTACTCCAAGTACTTTTAACTCATCAAATGCCTTATGGCCAGTATTGGGTGTGTAAATATCATTCTTGGTCCTGAGAATCGCATTACTTCTTTTATTCTTTCTCTATATTCAGGTTTATAACAGTGAGTCACACATTTCTGACATGCAGGCTTCATTTCTTTATACTTACATTTATCGGTTCTTAATAAAGCATAGTCAATTAAATTTTTACAATCTTCGCAAACAGCTTTGCCACCATGATTTGCTTTGCAGTAAATCTCTATCATCGCTTTAACAGTGGCTTTTTCAGATTCTATTTTCTTACTAATCATTAGCATGTAAAGATAAGAAAAAACATGACAGGTTTCGAAAACCTGTCATGTTTAAAGTTATTACTAATTCAAAAACAATTTCATGTCTTCATCCACTGTACCAATTCCTGCAATACCAAAAGTATCAATCAGAACTTTAGCTACATTTGGAGATAAAAATCCCGGTAAACTGGGTCCTAAATGAATATTCTTAACTCCTAACGACAATAATGCCAATAAAACGATAACGGCTTTTTGTTCGTACCATGCAATGTTATAAGCAATAGGCAAATCATTAATATCATTCAATTCAAATATTTCTTTCAATTTCAAAGCAATAACTGCTAAAGAATAAGAATCGTTACATTGTCCTGCATCCAAAACGCGTGGAATTCCACCAATATCACCCAAAGGTAATTTATTGTAACGGTATTTTGCACAACCAGCTGTTAGAATGATAGTATCTTTTGGCAATTGTTCAGCAAACTCAGTATAGTAACTACGATCTTTCATACGACCATCACAACCAGCCATTACAAAGAATTTTTTAATAGCACCTGATTTAACAGCTGCTACAACTTTATCAGCCAAAGCAAAAACCTGAGCATGAGCAAAACCACCAATAATTTCACCGGTTTCTATTTCAGTAGGCGAGGTGCATTTTTTTGCATGTTCTATGATTTCAGAAAAATCTTTTTGTCCGCCATTAACTCGTGCAGGAATATGTTTGAACCCTGCAAAACCAGCAGCTCCGGTTGTATAAACTTTATCTGCATAAGTAGAATTTACTGGAGGAGGAACAATACAATTAGTAGTAAATAAGATAGGGCCATTGAAAGTAGCAAATTCTTCTTTTTGTTTCCACCATGCATTGCCATAATTTCCTATAAAATGTTTGTACTTTTTGAAAGCAGGGTAGTAGTTTGCAGGTAACATTTCACTGTGTGTATAAACATCAATACCAGTTCCTTCTGTTTGTTTCAGCAATTCTTCCATATCTTTCAAATCGTGACCGCTGATTAAAATGCCCGGTTTATCGCTTACACCTATATTTACCTTAGTAATTTCAGGATTACCATAAGCAGTAGTATTTGCTTTGTCTAGTAATGCCATAGCAGTAACACCAAATTTTCCGCATTCCATTACCAAACCTACCAATTCATCGGCAGTGTGTTCAGTAATAGAGGCTATCAGTGCTTTTTGCATAAAGGCATATAATTCTGGATCTTCCATACCTAAGTTATAAGCATGTTCAGCATAAGCAGCCATTCCTTTATTTCCATAAGTTAACAGTTCTCTTAAAGATCTTACATCTTCATTTTCAGTAGCCAAAACACCTACTTTTAATGCTTTAGCATCAAATTCTTCTTCGGTATCTGCAAACCAGATTGCAGATTCATGCAATTGAGTCGGCATTTTGATACCTGCATCATCTACAGTTTTTTTCATCATTTCTCTGATTGCCAACGCTTTTTTTATTCTTACGATAAAAGTACTTCTATCGAAATTAGCATTGGTAATAGTTGTAAACAATGATTCCATTACAAAATGATTAACCTCAGCATTTTCTATACCTGCTTTGCGAGCTTCGGTAGTAAAAACTGAAATTCCTTTTAATGTGAACAACAATAAATCCTGCAAATTTGCAACATCCTCTGTTTTTCCACATACGCCTTTAATAGTACAACCAGTACCTTTAGCGGTTTCCTGACATTGATAACAAAACATACTCATTTTTTAATTTTTTTAATGATTAATTTTTATTTTATTGATTTACTTTGGATCTCAATTTATCAGACCAAAGCTCGATTTCTTTATTTCTATACTTTAAAAACTCAAGGCACTATTTTACACCCAATCTTCTGAAATGATTTCACCTTGAATACTAACCACCACTGCTTTAATTGGAATTTTTCTAGCAGAAGCCTGAACTGCCATTTTTGCAATCTGCAACAATCCTCCACAACAAGGAACTTCCATCATAATCACACTTAAAGTATTGATTTTAGATTCATCTATCATTGCAGATAATTTTTCGATATAACTTTCTTTGCCTGAATCTAATTTTGGACAAGCAATCGCCAGTGTTTTTCCTTTAAGAAAATGATTGTGGAAATTCCCGAACGAAAAAGCCACGCAATCAGCAGCCAAAACTACATTGGCATTTTTGAAATAGCCTGCCATTGGGTTTAATAAGTGCAATTGCACAGGCCATTGGCTCAATTGTGAAGGAACTTCTTCATTTAATGCTACTGTTGCGCAGTTTTGCTTAGGTTTGCTGAAATCCATTTCTTGAGATCCCGGACATCCGCAACCTTTGTGTTGATGTTCTGTATTCATTTTATTTATTGCTAATGTTGATAAATCTATATTTAAATTATTTTGCTTGATATATTCTAAGCCCTGATTGAAATAAACCATCTCGTTATGATCTTTCAGATGATTTAAATGAGCAAGTACGGTTGAAGTTCCTTTAGGTGAAATACGCTCCATCACAGCAATTTCATCATAAGCTTCAGCTTCACGTTCTATTAGTTCAATAGCACCAACAGGACATTCGCCAATACATGCTCCTAAACCATCACAAAACAAATCGCTGATCATTCGGGCTTTACCATCAATTAGTTGCAATGCTCCCTCGTGACATCCTGTAACACATTCACCACAACCATTGCATAATTCTTCATCTATTTTAATTATCGTTCGTTTCATTTTTGTATTTATTAGATTAAATCAGATATTTTTGTATTCTTTAAATAGGTTTTAAACTCGTTTGTGAATTTGCTGGCTAATCCACCGAATATACAATCTTTAAAAGGGCATAATTGGCAGTTCCCCATGCAACTTATATCTTCTATGCTACCTTCTACCATCTCAAATAAATCAAGCAAACAAATTTCGCTGGGTAATTTATTTAAAATAAATCCACCTTTCGGGCCTCTATCAGAAGATAAATAACCAAACTTGGTAAGTTGTTGCATAACTTTTGCCAGATGATTTCGCGACACATTAGTAGAAACTGCCAACTCAGTTGCATTAAGTTTTACTTTACTTTTAGCAATGGCAACTACGCTGTGTATTGCGATTGATGCAGCTTCTGATATGTTTATTATTTTACTCAATTTGTTTATTTATATTTCGGTATTTGAATACGCAAATATACAATCAAAAATAAATACAAACCAAATTTATTTTCACTTATTTTGTTAAATAATTTTAAACAATTGAATTTGTATTATTTACAAATAAATATTTTCATAGAAAGACATAACTTTTAAATCAGTTATTTTTAATTAAGCTAAAATTTAAATTTTTAAATAATTGAAGGCTTTAATCCATTAAATAATATTAAACTTGCAAAAAATAAAAGTATACAAAATAAATGGAGAAAATTAACTGGAAACCAGGTACTATGCTTTATCCCCTACCAGCAATAATGGTAAGTTGTGGAGCTACTGAAGAAGAATTTAACATCATCACAATTGCCTGGACAGGAACTATTTGTTCCAATCCCCCAATGTGTTATATTTCAGTTCAACCCAAACGACACTCCTATGAAATCATTAAAAGAAATATGGATTTCGTTATTAACTTAACTACCGAAGAACTTGCTTTTGCCACCGATTGGTGTGGGGTAAAATCAGGCAGAGACATGAATAAATTTAATGAAATGAAACTAACACCAACCAAAGCACAATTGGTAAAATCTCCTTTAATTGGTGAATCTCCGGTTAATATTGAATGCGTAGTAAAGGAAATCAAATCATTAGGTTCACACGATATGTTTATAGCAGAAGTAGTTGCTATAAATGTTGATCCTAAATTTCTTAATCCCGAAACACAAGCATTTGATATGGAAAAAGCCAAGCTAATATGTTATTCGCATGGAAAATATTTTAACGTTGGCAATTTTTTGGGTGGTTTTGGTTTTTCAGTAATGAAACCTAAAACCAAAAAGAAAAAGAGAATACTTAAAAAGACTTGATGCTTTTCTAATTAAATTATTAGAAATATTCAAATATTTTTTCTCTTTGTATTTTAATAGAATTTCCCTGTAAATACGATACACACAAAATCCATTATAAATTTGATTTATAATACTTTAACGACCAAAAAAAGCAATCTATAAATAATAGTAATTGATAATTTGAATATTTAATCTTATCTTTGTTCCAAATAAAAAAAAGAAAATCATGAAACCAATTAAAATTTTAATCACATGTATAGTGATGCTAACGATTAGTTTACCTTCATATTCAACTTTTGCTCAAGCGAAAAAGAAAGCAAGTATTGTTGAATTTAACGTCAAAGTAAATTTTCAGGATGTGAAAGGTAAAGAATTAATAGAAAAAGAAATAAAAAAAGAAGCTGGTGTTTCCAGCGTATTTGTCAATTTATCAACTAAATTGGTTACTATTAACTTTGATGGAAATACAACCGATCGAGAAAAAATAATCTCTGCTATAGAAAAGATTGGATTCACAACCAACCTTTCATCCAAAGACAAAAAACCAATTAAAGCTTGTTCACAGGATGCTGAGAAAAAAAGTTCAGAATCTAAAAAATAGTTATTCCTCTGAAAACGAATATCCAAAAGATATTCGTTTTTTTATGCTTTTTTCTTTCATTATCTGATAGGAATTTAATACTTTTGAAAAATAATAATTTAACCCTCATACAATTTCAACACCATGAAAATCTTAGTTTTAAATTGCGGCAGTTCTTCAATAAAATACCAATTGATCGATATGTCGAACAATGCAGATTTATTAGCAAAAGGACTATTAGAGAGAATCGGTATGGAAAATGCCGAATTCAGTCATCAAGCAAAAAATAAAGATAAATTTAAACTTACGAAAAATGTACCCGATCATCAGGTAGGCATCAATCTTATTTTAAGCACATTAAAAGATCCTGTTCATGGTGTTATTAAAGATGAAAATGAAATATTTGCTGTTGGTCACAGAGTTGCACATGGTGGTGAAAACTTCAAGACTAGTGTTCGTGTAAACGACTCAGTTAAAAAAGATATTGAAAAATGTATTGAGTTGGCACCGCTTCACAATCCTGCAAACTTAAAAGGAATAACCTCAATAGATGCTATTTTACCAAAGGTTCCTCAAGTGGCAGTTTTTGATACTTCATTCCACCAAAGCATGGAACCACATGCTTATTTGTATGGTATTCCTTATGAATATTACGAAAAATATCGTATTCGCAGATATGGTTTCCATGGAACCAGTCATAAATTTGTGGCACAAAAAGCTTGTGATATTTTAGGGTTAAACATTGAAAATATAAATATTATTACCTGTCACCTTGGCAATGGTGCTTCTGTAGCTGCTATCAAAAAAGGGAAATCTGTAGATACTTCTATGGGATTTACACCTATCGAAGGTTTATTGATGGGAACCCGCTGTGGTGATATTGATTTGGGCATTACGCTTTTCTTAGCTGAAAAAGAAGATTTAAGCATGAAAGAAACCAATGATCTTTTCAACAAGAAAAGTGGTATGTTAGGTGTTTCAGGCGTTTCATTCGATATGAGAGATATTGAAAATGCTGCCGAAAAAGGAAATGAAAGAGCCCAAATAGCCCTGGATATGTACGATTACAGAGTTAAAAAATATATTGGCGCTTATGCTGCAGCAATGGGTGGTGTTGACCTTGTTATTTTTACTGGTGGAATTGGCGAAAATGCTTGTGTAACCAGAAAAGGTATATGTAAAGACATGGAATTCCTAGGTATTGATTTTGATGAAGTAAAAAACAAAGGTTTAAGAGGTGTTGACGCAGTTATCACAAAAGAAAACTCAAAAGTAAAAGTAATGATAGTAACTACCAATGAAGAATTAGTTATTGCTACTGATACTTATAATATTGTTTGTTGCACAAATTAATTAATTTGTTGCATTTATAAAAAAAGTGAAATACTTCTTTGTAAAGAAGTATTTCACTTTTTTTATGTTTTTAAGAGAATTTTTGTATTTTAGTTGTCTGAATTACTTTTAAAAATGAACTGGAAACAATACCCCTTTGTTAAAATTTTACTTCCATTCAGCATTGGGATTATAGCGGCTATGAATATTCCTGATTCAAGTTCAATTCCGTTTATTTGGATTGCATTTCTTTTCAGCATAACAACAATAAGCATATTTCTTAGCAATCGTTTTGCCAGCTATAAATACAGATGGCTACCCGGTTCTTTAATCACTTTATTTTTATTTACTTCAGGTTTTTCATTGTGTATCATTCACAACGAAAGCAATCAATCTCTGCATTTCAACAAACTAGTGTCCAATAATGGTTTATATATAGTAAAAGTAACAGAGCCTGCCGAAATAAAAACTAATTCAGTAAAAGCTATTGTACAAGTTACCCAATCGATGCAACAAAATAAATGGGAAAACTGCAATGGTAACATGGTAATCTATTTTCAAAACGATAGCATTTCGCGTAGTTTGCAATATGGCGATTTGCTGCTTATTAATTCAATACCTAACGAAATAAAACCTCCGCAAAACCCTTCAGAATTTGATTATAAACGATATCTTGCCAATAAAAACGTATTTCACCAAAGTTATTTGAAGCATGATAAATGGATAAAATTATCTTCCGGAAATGGCAATCCGCTGAAAGCTTTTGCTACTTCGCTCCGAGATAAGCTATTGCATATTTTTGAGGAAAATAATGTTACAGGGCAGGAATATGCTGTAACTTCTGCCATTCTGTTGGGACAAACCGATAAAATTGACCCTGAGCTTATCAAAGAATATTCCGGAAGTGGTGCTATACATGTGTTATCAGTTTCGGGTATGCATGTAGGTTTGATATTTATATCGCTTTCTTTATTATTGTCGTTTTTGGATAAAATTAAGCATGGCAAACTTGCCAAAGCCTTGCTCATGCTTTTTGCAATATGGTTTTATGCTATGCTTACAGGTATGTCGCCTTCGGTGATAAGAGCTGCTGCAATGATTTCGTTTATCATTATCGGGAAAAGCCTGCGTAGAGATGCTGATACGCTTAATATATTGCTTGCTTCGGCTTTTTTTATTCTTGTTTTTAATCCTTTTCTGATTGCTGACGTTGGCTTTCAGCTTTCTTATCTAGCTGTTGGAGGCATTGTTTTAATAAATGATGCAATTACGAAGCTATTTGCTCCCAAAAATTATTTGCTTGATAAACTTTGGCAAACCACAGCTGTTTCGCTTTCGGCTCAGTTGATTACAACTCCTTTGTCGATATTATATTTTCATCAGTTTCCTAATTATTTTTTGCTGACGAATGTGGTGGTGTTTATTTTTGCCGGTGTGGTTATGTATGCAGGTATTTTTGTGATATTGGTTTCGTTTATTCCTTATGTTTCTACTATTTCGGCTAAAATATTGGTATATCTGGTAATGGGTATGAACAAAAGCATTGGTTTTATCGAAGGTTTGCCTTATTCTGTGAGTAGAGGCATTGATATTAATCTACTGGAAACCGTATTGATTTACATCATTATTTTTGCATTGATGCTGTTGTATTTCAAAAAAGCAAAGCATTATGCTTTTATTGCTTTAACATCGCTATTCATGCTGTTTACTTCTTTTACGTTTAAATCGTATCAGCATGCACGGCAACAGAAATTTATTGTGTACGCTGTCCCCAAAACTTCGGCTTACGAATTTATTAATGGCAGCAAACAGGTAATTATTACTGATAGTAGTTTGGCAAAAGATGCAAATAAATTTGGGTTTCATATTCAGAACAATCATACTAAATGCGGAATTACAACTCAATGCTTTGCTAACCTAACAGAGAATTTCAACAGCGAAGATTTATTGCTGATCAAACAGCAGGAGTTTATCCAGTTTATGAACCGGAGGATGGCTTTTGTGAGCAAATGGCAGCGAAATAGCTGCATGGCTGTTAGAATAAAGCTGGATTATCTGATTCTTTCAAAAAACGTAAAACTTAGTATTTCGGATGTTTTAAAGGTGTTTGATGCTAAAGTTATCATTTTCGATTCGTCAAACTCGGAGTGGAAAGCCAATAAATGGGAAACGGAATGTACAATGCTGCATCAGCCGTTTTACAATGTGTTGAAAAATGGGGCGTTTGTGGAAGAGTTGGAAGAAGGGTAAAGTAGGAAGGTTAAAGTAGAAAGTGAGGGTAGCGGGTTTTTATTGGTTTTTGAGGGAAATACATTATATTTGCGGTGAATTTATACATCTAAAATATTTTAAAAAGTACATATAAAGTTAGCAGTAAATTAAGCAAGATATGAAAAAAGATTTGGTTGGTAAATTTCTTACCTTTACTTTAAATGGTGAAAAGAAGAATATAAGTGGTGTTGTTTTGTCATATAATAATGATTGGACCTTAATTAAACAGTGTAATGACTATTTAATTGACGGATATGTGGTTTTAAGAAATGACACTTATTTAAACTATATTCAGGGTGAGTATGAACTCAGAGCAATGAAAATACTAACACTTAAAAAATATGATTACAAAAACGAACCTGTTATTCCTATTTCAAATCTTGACAATATTATAGAATACATTTCAAAAAAGCACTTTCTATTTTCCCTTGATGTCAAGGACGGAGATGCTTTTGATGTGGTGAAATTCAGAAACAAAATAAACGGAAAATATAATCTTGACGAACTTATGCCAAATGGAAATTTTCGAGATTTACTATGCTTTTCAAAAACAGTTTTTAGAGTAATAAGGTTTGACACCGACTACATGAATTCTCTTAAATTAATTACAAATTTCGATTAAAAAAATCTGCTGTTAACAACACCTTGCTCCAAGCAATGTATTATTTTAAAAGATAAAACACCAAAAAACATTCTTATTTAGCATACCCCCTCCCTTATAACCTCCATCTTCTTTATCTGTAACTCGGGTTTTTTAATCAAAAATAAGTTTTCTTCATCATTTGCATATCAGGCAAAGGCAGAAATACAAAAAGCAGCGTCGGCAGGCCTTATTAATTCTTACTCTGCCAGCTACACCATTTTTTTAATCAATCTCAGTTGGTGGGTGTATTTTTGCAGTTCATCATTATAAATTCCCTGATGATCAATAGTATCAATACGAACATTACCCGAAGCATGTATAATTTTGTTTGCATCATATAGCATGCCCACATGAACAATATCGCCTTCAGGATTATCAAAAAACAACAAATCACCGGATTCTGCTTCAGCCAAAAAACTAAGCGTTTCGCCTAAAATAGCTTGCTGAGATGCATCTCTGGGCAAACTATAACCGGCTAATTTATATACCATTTGAGTAAATCCCGAACAATCAATACCAAAATGGGTACGTCCGCCCCACAAATAAGGAGAACCTAAATATTTTTCGGCATATTTAATAATAGTTTCTTTTTCGGGAACAGGCTCTAAATAATGTCCATTAAACGTATAAATTTCATCAGCAAAATTAAATTGGTTAGCTGAAGAAATAGAAATTGTACTTCCCATTAATAAAGCAAACGTATTTCCGGTAGACTTTTCAGTAACTGACGAAAGCAAATCGCTGATCAAAACTTTAGGCTTTGCATTTATTGAATCAATTTCCGATTTATCAAAAGCAAGATATTGTCGATGTTGAATCCAGCCAATATAACTATCGTAATGCAATTGTACCTGAACCCAGGAGCCTTCTTGCTTCAATATATCAAAGGTTTCACCAAATAACAATTGAGTAATCATCTCTGAAGTGTGATCCGCCAATTTACGAACGGGAATTAAATTTAAATTGCATATACCAGATTGCATATTGAAGTTTTATTAAGTTGTAGCCTACTCAAATTTTAATTATTGCATCAAAATTACAAAGATTGCGTCAATAAATGAAGAAAAAAACAGATTGTTTTATGAGTTACAAATAGGTGGTTAATAAAAGAAGTATAAAACCAATTATATATCTGAAAAACAAACTGTAATCTACTCATAAAAAATTCTATTTTTCAAAATCAATTCTATTTTTCTGTAATAAAACAAGGTAGTTTAAAATATTTTTATACTTTTGCTCTTTAACTTAAACTTTAAAAAATGCTTTCAAACATTAATTTTGAAAATTTATCCAAATCATTTAATTCAGTAAAAGTATTGATAATTGGCGATGTGATGCTCGATTCCTATTTATGGGGAAAAGTCGACAGAATTTCGCCAGAAGCACCAGTTCCTGTTGTTGTTGTTAATAATCGCGAAAACAGATTGGGAGGTGCTGCCAATTGTGCATTAAATGTTCAGGCATTGGGAGCCGAACCTATTCTTTGTTCGGTTATAGGCGACGATATTAAAGGAGCCGAGTTTATTGACTTGTTGCACGATAATAAAATCTCTGATATTGGCATTTTGCGAAGCAAAAACAGAATTACAACCACTAAATTCAGAATTATTGGCAATAACGCTCAAATGCTTAGAGTTGATGAAGAAATAACTGACAATTTAAATGATTCTGACAATGAAATTTTTATAAATTTAATTCAAAAAATAATTGCTACAAACAAAATTGGTAGTGTTATTTTTCAGGATTATGATAAAGGTGTAATTACCTCAACTTTAATTGAAAAACTAATTCCAATTTTCAATGAACTCAACATACCTATAGCCGTTGATCCTAAGAAAAGGAATTTCCATTTATATAAAAATGTAAGTCTATTCAAACCCAATCTAAAAGAATTAAAAGAAGGTTTAAAATTAGAATTTGATGTAGAATCGATAACAGAACTTTCTGCTGCTGTAAATCTTTTATTGGAAAAGCATAACGTAAGAATTGCACTTACAACATTATCAGAAAAAGGTATTTACTTAAGCTGCAATTCACGCGACAGAGGCAGAATAAATGAAATTATTCCTGCACACATTCGCACTATAGCTGATGTTTCTGGTGCCGGAGATACTGTAATCAGCACAGCAGCTATTTGTCTGGCTTTGGATATGAAGGCTTATGATATAGCTTTTATATCTAATTTAGCAGGAGGATTGGTATGCGAAGAACTTGGCGTAGTGCCAATTGATAAAAAGCAATTATTTGCTGAACTAAAATCATTAAAGCAATAATTATTCAATTGAAAGATTTAGAAAATTTTGTAAACACAGGAAAAAAGGAATATGTAAGAAATATGTTCAATAGCATAGCAAACCGTTATGACTTTTTGAACCACTTTTTATCCATGAACATTGATTATTTATGGCGTAAAAAAGTAATTTCAATATTAAAACCTTATCATCCTGAATCAATATTAGATGTTGCCACAGGAACGGCAGATCTTGCTATACAAGCTACCACTCTTAAACCTAATCAAATTATCGGAATTGATATTTCGGAAGAAATGCTGAAAATTGGACAAGAGAAAATAGTTGATAAAAATAAAGATTCTATCATTCAATTAGTTAATGCTGATGCTGAAAATATACCATTCGAAAACGATTGTTTCGATGCTTGCATGGTTGCTTTTGGGGTTAGAAATTTTGAAGATCTAAAACAAGGTTTAACCGAAATGCACAGAGTGTTAAAACCAAACGGAAAAGTAGTTATACTTGAGTTTTCAAAACCGACACAATTTCCTATAAAACAATTATATGGATTTTATTTCAAGAGAATATTACCATTTGTTGGTAAATTAGTTTCAAAAAACAATAATGCCTATATGTATCTTCCTGATTCTGTGAGCAAATTTCCAGAAAGAGAGAATTTTATAATACTATTAAAAGAAATTGGATTTAAAGAATTGCAAGTTAATTTGTTAACATTTGGAATTGCGAGTATATATTCTGGTACAAAATAAAACATTACTTATTTCGTTATTGCAATTTACAAAAAAAATTAAAACATGGGATTTCTAAAAAAAGCGATTTATATCATTGTATTATTAATTTGCTGTATAGCTTATACACAAGTTAATGCACAACGTGTTCGTATCCCAAATAACAGAAACTATGATTTAAAATCTTATCATTTTGGCTTTTTGCTGGGTCTTAATCAAATGAATTTTGTTGTCAAACCTATTGAAAGTTTACGCCCACTTGATACTCTTTATGGCATTGAATCTACACCCAAAATGGGTTTTAACATTGGAATTGTTGCCGATTTGCGCTTAAATGAATACATGAATCTTCGCTTTATTCCATCTTTATCTTTTGGAGAAAGATCTCTTAATTATTTTGTCAAATTTAATAACCTTATTATTTCCAGTGTTGAGAAAAAAGTTGAATCAACGTATATAGAATTCCCGCTAGAATTAAAGCTACGCTCTCAACGTATGACAAATGTAAGAGCTTATGTGCTAGGTGGTGCAAAATATTGCTTAGATTTAGCTTCACAGGCAAAGAAAAAATCAGAGGATGATCAAATTGTTATTAAGCTTAAAAGATCAGATGTATTACTTGAAATTGGCGTTGGATTCGACTTTTATCTGGTTTATTTTAAATTAGGTACAGAGCTTAAAATGTCTTATGGAATTACTGATTTATTGATTCGCGAAAACAATTTATATACCGATGGTATCCAAAGACTTAATTCAAAAATGTTTCAATTTTCACTTACC
Source organism: Bacteroidota bacterium (assembly GCA_013377005.1). Classification (GTDB taxonomy): domain Bacteria; phylum Bacteroidota; class Bacteroidia; order Bacteroidales; family JACABE01; genus JACABE01. Next base: position 68,765 of record JACABE010000019.1, read on the forward strand.
TTTGAATAAATCATTTCATAAAGTTGAGAGTTTATAAAGTTTATAATGAAAATTAAAACTTTATTTAATTTTTCAAGCTCAATTTTTATTACCCAAATTTTCACTTTATGAACTTTTTAAATTTACAAACTTTCAGCTTATTATGATAAAAGAAATCGAAATAGCACTATTACCTGAACAGGTAAACATATATAATTCGTTAGAAAAAGCAGTGGCACAAGCCATTAGAATTCCCAGAGAAAAAATAAACTTTATTAGCATTCTTAAACGTTCTATTGATGCCCGAAAAGCTAAAGTATTAATTCGTTTAAAGGTAAAAGTTTATACTCTAGAGTCGCATCCAACCGAAGAAATAAGCAGTGAGAATAAATATAAATATGTCCAAAATGCTGATCCAATAATAATCGTTGGTTCAGGACCTGCTGGATTATTTGCAGCCTTAAGACTTTTAGAATTAGGACTTAAGCCTATCATAATTGAAAGAGGAAAAGATATCCACTTAAGAAAATATGATATTGCCGATTTAAATCGTGAACAAAAAGTAAATCCCGATTCAAATTATTGTTTTGGTGAAGGCGGTGCAGGCACTTATTCTGACGGCAAATTATATACCCGTTCAACAAAAAGAGGCGACTTAAATGACATATTGCAGAAGTTGGTTTCACATGGAGCTTCTTGTGATATTCTAATTGATGCTCATCCACATATTGGTACCGATAAATTACCATCAATTATTTCAAATATCAGAGAAACTATAATAAACCATGGTGGTGAATTTTATTTTGAGAGAAAAATAGTTGATTTTCTTATAAAAGATAGTAATATCAAAGGTGTAATCGACCAGTCAGGTAGTATTTACGAAGGAAAATCAGTAATACTTGCTACAGGTCATTCAGCCAGAGATATCTATGAACTATTGAACTCAAAGGAAATTCTTATTGAAGCTAAACCATTTGCGCTAGGTATTAGAATAGAGCATCCTCAACAAATTATTGATTCTATACAATACCATAGCAAGTCAAGGGGGCAGTTTTTACCTGCAGCTACCTATCAATTAGTCACGCAAGTAGAAGGAAAAGGTGTATTTTCATTCTGTATGTGTCCAGGAGGAATTATAGTTCCAGCAGCCACAGAAGAAGGACAAATTGTTGTAAATGGCATGTCTAATTCACGAAGAAATTCACCTTATGCCAATGCAGGAATGGTTGTTTCAGTTGAACTATCAGATTTGCAAGCTTACCAATCCCATGGAGCATTAGCAGGATTGAAATTTCAGGAAGATATAGAAAAAGCTGCTTTCAATGTATCAGGCAACGGACAAATTGCCCCAGCACAAAGAATGACAGATTTTATTAATTCAAAAGTCTCTGCTAATCTTAATTCATCATCCTATGTTCCGGGTTTAGTTTCAGCATCAGTTCACGAAATTTTACCTTCCTTTATAGCTAAAAGATTACAACAAGCTTTTGTGGTATTTGATGATAAAATGAAGGGCTATTTAACTCAAGAAGCTAATATTGTCGGTGTTGAATCCCGCACTTCATCTCCTGTAAGAATTCCTCGTAATCCCGAAACATTGCAACACATTCAAATTAAAAATCTTTATCCTTGTGGAGAAGGAGCAGGTTATGCAGGGGGAATTATTTCATCAGCTTTAGATGGAGTAGCTGTTGCTGAAAAAATCAGAAAATAAAAATTATTGTATATATCTATAAATCAAATTTTAATAAAAATATTTATTGTTTTTAAAGAAAAATACAAAAAAATGTTTGTAGATATAAAAAAATATTCTAATTTTGCACTCCCAAATTAATGGAAAACATGGTCCGTTCGTCTAGCTGGCCCAGGACGCTAGGTTTTCATCCTAGAAATCAGGGGTTCGAATCCCCTACGGACTACTTTATTTAATAATAAAAACAAAAAAAATGGCTAATCATAAATCAGCATTAAAACGCATCAGATCAAATGAAACTAAAAGAATTCATAATAGATATTATGCTAAAACTATGCGTAATGCTTTAAAAGCATTTAGAGAATTAACTGATAAAGCTGTTGTTGCTGAAAAATTACCAGTAATGGTTTCATTAATTGATAAAGTAGCTCAAAAATCTATTATTCACAAAAATAAAGCGAGTAACTTAAAGTCTAAATTGATGAGAAAATTTAATCACATGTAAGATTTTATTATATGATATTTTAAAAAGGCTTCTGACAAAGAAGCCTTTTTTTTTATCTAAATATTAAATTGATTTTATTTGAAATAATCTTAATTTTACACATTAAATATTAATATAATGGCTAGAGTAATACAATTATCTGAAGCTGCTTCTTTGGCAATTCATGCAATGATTTTAATTGGAAGATCTGAACAAATAATAAATGTAAATAAGATTGCAGAAATTACAGGTTCATCCAGAAATCATCTTGCTAAAGTTATGCAAAGATTGGTTAAAGATAATTATGTAAAATCTACCCGTGGCCCTTCAGGAGGATTTATTTTGAACAGAAAACCTGCAGAAATCACATTGCTGGATATTTATCAATCCCTCGAAGGAGCTATAACTAATACTGGTTGTCCGATAAATCACACTGTTTGTCCTTTCGATAAATGTCTTATGGGAGGAATTATTAGTAAACTATCAGATGAATTTAAAAATTATCTTGAAAACCAAACGCTTGAAAGTTATTTGTGAATGAATTTAGATATACAAAGCTAGTATTGAATGAAAAATAAATTATTTATTTGCATTTTAGTTTTAATAATATTTTCTAATTGTAAAAAAGAGAATACACCTGAAACTCAAAATCCTGCTATTGAGACAGGTAAACTCAAAATTGAGTTCACTCATACCGTTGAAAATCAAACATTACAGCTTAATTCTAATATTTATGTAAACGAAGCAGGAAATCATTATCAGCTTACTGATTTAATGTATTTTATTTCTGACGTAAAACTACGTCCTCGTAATGGAGTAGTTTTTCCTATTGATGATCTTACTGCAATCCATTATGTTGATGTAAAAATACTATCTACACTAACATGGAATATTTATGACCCTATCCCTAGTGGCATTTATGATTCTATTTCATTTATTTTCGGCTTAAATGAACAAAAAAATCAATCTAATACTTTTGTAAATCCACCTGAATCAAACATGGCTTGGCCAGATATATTAGGTGGAGGTTATCATTATATGATGATGAATGGGAAATGGGTAGATTTACAAGGTACATTAAAGCCTTTTAATTTTCATCTTGGAATAGGACAAATATATACAGATACCATCAATTATGATGTTAATACTATTACAAGCTTTGTTCAAAACTATTTTAAAGTAACATTACCATTGTCGGCTTTACAAATTAATAAAGACAATACAACTACAATTAAACTGAATATGGCTATTGACAGTTGGTTTAAAACTCCACACAATTGGGATTTTAACAACTGGGGCGGTAATGTAATGCAAAATCAGCATGCACTGCAAACTATTAAAGAAAACGGATTTGACATATTTAGTATTGAGAATAGGTAAACTTAAATTTTTTACAAATTAAGATAAGTCTATTTTCAAAGATTTATTATTGTTATCAATGGCTTCATAAGAAACTACATACTTGAAGTTAATTTTTCTGAAGAAACATTTACAACTCTCTGACCTGTAAATCTAGTAACTTTAATCTAAGCTACTTTTTCCATCCATTGCATTACTTCCAAACTATGTTTTAAGTGCGTTTAAAACACCTGGAATTATCACTTTAAATTGACGTGTTTTGGATTTAGTAATTCTTTCTTCAATATTCATATTTTTTTTCAAATTTAATGCTATTTATTTGTTTTATGAACGTGAGTTCATTACTTTTGCAAAAAATATTTTATATGCCACGCCCATTCAAAAGTCGTAAAATTTGCAATCCACCCATGATGAATGGCTTTAAACCATTCGGGATGCATTTTTGTGAAGATGGAAGTGTGAATTTACAATTTGATGAATATGAAAGTTTTAAATTGGTAAACTACGAAGGTTTATCTCAGGATATTGCTGCAAAAAAAATGGATGTTTCGAGACCAACATTTACAAGAGTATACAACAATGCCTTGAAAAAAATCGCCAAAGCTTTTGTTGAATGTCAATCCATAGAAATTGAAGGTGGCAATATAGCATTTGAAAAAGAATGGTATAAATGCAAAAAATGTTTTAAACTTATAGAAGGAATTGAAAATCATAAAAAGTGCCTAAATTGCACAACTTATAATAATAATGAATTAACAAATTTAAATCAAACAAAATGAATACCGAAAAATCAGGTTTCAACACCAAATTAATCCATGCTGGAGAAATTGATGACCAATTTGGTTCAGCAACAATACCAATTTATCAAACCTCAACTTTTGCATTTAAAAGTGCTGAAGATGGCGCAAAATGTTTTGCAGGTGAAAGCAACGGATATATTTATACCCGTATAGGTAATCCTACTATAGATGCATTAGAACGCCAGATTGCAACGTTGGAAAACGGGTTTGGTGGCATTGCTGTAAGTTCAGGTATGGCTGCCGTAAATGTTATTTATCAAGCATTATTGGCTTCGGGTGACCACATGGTAAGTACCGATGCTGTTTATGGCCCTTCCAGAGCTATTATGGAAAACCATTACGTTAAATATGGTGTTGAAAGTACTTATATCAATACCACCGATGCAAGTCAGATTGAAAAAGCTTTTAAACCCAATACTAAAGTTTTATTTATTGAAACACCAGCCAATCCTACCATGGATATTAGCGATATTAAGGCTTGTGCAGAAATAGCTCACAAACATGGTGCGTTGTTGGTAATTGACAATACTTTTTGCAGTCCTTATTTGCAAATGCCATTGGATTTAGGTGCTGATATCGTATTTCACTCAATGACAAAATTCATCAACGGACACGCTGATATTGTAGCTGGTATTGTAATTGCAAAAGAAGAAACTATTTACAAAAAACTTCGTGCAATGATGATAAGCTTGGGTTGCAATATGGATCCTCATCAGGCATTTATGGTATTAAGAGGTGTTAAAACCCTTGGAATTCGTATTGACAGAGCATCAGAAAATGCGGATAAAATAGCTGAATTCTTAGAAAATCATCCTAAGGTAGCCTGGATAAAATATCCCGGATTAAAATCGCATCCACAATATGAATTAGGCAAACGTCAAATGACAGGGAATGGTTCCATGATTAGTTTTGGTTTGAAAGATGGTTTTGAAGGTGCTAAAAAATTAATGGATAACGTTCATTTAGCATTATTGGCTGTTTCTTTGGGTGGAGTAGAAACATTAATACAACATCCTGCTTCGATGACTCATTCAAAAGTAAGCAAAGAAGGTAAATTAAAAGCTGGAATTACTGATGATTTAATCAGGTTTGCTGTAGGAATTGAAGATGCAAATGATATTATTGAAGATTTAAGACAAGGGTTAGAAAAAGTATAATCACTTTCTGAAAAAACAAAATGAAAATAGCAATTCCAACAAAAGGACACATTGTGGACGATCATTTCGGACATTGTGAAATGTATTCAATTTTTACTATTAATGAAGGTAAAATTACTAATACAGAATTACTACCTTCACCACAAGGTTGTGGATGCAAATCGAATATTTCTTCGATATTAAAAGAAAAAGGTATCAGCATTATGTTAGCTGGCAATATGGGTGAAGGTGCCATGAATGTGTTAAACATGCAGGGTATTGAAGTGATAAGAGGTTGTTCAGGTGATACAAGTTTGGTTATTGATGCTTATATTAAAGGTATTATTACCGATTCTGGCATTGGTTGCAACCATCATGGAAATGGTGGAGAACATCAATGTAATCAATAAATATTATCTTCCCTTTTTTTAAGAAAAGCCGTCTCAATTAATGATAAAGCGGCTTTTCTTTTCGGATTATCTTATCCCATAACAATCTGGCTAAATAAGTTATTCTTGTTTTTTTAATAATTGCAGGATGACTACTTGAAAATACAAATAGTCGGATAGTTTGTTGTATTATGACTACTTATAAATGCAAGTAGTTGTTTCATAAAAAAATAATTGAGTTGGGCAAAATCCGAACTTGTCAATTGATAGTATTTAGGTTTTTTACATCGTATATTTCCTCTATAAATAGAATTAACAAAAGTCTTCAATTGAGTTTTTTTTGA